>PAWX01000073.1 GCA_002714245.1 Gammaproteobacteria bacterium | reverse complement strand
TATCTAAACTTTTGGCCATCTATCGCAGATTTCTCAATGAAAGCCCCTGAGGCATTAACTCAGATGATGATTAAAATGTTTCCCTGTGATTCCGAGGGTATCGGTCAGAGAGGGTAAGTACTGGCGTATTCATTTACAGTCTAACGATATAGCTTTTTATCATTTCATACGAAGTTGAATTTTTTTTACCATTGTTTTCTGAGACTTTAGTCTAGTCTCCATGCACGAAACCTCTTTGGGAGTAACATCTTAAAGAGGTTATATCTATAGAACGAAATTAAAGGCCTGTTTATGCGTTTTGATGTTTTGAAAGTTTTGATCATCGTAATGGGAATGGGCCTAGTGCCATCGTCCCTGTTTTTGAACACAGCTTATGCCGAAGAGCCAAAAACCTGCGCAGATGGTAAGCCTTGTCCGACTGATGCTGAGCTCGAGGATTCTTGCTCAGATGAGGCGGAATCGATCTAAAGTGAGACCATCTTCGAAGAAAATAATGAAAGGGATATTAATTATGAATATTCAAAAAACGCTCGCAGGAGCGCTAGTTGTGGGCGCTATGGTGGTAGCACCGTTCGCAGCGAATGCTCAAAATAAGCCGGTAGATATCACCTTCGGTGGAAAAGCTACGGCGCAGGTTAAGCATAAGGGTAAAATTATCACCATTCAGCGTGTCCAAGATAATGGCAATAACGTTGATGCTTCCTTCGCGAAGACCTCTCGTCCATGCCCTCCGTTTTGCATTCAGCCGATCAGTCTGGCCCCAGGAGTAGAGACGATTGGTGAGAACGAAATGATCGACTACCTAGAGCAAATGTCAGCCGGTGACGATTCAGTCATGGTGATTGATTCACGTACCCCGAATTGGGTTGAGCGTGGCCAGATCCCTGGGGCGATCAATCTTCCATGGACAAAGTTAAACACGGCTAAAGGCGCTGATCCACTCTCAATTGGTGAAATCATGGAGGGTCAATTTAATGCCACTCAGTTCGATGGTCTCTGGAAGTTCGGGAAGGCGAAGACCCTGGTGATGTACTGCAACGGCATGTGGTGCGGTCAATCGCCGGCGAATATCAAGGCACTCCTTGATTTCGGTTACCCATCGCACAAGATCAAGTGGTACCGTGGTGGTATGCAGAATTGGGCTAACCTCGGTCTGACAACTGTTAAACCTTAAGACGCCAGTTCTTCAGAAAAGCCCGCACCGAGATGCGGGCTTTTTTGTACACGGTTCTCAAGTTCTTGTAAGAGGGTAGCTACAGGCGTAATATTCGCGGCCTTCACGTATGGCGCGTTGGCAGAGTGGTTATGCAGCGGATTGCAAATCCGTGGACATCGGTTCGATTCCGGTACGCGCCTCCAGTAAATTCAGTACTTTCAGACTTTTTCTCTCTACCACCCACTAAATCTTTTGATTTAGTCAGCATATAGTCAGCAAGAGCTTCGATTACTAAATACAATCGCTTTGTGCTAGCGTTTTTTTATATTTTCGGGAGATAACCTATGGAAAAAAACTTCAAGCGTCTCGTGATCGCCAACGGCGTTCTATTTGCCTTCGCGATTCTGGCAACGATTATCGAGAGGGTGACCGTGCCAGATCAACTGGCGAGGGCCATCCAAGACCTATACGGAACGCCCTCGAGCATTTTAGGTGATTTTCTCGTCTTGGTTTTCTACCTTCTGGTGTATTTCTATGGATTGTATTCAGCTTATAAATTCCAATCCCTCGGTCGCCTGATTCTCACTGCAACCGTTTTATTTGTATTTATGGATGTGGATTTTGGTAAGCATTCGTTAGTGGGTTCGATGGAAGGTCTGTTTGTATCTCTTGAGTTGATAACGTATGGAGCCTTGCTTGCATTGATGTGGGTGTCTCCGTTGGCTACAAAGTTCAGGGATGACGACGATACATCAGAAGATGATGTGATTGAGATGGGGCAGGATGAAGAACCAAAACCATCTCCCAAAAAGCCTCGTACTCGTCGCAAGTCTACTCAGCAGAAAGACTCTACGGATGACTGATATGTGTAATTTCAGTAAGCAAATAGTCAGCAAGAGCTTCGATTACTAAATACAGTGACTTTATGCTAGTTTTTTAGCATCTAGCTCGGGATGAATTAGTCATGTGGCTTGTTCTGGGTTCTTTTATGCTTGTTTTTGACGATTCAAGCCAAACTTGTGCGTTCGTAAAAACGCAGATTTCAATTGGTAGGAGGAATAATGAAAAAATTCATAGCCACTCATAGCTTCGTTAACAAAGAAGCTCAAGAAATTATGGCAAGGATATTGGAAACAAGAAATGCAGATACTGAAATCCTTATTAGAAGCGACCGGGCGGTAAATAAAGATATTTTTTATTCCAAAGACACAGACTTGTTTTATTGCCTTTGGGAGGCAGAGTCTGAGGCTGATATCCATCAAGCAATTGAAAATAGCCCAGGTAATGGTCTATTCGTGACTATGTGTACCGAGATACACGACCACGTTACCGCATAATTTTTTAATGATCGGAAAAGACGCTTGTAAATAATGCGATTCCAATCGTTCCTTCTTACGCTAGAGGTGAGATTTCCGAGACCAACACCGGTTGTCAGGGGTAGCCCGCTGACCGGTCTACGCGTTGTTGTAGACGATCGGTTGGACTGAGATTTCTATTTCGTTTGTTTCTTCATGACTCACGCTGAACCCTCTAAAATAAAGTTCTCCCATTGCTAAAGAGCTTGCAGTTTCTCACTAAAGCAATCATTTTGATCGTAGAAGCCTGTTTGAATATCGTTCGAGCGTCCGTAATCATTTAATAGTGCTTCGATGTGCCAAGGTACTGACTGCCGCCAAAATGTAATGAATTGCGAACAGCCGACAGACTGAACGGTTCGACCTTGCTCAGAGCATTTTCGTTTTTACATAGCTGCACCATCTTGTCGGCTACATAGGTTCGGTACAGACGCGCTAAGTAAATTTTGTGTTGAAAGTAATTTGGGACTTTAAACTTTCTAGTTGAACGGAAGGCGAATGTGATCTACTTTTTGATAGAGCTTTGGTCATCACCAAGTAATCTACAGGCCCAAAAATTTTCATATTACGTTCTGGTTAGCTTTCGGCTGATTCAATCACGGTCAAAACTGCTTTTGTGTAGTTATCCATAAATCACCTCAGTCTTCTGGTCTGAACTTCAAAGTCAACGGATTACTTTATAGTTAATGTTCTGAATTTTCTCACGAAGACTGACTTTACGAATTTTGCCGGTTGCAGTAACGGGAATAGTCTGCAGGGTAAATTTCTTGGGGATCTTGAATTTGGCGAGCCGTTCAACGCACCAGTCTCTTAATTCGGCCGGTGTGAGGTTTTGATCTGGGTGCGGTTCAACGAACGCATGCGGTACCTCACCCCAGCGCTCGTCAGCCACCGCGATCACAGCTGCCAATCGAATGCCTGCGTGCTGATACAGAACATCCTCAATTTCGATGGAAGAGATATTTTCACCGCCTGAGATGATGATGTCTTTCGCCCGATCTTTGAGTTGCAAGAAGCCGTCGGGATGCACCACTGCAAGATCGCCTGAATGGAACCATCCATTCCGAAATGCTTTTCGCGTAGCCTCTGGATTCCGAAAGTATCCTTTCATCACGATATTACCACTGAACATGACCTCACCTAAGGTTTCTCCGTCATGTGGGACCGGTTTGAGTGTTGTTGGGTCGAGCACTGCGAGCCGCTCCAAGGCATGGTATCGAACGCCTTGCCGGGCAGTCCGTTCAACCCGCGATTCAACATCTAACAGGTCCCAATCGGGATTCCATTCATTAACCACAGCAGGCCCGTAAGTTTCAGTGAGACCATATAAGTGAACCAGTTGAAAACCTCTTTGTTGCATGGCCTTCAAAATTGGTGCGGGAGGTGGTGCGGCTGCTGTGCAGAATGCGACTGGATGTTGCCATTGTTGTGTTGGAGACGGCTCAGTCTCAGTCAGAATCCGCATCACAGCTGGGGCACCGCAAAGATGGGTTACACGCTCGTTCTTGATGGCTTCGAAGATGGCATTGGCACGCACCTGTCTCAAGCATACATGCACACCTGCAATCAAAGACAAACTCCACGGGAATCCCCACCCGTTGCAATGAAACATGGGCAAGGTCCATAGATACACCTCGAACTGATGCATTCCAAGTGTCAAAATATTGCCTTGGGCCAGTAGGTACGCACCGCGATGATGAGAAACCACGCCCTTTGGTTTGCCTGTAGTCCCAGATGTATAATTGATTGAGATCGCATCCCACTCAGACTCTGGTGATTGCCAGGGTGTATCCGGATTTCCGCTACTCAACAACGCTTCATATTCGCATTCGACTTCAGCATCCCCTTGGATTTCGGGATCACGATAAATCACCACTGACGGCGGGTTGTCCAAAAGACTCAATGCGGCGGATGCAAGTTCCGAAAATTCAGAATCAACAATGAGTAACATAGACAATGCATGCTCAAGCTGAAATGCAATTGCAGCCACGTCGAGGCGCGTATTAATTGAGTGAATGACCGCACCGGTCATTGGGATTCCATAGTGACACTCGAGCATCGGTGGCGTGTTGGCGAGCAGCACTGAGACGGTGTCTCCAGTATTTACACCAAAGCACGTTTGCAATGCATCGGATAAGCAGCACGCTCGCTGATAAAACTGACGATATGTAAAGCGAGTATCACCGTGACAGATGGCTATTCGATTCGGATACAGTTGCGCGGACCGCTCGAGAAACCGAAGCGGTGTCAGCGGTTGATAGTTGGCTACGTTGGCGTTGAGACCCTCGTTATACGGATTCACTGCAGGTGCCTCATGACCGCCAGTCCGGCGCGCGTTTTTCGAGAAAAGCACTGATGCCCTCGCGCGCGTCCTCGGTCAGTAAATTGGTGACCATAACCTCAGAGGCATAGTGATATGCATGGTCAACTTTCATTGTTTGTTGTTCATAAAACGCGTGTTTACCCACTTTAAGGGTATCCCCTGATTTATTTGCAATTTTGCCGGCCACTTCGTCAATGGTCTTTTGCAAGTCGGATCCACTGACACATCGATTAATTAAACCGATCGCTTGCGCATCTGACGCGGAGACCATATCGCCTACCAATAACATTTCCATCGCATGTTTGGTGGCAACGTTCCGAGACAGTGCGACCATCGGTGTCGAACAAAACAAACCAATATGTACCCCGGGTGTACTGAAGCGAGCGGTTTCAGAGGCATAGGCTAAATCACAGGACGCGACTAGTTGGCAACCGGCTGCTGTTGCCACGCCATTTACCTGCGCAATGATTGGTTTGGGCGCATTGATGATGGCTAGCATGGTTTGCTTACAGAGCGCCATCAATGACTCAAAGAACAAAATGCCGTGGTCTGGATCCTTTCGATGCGTATCAATTTCACGCAAGTCGTGTCCGGCACAGAAGGCAGGGCCTTTCGCTTTGATGATGACTACCCGAACAGCCGGGTCATTCGATACCGATTCGATGTTTTCGAGCAGTATTGCAAGCATCTGCTTAGAGAGCGCATTCCGGTTGGCCTCAGAGTTGAGAGTGAGGGTACACACGCCATTATCAGCATTTTCGCGAAGTATTAGGTCGTTCATGGGGCCCTCTCTGGTTTAATGTCCACCGTCAGCGAGTCTGATACCGAATTTGCTATGAAACAGTACCGATGGGCTCGCTCATGCATCGTGATTAACATGTCTTCTGTGCACTCAAAATCGGTGTCGAGGGTCACGATTGGTGCTAAGTCGATTTTTACAACGGCCATCTGTCCGGATGAATTTTTTCCAAGATGGGCAGTCGCATGATCAGAATATTGGCTGATGGGCCATTTGGTTTTATTCGCCAGAGCCAGGAAGGTCATCATGTGACAAGAGGCCATCGCGGCGGCTAACGCCTGCTCAGGATTGGTTGCCGATTCACTGCCACCCCAGTCAGGTGCCGCATCAGACTCTACCTGCTGAGCCCCGGAAAAGGTGATGGCATGACGATTTGGAAATTCCGCATCGGCGACGTACTTCCATATCAAATCGATTGATAGTTCAGCCATGGGCTGTCTCCTTTTGAACCGATGTCGCTCCGCTAGCGAGACTTTTCCTCGGGTCGTAAAACGGCACAGGAACAACCTCAGCGGCAAGTTCACCTTGAGGCGTTTCGACGGTTAACTGGTGACCGATGGTTGCCTGCGCAGTCTCCACCAGAGCCAGCGCAATATTTTTCTCAAGTCGTGGTGAATAGACAGCGGAAGTCACTTTTCCAATTGACCCACCCTTTGAGGACACCGGCCAGAATGTCGTGTTGGGTTGTGTCAGTGGACTCCCTTGGATTTCGAGCCCCACTTGTATTCGTTGAACCCCGGATGCTTGGATCTGTTTTAGTGCCAACTTTCCAATAAAGTCGGCCTCCATTTCGAGATCCACCAGGCGTCCAAGATTCACCTCAAATGGATTGGTTTCACTATTGGCATCTGCATGATAGGACAACATGCCGCCCTCGATGCGCCGGATGGTTGATGTATGGCCGGGTTTTAATCCAAATGGCTGGCCTGCAGCCATGATCTTCTCCCACAAAATATCACCGTAAGCGCTGTCACGAAGAAATAATTCATAGCCCAACTCGCTCGACCACCCGGTTCGCGAGATGATGAGTGGTATGCCATCGAGTTCGTATTCACGAAACCAGTAATACTTTAGGGTCGATATGTCGGACCCGAATAGCGCTTCCATGATGTTGCCTGACTCAGGCCCTTGCAATTGCAAGGGTGACACATCGGGTTCTCGAATTTGTACATCCATTTGCGCAAACACGGCAATTCCGCTGGCCCATAACAAAATATCGCTATCAGAGAGTGAGAGCCAGAATTGATCTTCCGCTAGTTTGAGGAGAACTGGGTCGTTAAGAATCCCGCCGGTCTCGTTAGTAATCAAAACGTATTTGGCCTGGCCGATTTGCATTTGGGACAGGTTACGACCAGTGAGCATCTGAACGAAGTATGCAGCATCAGGTCCAGAGATTTCGACTTGTCGCTCTACGGCCACATCGCAAAGGATTGCAGTATTAACCAGGTTCCAAAAATTATCTTCCGGGCTTCCATAATCCCGTGGGATATACATGTGGTTGTATACGGAAAACTGTTTTGCGCCCCACCTCACCGTCGCCTCAAAATAAGGTGACTTACGAATTTGGGTGCCGAAACCAAATTGTTCTGAAATCGCTGGTGATATGCTATCGGAGGCAGTGTTTTGCATGGTACGTCACCTTTCATCAGGAGATGTGCAATTTAAATCAGGATCAACCTACGCAAGATGCGGAAGCGGTGCAACCGGGAAGGTTGTTGTTTGACATACAGATTGTGTATTTTCGATGCTAATTTATTGAATTAGACAACTTAATATTTCCTCGCCGTTGAGCTTGACATTGATTTGGTCTCCCTCACGAACGGTGTAAAGCCCTAACGTAGTACCTGCGAGTATCAGTTGCCCAGCCTCCAGTTTTTTGTTGTAAGAACATAGGTTTTCCTGTAACCATCCTAAGGATCCTAGGGGGTTACCATCAATCGGCCACAATTGGTTTGTAGAGTATATTGAGTCGTTTATTCGGAGGGATAAGTCGACGAGTCGATCTAAGTCTTTTATTGAACGATGTTGCTCCTGAACTGGAACTACCACACCACAGTTTATTCCGTTATTACCAATCAATTCGGGTAGGTTTTTTTGCGGTGCTCTAAAAATGAAATTGTGTAGTTCAATGACGGGGAATACTCGTTTGATTTGGAAATATTCATCGATCACGAATGCCATTTCTGCCTCGATAGCCAAGTTACAATAAGCACTTGCCGAAAGCACTGCATTATTGCTGAACAATTCACTGCTGAAGAGTGTTCCTCTGATAGGCCCGTCCATTCCAAACTGTTCTTTAACGTCTTTACCGATGCAGCCAATCTTGTAGCCGGCAACAGAGTCCCCTTCATTAAGACGTAACTGGGTCACGGTATCCTGAAGTTCGTAAGATAGATTGATATTCATATCGAAGACAGGCTCTGCAAACCATGTTCCGGGAGTATTATTTTTATAGTCTGATAGCTGTCTAGTAGCCAATTCAATTAATTTATGCATCGAGATAAATCCTGCGACAGTCGAACATGAAATGTATCTGACCCCTACCAATAGATCACTTTTTCGTAACCAGTATCACCTGCCTAAGTCCGCTAAAGGGAGCTTTATTGGCTGTGCAGAGAACTTGTGGGCGTTAATGTGGGCGTAAGTTGGTATTTAAAAAATTAAAATAATAGAATCAGCAGTTTATAGAAAATTGAGGAGGCGGTACGCGCCTCCAGTAAATTCAATACTTTCAGAGCTTTTCTTTCTACTACCTTTCAAATTATTCGGTTTAGTCAGTATATAGTCAGTACGAACATTGATTACAAATTAAGAGGAGTTGCGCCACTCTCCGTTCTTATGATTTTTCCGTCTCTAAGTGTGTGAACAGCGATAATTGACTCTTTTGTGCCATCGGGAAAGGTTCCGATGTTGTGATATACCAAAATATCATCGTTTTCATATAAGCATCTGGTATCCGACCATGAGAGTTTCCCCTCTGCCATCGCATTAAACATCCCTGTAACAGTGGCCGACCAAGCTTCTTTGGCAACCTCTTCTCCAGATTGATGCCGCACAAATACATACTCTGGGTGGAGGAGCTCCAGGTAATCGTCTGCTGTATTAGATTCCAGCGATTTAACTAGTTTTTCAAACAGTGCCATATCTAACTTCCTATAATTTTCTAACCGCAACGTATTTTAAGAGAGTTTTCTATAATATTCGGAGTTATATGTTTTGTTCTGATAAAACGTAATCATCAAAATTAGAGCTATGGATTGAGATCTCAATCATTTTTGTCTCCTTCAATACAGTCGAGCCAATCCTTCATTATTATTGAGCGGGTTTACGACGAGTGCGAGGTTTTTTTGCTGATGACTCATCACTGTTAGTTCGTGTGTCAAGTTTTGATTCATCTTTACCCGACGAAGAATTAAGTAAACACCCTATCCCTAATCCTAAACCAAACAAGCTAAAGCCAGTCTTAATTGCCAGAGCGGTCTTCAGTTTGAGCACGACCAGTGGCAACATTAACAATTTATTTGTCATATCTCATATTCTTTCTTGTTAACCGCTACAGAATGTGTTTCATCCTTAGCGATGGACGGAACAATCGAATTAGCTTTGCTTAAAAAATCTTGAGCGGCATTTTTCATGATTCATACTCCATTTAACTTGTGTAATGAACCAATAGTTGCCATATTGCCAACCGTAAATCAAGGCCAAGAGTAAACACGGGCTTGCCAGTTTTTAATCCACAGGTAGCTCGCAAAATTATTCGGGTGAACGATGCCTATGAAAGCCTTTCACCACTAGTAAACTAGCTAAGGCTGTTTGAACTGATCCAAAGGTCATTCTGTGAAATCTCCATGTGAAAGCATCTGCAAATATGATCCTGATGGAGAGGTTTGTATTGGTTGTTATCGAACAAAACGAGAAATTTCCCGCTGGGGCTCGATGACTGCTAAAGAAAGAAAGAATATAATGACTAGGCTGTCTAAAAGAGCTTCAAAACTGCAATCTAATCTTTGAACCTTGAGGCTGTTGCGTTAGCACAACTGTTCCAACTTGTGTGACAAAATAATGGTGCGAGGCAATGAAAAAGGTAATCCTCTGCAAACTGTGCTTAATTGTCTTTGGTACTTTGTTGGCTGTGCCGAGTTTTAGTGCTGACTTCTAGGCAGGTATAGATGCTTACAAGCGCGGAGACTATCAAGCGGCTGTACGAGAGTGGAGACCATTAGCTGCACAAGGTAATGCTCGTGCACAATTAAACCTTGGCTCTATGTACATACAAGGTCTTGGTGTTGCGCAGAGTGATGCTGAGGCGGTGAAGTGGTATCGCAAGTCTGCTGAACAAGGTAATGCAAAAGCCCAATACAACCTCGGGAGGGTGTACGCAGATGATCATGGTGTTGCGCAGAGTGATACTGAGGCTGTCAAGTGGTATCGGATGGCTGCCGAGTAGGGTAATGCTAGTGGACAAAATAAACTTGGCTATATGTACGATGAAGGTCGTGGTGTCACCGAGAGTTCAAAATCCGCTTGTTTGACTTTGCAGCTTTGTTGGCTGAGCACAGATTTTGTGGGCTTAAGTGTGGGCTTGTCTAACGTTATGTTGAGTTCGATAAAAAGTTTGTTTGATTCTGTAGCTACCGACACTAACTTAGAATCTAATGCTGATCTTACTCGCAAAGTTTCAGTCGTTCTGATGATCGAGGTAGCACTTTCTGATGGTAATTTTGACGAGACTGAGAGAGTCCAACTCGTTTCAACGATTACAAAAAAGTGGAAGCTAGCAAGGCCCGTAGTCAATGATTTAATAAATTTGGCCGAGCAACAACAAGACTTGTCGATCTCATTATTTGAACACACTCATGTAATCAATCAATGCTTGTCCAGAGAAGAAAAAATTGGTCTCATTGATTGCTTATGGGAGATAGCGTTCGCTGACGGACGCGTAGATCATTTTGAAGAGAATACCATTCGTAAAATTGCTGATCTAATTTATGTCGAGCACAAGGACTTTATAAAAAGCAAAATCAGAGTACGTGACTACTAACGGGTAATTTGAAGCGTTGCTGTCAGTCTGTTTGGGAGCCCTCGCGTTGATCTTTTTTGGCTCGCTTCAATACGAACAATGCTACTCTTTTGATCACGTCTTTCTGCCGTGGCATGTTCGACCCAAGTACACCATCACACCCCAGATGGCCCACGTGTAACGAGTATTACCTACCTAGGTTCCAAGGGTGCTTTTGGAGTAACGCGACGGTCACTCGCTCCTTGCATGCGGGGGATATGTGTCTTAAAAACATTTTAGAAAATACATCGCTATGTCTTTGGTAATGAGGGGGCTTTCATCGTAAATAATAGAATGCTAAGAGCAATACTATTGTCTATTGCGTTACCGCTTTTCTCCGTGCCTACACATGCTGATCATGGCCCGGAAAAGATGTGGAAGCGACAAATAAAGCCTTACTTTACTGCTCATCGGACTGGCAAAGTGGGGCCGTTCGATGTTGCTATTCAGAGTTTTGGAAATGAGCCGACTGTTGCGATACCAGAAATACGGGTAGCGAATTTCGACCGAATCTTCAACGATAAGGTGAACCTCGCGACGATCATCAGCAAGAATGATGACTATGTGTATGTCAGATTCAATGCAAAAAGAGGAATCGATGCGCTCACACCGATTCAAGGTATGTCGATGTCGAAAACCGCCTTGGGTGCAGCCGTTGGGAGTCTTTTTTGTGCAGGCGACATAAAATCCTTAGACGAAACGATGGGCCAGTATTCAGTTTCGTTACAGGGTACTCCCTATGACAAAGCGACCATCCGGAATGTACTCCAAATGAATAGTGGCGTTACGCCACTGAATAGAAAGGACGTTCGCCTGGTCTCGCGCATGGCAATGGGTATGGGTAAGTTTGCCGGAAAAGCAAGCGTTCTCTCAGCGGTACAGCATTTTGGAAAATCTCTGAGAGACCAAGGGTCTAAGCACAATTACCATGCGGCCGACTCATTTGCGCTATCAGTTTTAATTTCTGACGTAACAGGTAAATCTGCGAGTCAGATTTTTTATGAAAATGTTTTTTCTAGGTTTGCTAGTGAAAGTCAGATGCACTGGGCTGCCGACAACGATGGGCGGACAGTTTCTCAAGCAAGGTTAGTGATGACGCCTGTGTCATGGCATGAGTTTGGTCAATTTATTCTCAAAGAGATAAGTGACGAGACATGTTTAGGAAACTACTTTGCTGATGGGATCAATCGGGCAGTGCCTACTCATCGTGAGGGTGTTACCTATGGTTATCAGTTTTGGGTCTACGTTCTAGATAACGAGCCTGTTTTAACAATGACGGGGCATGGTGGCTTCTTTAACATGCTGCGAAGGAGCAATCAGTCAGTAATGTCCGTCTTTTCGGTTGATCCAGAGTATCAAGCTGGGAATCTCTTTGGGAAAGGTGTTTTAGCAAATATTGGTGAGAGAGTGCTTGAATGAAAAAATTCGTCCTTTGCAAAATTTGCTTGGTCGTATTCGTTGCTCTTTTTGCTGCGGAGAGTGTCATCGCTGGCAATTGGAATAAAAACTCGGACTCGGAAAGAGTCGATGATCAATACGCTCAAATAGATAAAGCCGGAAAGGGTATTCAATGGCGTCTGCGTCCGACGAGCTTGATTTCGAGGGCAGAACAAATAATTTTTGTTCCAGACCCTTTGGGTAGCGATGACCAGGTTATCCAATTTGAAGTTAGCGATGGTGATTGTGGCGAAAACAAGCAACCTGACGGATCGAAGTGGAGTGATTGTGACGGAGGAAAAGATAGAGCCGAAATAAACAATCGTTTACCTGAGCGTGGTGAGGTCTGGTATCAGTGGGAAATTTTCTTCCCGAAAGATTACCTTAGTATTTCCCCCGCTAAGAACATCCATAGCCAATATAAACTCATCAGTGAAAAGAACAAAAAAAAGAACTCTAGGAAATATTTGTTTTTTGAGGAGATTAAGTATGGCTTGTTCTTTCGTGGACAAAAGTTAGTTGATGATGTGCGCGGGAAATGGACCAAAATCCAAGTTCACGCCAATTGGACAACCGAAAAAAAGGGTTTCCTCAGAGTTTACGCTAACGGTAAGCTGAAATTTAGGAATGATGGCTACGCTACCTTGAGGCCAGGGTACGACGCCGTGCGGATACATCATGGGATATATAGAATTGATCTCTATCGGTATTTGAAATCCAGAAACCTCAAAGTCGCTCCCAAACAAACTGTCCTTTACAAGAATTTTTCTATTTCCAGAACTAAACCAGATTAAGAGTGCTTCCTAATTCGTGGCCGTAAATGTGAGCGTAATCCAAGATATCAAAATTTAAACAAATAAAATCATAGGTTTATGAAAAATTGAGGAGACGGTACGCGCCTCCAGTAAATTCGATACTTTCGAATCGTGATTTATTCTGTTGTCCTCTGATATCGTTTTACTAAAGATCAATAGAGGCAAATACGGTGGTTCAGTGGATGCTGATATGGCAAATCCTAAACGGTGGAATAGTCATATCGGGGATAACGTTTGATACACAGGAGGCATGTGTCGAAGCAGGAGGCTCTTATGGGCATATTCCACCATACTCCGTAGACGATGATGGTGATTTTGAGAAACTTGGTGGGACAACTGTTTTCAGATGTGTGCCCGTGAAAGAATGAAGACACAGGCAAATTCGTTGTAAGAGGCAGATAATGCAAAACCTTCTCATCGGCACAGGCATAGTTCTGGTGGTCACAGGATTGCTTTACCCCTACTTGAAACAACTTCCGTTCGGCAGATTGCCGGGTGACATTGCATTCAAATCTGGCGATACCTCATTCTTCTTCCCCATCGTCACCTGTATCGCGATCAGCATTGTTCTATCGATCGTTCTCAATCTGTTTAGGTAATTCGACTATGCTGATGCGATGCATCTTGCGCGTGCTGGTTTATCATTGATCCTAAAAATTTTAAGGAGAACCGATATGCGTACTGCACTTGTTGTTCTCTTATTTGCCTCTTCTACTTGGGCTGACGAAGTGATGATTTGTGGAAATAATATTTATCGTTTGGATCAAAACCTATTGGTTGCTGACAAAATTTTTGAGCGAAAAGATGGTAATGCAAAAATAATTTGTGGGCGTAAATGGCGAGAACGGTCAGGTTTGCAATAAATACAGTACGAGCTTTGGAGAATGACGATGAGATTTGATAATTGGATCGCAGGTGAGTGGGTCGGATCAGATGAACGTGTCGAAAATATTAATCCATCGGATACCCGTGATGTGATCGGTCTCTATGCGCAAGCAAACTTTGACGATATCGAGCGGGCAGTTAACGCTGCCTCTAGGGCGCAGAAGCAGTGGCGATCTACACCTCTTGAGGGCCGCCAAGTAGTCCTGGATCGCATCGGCCGTGCACTGATGGATAACGCCGATTCACTGGGTGAACTGCTGAGTCGTGAGGAGGGTAAAACAAGACCTGAAGGTTGCGGTGAGATATACCGAGCTGGTCAGTTCTTTACCTACTATGCAGCCGAGGTCTTGAGACAAACCGGTGATACGGCTGATTCAGTACGCCCGGGTATCGAGATTGATGTCCGTCGTGAACCGGTGGGCGTGGTTGCTGTAATTAGCCCGTGGAACTTTCCGATGGCGACCGCTGCTTGGAAGATTGCTCCGGCTCTGGCATTCGGTAATGCCGTTATTTGGAAGCCTGCTAATCTGACACTGGCCTCTGCAGTTGCTCTGACAGAAATCATTGCACAACAAGAGATACCGGCTGGGCTCTTTAATTTGCTGATGGGTTCTGGGAGCGGTCTGGGTGATGCACTAACAGCATATCCGGGCGTTGATGCCATCAGTTTTACAGGCTCTGTAGATGTCGGTCGCAAAGTCGCAACTCAGGCCGCTTCACACTTTGCAAAAGTTCAACTTGAAATGGGCTCTAAGAACGCGTTACTTGTCATGGATGACGCTGATATTGACTTGGCGGTGCAGACTGCTTCCAATGGTGCGTTTGGGAGTACCGGGCAAAAGTGCACCGCATCAAGCCGATTGGTGGTGCATGACAAGATACTCGACCCATTCGTGGATAAATTGCAGAAGCACATGCAAAGTTTAGTAGTGGGTCATGCGCTTGACGCATCCACGCATATTGGGCCGGTATCCTCGTTGACGCAGCTGAACGAAAACAATCGTTATCTTGAAGTCGGACGTGAGGAGGGTGCAGAACTATTGTGCGGTGGCGATTTGCTTGATCGCGAGACACCGGGATACTTCATGCAACCAGCGTTATTTATCAACACCAAAAATTCCATGACGATCAATCGCGAAGAAATGTTTGCGCCGATTGCCAGTGTGATTTCGGTCGGATCATACGATGAAGGTTTGGCAACCGTGAATGATACGAAGTTTGGTTTGACCTCAGGTATAATGACACGCTCCCTCGCGCGTGCTAATCATTTCAGGCGTAATGCTCAAACAGGGTGTGTCATGGTGAATCTCCCAACCGCTGGGACGGATTATCACGTACCGTTTGGTGGCCGAGGTCAATCCTCTTACGGGTCACGCGAACAAGGCCAATATGCTGTCGAGTTCTACACAACGGTCAAAACGTCTTACATTGCTCAAGGTAAGCCCGAATGATGCGAATCGATGGACTCCAATATTGCAACTGGTCGCCTGAAATTTTCCAGCAGATGGCGGAAGGGCAGGTTGATTGTGTACATGTCACGATTGCTTATCACGAGAATTTTCGAGAAATGGTAGCTGTCATCGAATCGTGGAATCGATTCTTCGAAAACTTTTCTGATCGCTTGGTGCAAGCATTTACAGCCGACGACGTACGCGAGGCCAAAGCCAACGGCAAGACCGCGATTATTTTCGGCTTTCAAAACCCAAGCCCCATTGAGGATGACATCGGCTTAGTCGAGATTGTGCATCGGTTAGGGGTGCGCTTTATGCAACTGTCGTACAACAACCAATCGCTCTTGGCAACGGGATGTTATGAAGTCACAGATCCCGGTATTACCCGTATGGGGCGAGAAGTTATCCGAGAAATGAACCGGGTGGGTTTGGTTATTGACATGTCCCATTCAGGGGAGCGGTCCACGTTAGAGGCAATAGAGATCTCGGAGCGTCCCATTGCGATTACACACGCCAACCCCGCATTTTGGCATCCAGCCAAGCGCAACAAGAGTCGTGAGGTACTGGAGGCGCTCGGTAACTCTGCAGGGATGTTTGGGTTTTCGATGTATCCGCATCATTTGCGAGACGGGAGTGCTTGTTCGCTCGAAAGTTTTTGTCAGATGATTGCAGATACCGCCGAATTGGTAGGGATCGAACATATCGGACTGGGGTCTGATCTCTGCCAGAGTCAACCCGACTCGGTAGTCGAATGGATGCGCTCAGGTCGTTGGACCAAGGCTGTTGATTTTGGTGAAGGTTCTACAGAGCAGCCGGGCTTTCCCGAACAACCGGAGTGGTTTATCGACAATCGATATTTTGGTCATATTGAGCAAGGACTTTGGGACCAAGGTTTCGAATCTGCTGAAATTAGACAAATTATGGGCGAGAACTGGTTGCGCTTCTTTGATGAGAGCTTTGGTATGCAAAAGGCCATGTGATGAATGCACTGCGTAAGCCTGATGACGTAATGCGGCTTGATCGATTGGGTTCACTGCATGGGTCCCGTTTGTCGTTTTTACGCATTTTGCTGAGAAGGATTCAAGCAGAACGTTGGTCATTCGAGCGAACGGCGTTTGAGATCGATGCCGATTGTACCGGACACGCCGTTTACACAGCCTATACACCTGATCGAGCCTACAGTTTAGTGGTGTTCGCACATCAATTAGATCCCGAGCATCGAACCGATCGCGTCATTGCAAATGCCTGGGATTCAACCTTTACTTTGTTTGACGGAGTTCCGACTGATGGCGATATTGACCGGTTGCGATGCAACGTACCACAGCAAGAAGCAGGCCGTTTGAGCCCGTCCGAACTGACCATGTCACGAGCCAATAAGTCGGTCAGACTCTGGGATGTGCTGGCGTCTACCCTCGCAGCTGGCGAGCAACCGGCCACTGAACTGATCGATGAGACGGGTTATCTCATGCGGACCACAGCGGTTTATGGGTCGGGTAAATTCGGTGCATGTGACCGTGAAATGATTCTCGATCGACCCGAATTACAACCGGCGTTTCAGGCAGAAATGCTAACCGTTTTCATGGTCCGCCAATTTGCGCGCGACTGGCTCGAGCATGACGCGTATCTGCAAGCACCCGATAGTGCAGTGCGTCTAGATGACGCTTTGGCTACGCGGCTTGGCATTGGTAACTCGACCGGTCTAGGAATGGCACCATTTCTAATCAACCATCCGGTATTGATTGATCATTGGATACGTGCACGAGAGAAAGCTATTGCCCGTGTACAGTCAATCCTAGAGGTGACCGATGCTGACCGCGCACTGGTCATGCACTTGTTGAATCGCCAGTGGGCCGATTTTAGGTCGTGGCGGAGCTCTGATGAAAAACAGAGTGCGGCCATTATTGCGCTGCTACGTGATCTCGATGTTCTCACCGATTGGTTTAAGTCGCGCTCGTCCAATACAGCGCTTTGGGCTGAGGCGATGCGATTTGCCGCCACTTCACTGTGCCTCGAAGCGCAGGAGACTCTTGCATCCGTGATGCTTGAACCGTATGACGAATTGGTTGATTCGCTTGCCATCGAGATGGCTGTGGATGAATCCGAGTTAAAGCCAGTCAATGGTGCCCTTACGGTCACAGACTCGATTAGACAAATCGATCGGCAGTACTACTGGCTCGATAACATCCACTGGAAACATGCCGAGGCTACTGCTTTGTTGTGGTACGTATCTGAAGAGAAATTGGAACCTCGGTTAGGCCTGCGTAATCAAGACGCATTTGAAGTATATGAGCAGCCTTTGGCGCCTGCGCGCGATATTATGGCCTATCGCCAAGCCCTGCAATCATGGCCATCTGAAACTCCTTTAGCTGAATTTTTAATGTGTGAACCAGAGCACCGGTTGGCAGCGATGCGGGTACAATGGATTGCCACGAACCAATACGGTGAAATTCGGGATAATACGATCGACGTAGCACTGCGTCCGATTGATCTATTGCGATGTAAATTATCTTTTTTCGGGGCGACCCGGTTTGATCCACGGTCCGACCGTTGGCTGCGTATTACGCTCTATCGACATGCTCCATATCTTGATCAAGTGGTTCAGACAAATCAATTTTGGATTTACGGGCCCACGCAATGACATGGTCGGGTAATGAGTTACGCGCACAGGTCACCAAGGCCAGTCGAGGGCTGGGTTATGATTGGGGGCGCGCCAAGTATTTGGGTGAGTCGGTACTTAGAGCGGAGCGCCAGGGGCTGGCGGCAACGCATACGTTTATTCTGCTAACTGATCGTTTGGATACCGGACCCTCGCGACTCAACGTTTCAACTTTTTTTGAACGGCCTGCGTTGGCCCTCGATCCAGTTGATTTGGGCATTACGCTGATTGATCATTTACCGCGGTTCAATTTTTATGAGCCGATCGAATTAAATGTCATCGGTTATCCTTTATTTTTAGGCATTATCTGTTACGGATTGACCGGCTCCAATCGCGCACTACAGATTGAGGCTGACGATTTTCACTGCGTTGTTCAGGCGAATCAAATCGTGAACGCTACAGTGCCATCATTTCAGGGGATGTGTCGGTTAAGTGCATGCTCTCCTTGTATGGAAAGTACCTCATGGGTGAGTCGCTTCGATATCGAGACCGAGGATGCTGAAATATTGAATAATCTTGCATCACGTGTGTATGCGCCAGCCACGGAGGCATCGCGTTTGGCGGGGGCAGGCGCCGGACTGAATGATAATGATTAATTGAGAATGGTATGCAGAAGATGGATTTGGATTGCATCGAGTCGCATATGGTCCATTGTTTGGGTGCTTAGGTATCACGATGGTCATATGGGATTGTTCGTGACTAAAGCGAGAACCATCCGTTATCTCTCTTTTGGTACCGCAGACCTGACAGGCTGAAGATAGACCGTACCATTTGGTTCTGGTGGCTCTTAGGCGCTCTCGATTAGCTAGATTTTTGGTTAGTTTAAAGGTCTGCGCCAAGCCGGGTTCTTTCATCTCGCGAGCTGTTTTGTGAACAAAAAGACGTCGCGTCTATTGTTGATTTGGGCTCGGGTGGTCGTGGGGGTGTTTTAGGATCCCCAGTTTTTAGATAGTGGTATGCTTTTTTGTACATTTGAAGAACCTCCTCGCGGTCGAGAGGTTCAAGTGGATCTACCAGTGCTCTGAACGAGGTGAAGTTATCTGTCTTCAAACAATCCATAGATTTATGGAATATTTCAACGTTTGAAGACTTAAATTCAGACATTTCTCGATACCATTCCGTCTAGTTGCTCTGATCCACAAAGCATATGCTATCAACCACAGTTTAAACTAGTGGATTTTGTTCTGGGCATTTGCTGCCACACTTTTGGATCTTTTCTCCGTTCTCTGGCGGGATAGAATAATTCGACGTCTGGCGGAGCTATCATTTAATGTTTTTACCTTTCGGTATTTGAGAGTCGAAGATATGCGGAACCTTTTCCTAATTGTATTTTTTTCAAGTATCCCTCTGATAGGCTCTGCTGAAACTATGGACCAACTAGTAAAAATAGGCGGTATCTATTACAAAATATCGAGTGATATCCCCTTCAGTGGAGAGGTTCGCGGACAGAGTAGTGGTCTCTTCAAGAACGGTTTGAGGCACGGTAAGTGGACTTATCGCCACCCTAACGGAAAACCAAAGAGTGAGGGCGCGTATATACGCGGAGAGAAGGACGGAATGTGGCGAGGTCATTACGACAACGGACAACTTTTTTACAAAGGGGGCTACCGGGCTGGAACGAAAGATGGTCCTTGGGTCAGCTATTATGAGAACGCAAAAATTTTCTATAAGGGTGAGTATAAGGCTGGGAAAGAAAATGGCAGTTGGATCGGATTCAATCCCGATGGAACCGTCTGGGCATACCGGACGGGTTTATTTAAAGATGGCCTAAAAATTTATGACTGAGGACCATTAACGAACCCCGCGCAGCATGTACGGCCCAAAGTAGTCATCTCCAACACCCTGATCATCCTAAGAATTATGAGGCCCGTCATACGAAACAGATATGAACCCCAAAAAAATCTTACATAACTAAAAGGAATATAAAAAAAGAAAATATTCTTAAAAATCCGATTTGTTCCTTGACTGAACTGGGCGGCTAAAACAACCTGAATCGTGGGTCGAGTGGCATAAATATAGTTTGTACATTGATCTAGGAATAAAAATAAAAGGCGCCACAAGGAGGGGTAATTTGTTCAAATCTATTGGTCTATTTTCTATAGTCTTGGTATGCACATTACCATATTCGGCAGTTGCTGGTGATCCAGTCGCTGGCGATAAACGTTACCACCAGTCATGCCACGCCTGCCACGGGCCGGCCGGTAAAGGGGTATCTAGTTACCCGAAGGTTTCGGGAAATTCCATCGAGTACACACGTGAAAAACTTCAGGCCTACAGGGCTGGCCAGAAGATCGGACCCAATTCTGGACTCATGATCATGATGGCAAAACCACTGACAGACGAAGAGATAGAGAATCTTTCGGCTTATTTGAAAGACGCTAAATATGAGAAATAAAAATAATGAAGAAGGAGCTTTTTCATGAAGCATGTAATAAAGAAGTCTTTAATAGCCTCAGTAGCCTCGGCACTGGTGTTGGGTGGGTCAGTCGCCATTGGTGCTGGCATGGATGTGCCTATGATCAAGGTGACCCCGGTCCTCGAGGGGCTGGATAAGCCCTGGGACATGAATGTACGACCCGACGGCACGATGTTTTTCACCGAAAAGTGTAAGGGTCTGTCCATACGTTCACCGGGCGGCACGGTCACAAACATATATGGAATGAAGGGATCCTCTGGCTATTCCAGCTCGGGCGCAGATCTTTTCTGTGAGGGCCAGGCTGGGATGATGGGTGTAGCGGCCGATCGTAATTTCGACAAGAATCGTCGCTTATATGTGGCGTCAACCTCAAACAAGTACCACGGCTCTGGTTGCAAGAGTAACTTTGAACGTTGTGATGGCAACATCGTGATGCGCCTTACTCTGAGCGAAGACTTCAAGAGCGTGACTGACAGGACTGATATTGTCACCGATATCCAGTACAAGCCATTTGAGTCAAACCAGCCGTTTGGTGGGCCTGGTGCACACAACGGCGGACGGCTGCGTGTCGGTCCGGGCGGCTATTTGTGGGTCGCTGGTGGTGACCGTCATAGAGGTGTCTGTCCACAATCTCCGAAACTACTATGTGGAAAAGTTCTGCGGGTAGATACCGATGGCAACGCCCACCCTGATAACAATCCTCCAGCGGGTTTTGACAAGCGGATCTACACCTACGGACACCGCAACGTGCAGGGGATCGATTTCCGTCCTAGCGATGGCAAAGCCTTCACGGCGGAGCATGGACCTTGGCACAGTGACGAAATCACTGCCCTTGTGAACGGCGGAAACGCGGGCTGGGATCCACAAGAAATGACAGCCGGTCGGGGCTCGTGTCCGGACAAGTACTGTGGGTACGAGCCAGAGCAAATGGATGGAATGGATCCAGCCGTTCGTGCGTCTTACATGCCCATGAGCGACACCCGATTCGCGGACCTGATGCACCCCACGTGGAACAACAATGGTTGGTCGCAGGGTACGTCATCAGCTGCATTCCTGAAGGGCGCAAACTGGGGTATTTACGAGGGTCGTCTAGCAACTGGTGTTCTTGGCATTGGTTTCGGGGGCACACCCATCGGTCAACGTATCGATATGGTAGGCATTACCCCCGATGGGCTCGGTATCAATGGGATCAGCAGGATGCCTCTGGGATTCTCGAAGCGCTTCCGTGGTCTAGTTATGGCGCCTGACAATTCACTCTATGTTACGGTTGATGAGGGTGAAATTTATCGGGTAACCGCGACAAGCATGCAGTAATTAAACTGCATTTGTTTAGCCCAATTTTTTGGGCGAAAGGGCGAACAAGGACCTCTTTGTTCGCCTTTTTTCGTATTGTAAGGTTCTCGTTGAGGCAAAATATTTAGGCGCTAATCTGCACGGTGGTCGAGATTATGGCTACAAGTAATGTAAAACGATGTCAGGAAAAAATTATTGAATTTTCAGAAGGTCTGGAGATCGATTTGCTGAAGTCGGCGCTTAAAAATGGCCTACTGATTCTGACTATGGTGTTTGCCTCTGCTCATGTGAGTGCGTCGGAGGTTTGGTCCTGCATAAAAACTGCCCATTACAGCATCTATGAGGACATTGAACGTTCAGAGAGCCAGATGACCGAGAAAGCCACGAAACTGGAGTGGATAGATAAGGACACGATTGGGTTTGAGTCCTTTACCCATAGTCGTACCAGCCCGACATCAAATACCTTCGTCTTTGACAATAGTGGAAGTTCGGTGTTTATCAACGATAGGGAGACGCCTCAGGTGGTGGTAATCTCGCAGCCCCAAATCTGGATGAACAAATTTGGAAATCTTTGTGTTCAGTTCTACAGTTGCAGTACGTGATAGTCAGAATTCGAGTCCTGATTAGGTTTTTGTTTAGAGTAACGGAGGCAACGATGCCATACATTAAGGGACGTGGTTAAAATGTGGAAGGTAAGTGTAGCCATATTGCTAGGGCTTCTCGTTTTAAGCTTTAACTATGTGTGGGTAAACAGACATCAATTTATACCCCAGGGTGGTGGGGTTGTAATTATCAATAAATGGACGGGTCGCACTTGTGTGTTCGGAGCCACCGCGGATGTGACTTCCTACTGGTATTCCCACGCTAAATGCGAGATTGATCAGATACACACCGAGCAAAAGGACGAGGCACAGGGCGAGTACACGTCGTTCACTAAGACGACCATGAGTGTCCGGCTCCCTTGATGACTCAGAAGGTAATCGAAGTGGTTCGGACTGATTGGAGGGTTATTGAGATTACTTGATACACGGATTAGCTCTAAGTCATAGGTATCAATCGCAGTAGCAATGGTGTGTATCAATAATTGTCGACCTAGATTGTCGTTTTCAAATTGCTCGGTGGCAAAGGACATAAATGAATAAGAGAATTTTGAGATCGTTAGCACCGGAAGGACGTCTACGCGCCGCGATTAACTTGAGCAATTTTTTGTTGGTGCCTCGTGTCCTGGCCGACGGTACACCCACTGGTACATCGCCCGACGTAGCCGCACGGATCGCCACGGAGTTAGATCTTGAGTGCGAGTTCATTTGTTTTGAGAGGCCGGGGTTTATTGCGGATGCGGTGGATTCCGACCAGTGGGATATCGGCAATATTGCAGATGAACCCGCCCGTGCTACGTTGATGGACTTCACTAGTCCCTACGCCTTGATCGACGCACATTTCCTTGTTCGGGGGGACTCTTCATTACGGCAATATCAAGATGTGGACAAACGTGAGGTGTCCATTGCAGTCCTTGAGCGGAGTGCTTACGACTTGTGGTTGACTGAGAATTTAAGGCACGCAACTATTCGGCGTGCCAGCTCGATGGTGGAGGCGCGGGAATGGTTTAGTAGAGGCGCAGTAACGGTATTGGCCGGACTAAAACCAGCGCTCGTGGAAGAGGTTGCTAATAACCCGCTGTGCGCATTACTAGAGCCAAGATTCACAGCCATAAGGCAGGCAGTCGGCATAAAAAAAGGTAGCCCAGAGGCGCTCGGGTTCCTGAACAAGATTATTAAAGAGATGATCTCGACAGGATTTATAGAAGACTCTCTCAAGAAGCATGGGGTGCTCGATAAGCTCAGCGTTCCAGTATTCTGAATCTTTCGGATTACTTCGCATGAGTGTCCTGATCTGCGCAGAAAATAAAAGAAAGGTGCGGGATGAGAATAACCAATATAAAAGCCTTCGTGCTCAGTGATCCCAGCGATGGGAAAGCGTACTGGGTTAGCCACTTTAGAGTACCAAGCGCGAATGAGTTGCTGGTTATCTTAGAAACCGACGAGGGTATCGAGGGATTTGGCCTCGCTACTAGCTACACGGATATCAGTCCGCTAGTGTATGCGTTAACGACCGGACTGACGGATCTCATAATTGGCGCTGATCCATTGTCGCCCGAACAAATCTATAACAAAATTTTTTCAACGAGTTGGAAACGTATCTCATTTGAACGAGGGTGGTCGCGTGAGGCGCTTGTAAGATTGTCCGCGGCCGTTGATATCGCGTGCTGGGATATTATTGGTAAGAGAGCAAGTTTACCGTTGTACCAATTAATGGGTGGCTGGTGTCACGAGGTTCCATATTACGTGACTTGTGCCTATTACCAAGACGGGAAAGACCT
>PAWX01000072.1 GCA_002714245.1 Gammaproteobacteria bacterium | reverse complement strand
TTGAGATGGTTGCAGCCTCTCGCTCATTCCAGAACAACGTTGAGGTCGTTAACACAGCGAAGCAGCTAATGATGCGAACACTTGATATTACGAAGGCTTAATTATGGAAACAGATATCTCATTTGCCAACACGGGCATTTTGACAAAGCAGGAATATGACGAAGCCAATCTTGTGAAAACTGCGCGAGATGACGGGTTGGACAGGAATGCGTTTTTAACGCTGTTGACGACTCAGCTTCAAAACCAGAATCCACTTGATCCGATGAAAAATGAGCAGTTTGTAGCTCAGCTAGCGCAGTTCTCACAACTGGAAGGTATCACGAACATGTCGACTTCTCTGTCAGACGTTGCCGACGTGATCCGCTCCGATCGCATCATGACAGGTGCAAATCTGGTTGGGAAATCCGTGTTCGGACAAACGGGTCGGATCACCACGGACGGTCAATCTGCTTCGGCCATCGAGTTCAATCTTCCTTACGGAGCTGATCAGGTCGAGGTGGGTATCTATGACCCTGTTTCTGGTGCTCTCATGCGTTCGATGGTGATTGGCCCCCAGAGCTCTGGCACCCTAAATATTGCTTGGGATGGACGTAAAGCTGACGGAGCTGCCGCGCAAGCTGGCTCGTATATTGTTCGAGGCAACGTTGTTGTTAGCGGAAAATCGGAAGCTGTTGTTCCTTCAACCTACTCACGTGTCGAGACCGTATCTTGGGACGCCCTTAACAATGATCTAAATCTTAACCTGGCTGGCGGGGCTGTGATCCCGATGGACCAGGTGACGCGTATTGGTCAAGAGGCAGGTGGTGAGCCTGCTGATTCCTCTGAAACTGTTAATACTGGAGAATAAGAGATGTCGTTCTTTACCTCATTGACTGGTCTAAACGCTGCAACAACGCAGCTGTCTGTGACCTCAAACAACATTGCCAACGCTGGAACGACAGGATTCAAGCGGTCGCGATCTGACTTCGGTGACATTTTCGCCACCTCCCCATTACAGAAAGCGTCGACCGTCGTCGGTCAGGGTACAGCCTTGAAGCAGGTGACCCAGGAGTTTTCTCAGGGCAATATTGAGCTGTCAGGTAAGTCGCTTGATCTTGCGGTAACAGGTGAGGGTTTCTTCCCACTCCGGTCGGCCGACGGTCAGGACTTATTTACTCGTAACGGTTCGTTTCTCTTAGACGAGCAGAATACGGTCGTCAACTCGGCCGGACAGTTTCTGAAAGTTGCTTCTGTTGACTCTCTCGGTAAGGCGGATTTTAAGGCAGAACTGATTCCGTTGCTTATCGCTCCGAAGACGGTTGGTGAGGCGGTTGCCACTGATAACATTGACTTTGCGATTAACTTTCCTGCTGAGTCATTGCCGTTGACTACGATCGATGAGAATAATCTCGAGCGGATAAAGCCATTCAACTCAGAGGATTCATCGACCTACGCGAAGTCGGCAGCCATAACGATTTTTGATGAGAACGGTAACGACTTCTTGTTGACGTTCTTCTACCGCAGGGTGGGTGTAGCCTCAGCCAACGAGCCTTTCAACAAGTGGCAGACTCATGTGGTACTCGATGGACAAGAGATCACACCAGCGCTAGGGCAGGCAACCGCTCAGAGTGGTACCCCGTTGTTTGTAGACAAATACGGGAACATCGTGCCAGAGGACGAACTACCCGTGGTCTTGAACGATAACCTCGTTTTCCAAAAGTATAACCTTGATGATCTCTCTTCTCCCAATGTCTCTCAACCAGCGAAGGCTAAGGGAGGATTGGTTGAATTACCCTACTTGAGTGACGAGGCGGGCCAGAATTTTGCTCCTGTGATTGCGTCACAGACGCTCACATTAAACCGTGACGAACTGGAAAACATAGGCGCCAATTCATCAATTCGGATGACGTTCACGGCGGACCTTGGAGGAGGCCTCTCCGAGGCTACCACCCTCAAAACAACGACTGCTGCTCGCGGCTACGTCGGGTTTGTCAATTCAGGGGACGTCGAGTCTGGGGACGTGGTATCCGTCAAATTGCAGGAGGATGGTACCTCTGGGACCGATGCTGCTGTGTTCACGACAGCTGCGTTACCTGCGGATGCCTCGGCGGCGCAAATCGTTACGTCTCTGAATAGCGCGAATGCCGTGGTCGGAGTGTCAAGCGTAGAGGATCTCATATCAACTGACGTCCTTGAATTTGTCGTTACCTCAGCAGATGGTCAGGAATACACGTTTAACAACGTAGCGACCTATGCCGTTGACGGAACGACACCTGCAACATTGACCTCTCTCGGTGACGCAGAAACTCTTGCGGACGTTGTGGCTGGACTGACAGGACCGGCCGTCTCTCCATTTACACTATCAGCGACAGAAAACGGTATCGTGGTGTCGCAAGACCGGCCCAGCATGACCCTGTCGGTTACAGGGATGGATGACCTCAGCTACACGACTGGTGGCGAGACACCGAGTGTGATTAGCCTGGAGTTTACTACCCAAGCGGGCGACAGTTTTGTCTATTCGGTCAATGCAGACGATCTGGAGGCACTTGAAGCGAGTCCGGTCTCCTGGACCAGCGGAACCGACGTCGCTCCACTGACTGATCGCATTACATTAGCCGGCCATGGTTACACCACCGGCGATCAGGTGACCTACAGCGCGACGACCGCCGATACGGGTCTCACGGCCGATACTTATTACGTCATTGTGGTTGACGCAAACACGATTCAACTGGCCGCATCATCGACTGATGCGACAGCTGGCACAGCCGTCGCACTCACTGGCGATGGTGTGGGTGAACAGATTGTTGGAGTCGCGTCAGACGATGTGGACCTGGCGACGCTTGTCAGTTATCTCAACGCTAACCCGGCCACCGATTCAAATCTCGTATTCGCGACTAACACAGCGGGCACCAAACTCATCGTCACCAATGGTGTGTCGGGTGACGACAGATTTGACGAAACCAACTCATTTAAGGTTGGATTTTCGACCTCTCATTCGGTGGACGAGACATCCACGTTCGCGATGACAAATGCGGGCGCGTCCCTGGCGGATGGAGACTCGGGCTTCAGCACTACCCAACAATTCACCCTAAAGCTTGGTACTAGGAACTCGATCGCATCTGGGGACGTCGCACTGACCGAAAATATTTCCTCGGTAAGCAGTACGGCACTAACAGCAACCGCAACCGGCCTGACGAACACGGAATATTCTTTTGAGTTGGAGCAGGATGCGAGCGGCAATACCCTGAACGCCAATCTGATAAAAGTGACTCGTGCTGATGGCACGAACTTCAAAGTAGCGCTTGGCGGCGACCACTCTCTTAGCGGGGACGCGGCGCTTCACGAGCATATATCTGCAAATTCAAACCAGCTAACGACCTCCTACTCAGCGTCAACGACCAATGGGTCGATATTGGGATCGACCCCAACCACAGCGGAGATCGTAGAGGCCCTGAATAATTCGGCAGCAGGAACAGGGTATCGAATCTCTGCCTCCGCTACTGATGCGTTTCAGTTCGTGGTGAGTCGGGTCGACGGAACAGATTTCACGGTCACCGTGGATGAAGAGCCGTCAGGTCTGAGTACTGGTCAGAACTTATTGAGCGGTGTCGTTTCTGACGTCGTTACCGCGCTTTCCGCGGGCGACGTGACTCAAATCTCAACCAATGGTGAAGAGGCATACGATCTGTCACAGGCTTTCGAGCTGACGATCGACGAGGATCCCAATGACGCCAACGCCACCGATGCGATCATGGTCGATCTGTCAACGATGACCCGCGATGAGAATTCTGCACTGTCAGGAGAGGAAGTCGCGGCGCTTATGACACAGGAAATCAACCGACAGTTCGGTGATCAACGTTACTTTAACGTCAGTTCCGATGCGAATCGCCAATTCCGTGTGCTATTTGATGCAGATGGTGACGATGTGACCGGGACCGAGGAAACGTCAACCCCGTTACAGGTGGTTGATGTATTTATTCCTGCGAGTACTCAGTACACAGAGGAATCATTGGCGGCGGAGATAACAAGCCAGCTCCGCGCAGCAACAAATACGCACATCTCGGTAGAGTATAGCCGAGCGTCTAAGGGCTTCGTCTTCTCACCTGAGGATGACTCAAGTAAGCTCCGCATCACAAACGTACCGGCGGAGGCTTCACTTACAGGAAGCTTGGTACCGAATACATTATTCGGCCTGACGACCCAATCATCTGACTTTACGATTGACTCTAGAGGCCGGTACCCGGCTGAGGTTATTCCAAATGGTTCTGAGCAGCTTTCGAGAGACTCGGGCCAGCAGCGGTATGGTGTTTTGGTTGAGTTTCTTCCCAATACGGAAGAGGGAGGAGTTGGTGGAACCTTTACGATCGCGAGTGGCCAGACGGGTGACACGTCTGCGATTCGAATCACAAACGTTTCCGATGATGCTAAAACATTGTTTGGCTTTGATTCCGATAATCCATCGGCCGTACTTGAGGTAGTTGCAGAGGAGGGTTCAACGGCTGTTCGAGGCGTAGAGTCGACTGCCGCGAAGGTGTTTGGTAAACCTGTGAGTATCGACCCGGACGAGACGTTCTTCATCGACGATCTATCTAACCAATTCACGGTAACGGTCGACAGTGTGACGGAAACCTTCCGTCTGCCTGTTGGAAACTACAACCTGAATAGTTTCAAGACAGCACTCCAAAACAGAATCAATGCCATGCAGGACAACCGTGGAAATTCAATATCTGGTGTCGTGGTCGATTTTGATCAGACGAATGAGATATTCACATTCACCTCCGGGACAAGCGGAGACTCGTCATTCTTCCAGGTATCGGGCTCATCCCGCTACGGTCTGGAGGGAATTGATTCGAGCGTTGGCCAGACGTCGACTTATCGACCACCAGTCACGGAACAGACAGCTAACGGCAGACCAATCTACGTCACGAAGGACGAGAATGGGGTGTTCCGTGAGTACAGTACCGACGTGACCTCAGGTCTTTCAGAGTTACCTGGAAGCCGCGAATTTACGAATGATCCAGAGTTTCGACCCCTGTTCTTGGATAAAGGCGAGTTGACCTTTGACACGGCCGGTAATCTCATCTCTCCACTCGGTGGTATATCGCTCGATAACGTTGTGATCGGTGGCTCGGGTAATACGCTCAATATTGACATCGACTACGCCGGATCTACCCAGTTCTCGGGTGATTTCTCTGTGAACTCGCAGAGCCAGAATGGTCAGCCGAATGGTTCCTTGGTCGCGGTAGACATCGCAGATGATGGCTTGGTAACAGCTTCGTACTCGAATGGTACCCAGGATCTAAAAGGAAAAATTGTTTTGTCCACTTTCTCGACACCCAACGGGCTACGTCAGTTAGGAGACTCAACCTTCCTCGAGTCCAATGAATCCGGGCGCCCGACACTCGGTGAGCCCGGTGGCGCTGGATTTGGCACGATCCGTGCAGGTGCAAGGGAAAGGGCTAATGTCGATTTGACGTCAGAGCTGGTTGACCTGATTACCGCACAGCGAAATTTCCAGGCCAACGCAAAAGCGATCGAGACCTCATCGACCTTGACCTCGACCATTATCAACATCAGGAGCTAATAGCGAGAGATAGCGGAGATTTATTATGGATCGTTTGGTATTTACAGCGAATATGGCGATGTCGGAGTACCGACTTGACCGACAGAATATGACGCATGAACTTGCGAACGTATCTACGCCAGGTTTCAAGAAGGCATTCCAGCTCGCGAACCGCGCGATCCGTACCGAGGGCGATGGCTTCGACACAAGATACCTCCCTCGCGCTGTCACGTCGCCACTTATCGACTTGGCGCATGGACCGAGGATCGTGACGAATAAGGCACTCGATATCGCGCTGGATAACAAAACTGTTCTGCCAGTGTTGGCGGACAATGGAGAGGTCGCATGGACTCGACGCGGTGACATGAAGCTCGATCCCGAGGGGTTCCTCAGGACACAAGAGGGACACCTGGTCCTAGATGACTCGCTTAAGCCGATACAACTCCCGCAAGGCAGCGTTACATACCAGATCAATTCTGACGGGAGGATTACCGGTTTTGATCCGATGTTCCCTTCCGATGGATTCGAAATACTCTCGGTTCTAGGTATCCGAGACGCTACAGATGTTGACCTCGCTCGACGGGAGGATGGCCTCTTTAAGCCAATGACAAACACTCAAGATTATCAAGTTTTTGAGCCGGGGACGGGTGTCGCTTCGTTAACACCTGGGGCTATCGAAGGTTCGAACGTAAGCCCAGTGCACACCTTGGTCAAGTTCATCGATCACATGCGTTCCTTTGAGATGCAGACCAAGATTATCCGAGAAATGAAAGATAACGACACCAGCGGCGAAAGCATGCTGAGGTTGTCATAGGAGACACTAAATGGAAGCCTCACTTTGGGTAAGTAAAACCGGACTCGATGCGCAGCAGATGCGCATGAGTGTCATATCGAACAACCTCGCCAACGTGAATACCGTCGGTTTCAAGAAAGATCGAGCGGTTTTCGAGGACCTGTTGTACCAGAACATTCGTCAGGCCGGAGGTTCGACTGGTGGAGACAATATTTCTCCCACAGGTCTCATGATTGGTACTGGTGTGAGGATTGTTTCCACCGAGAAAAATTACAACCAGGGATCGATGATTCAGACTAAGAACGCGTTGGATTTTGCGATTCAAGGCGAGGGCATGTTTCAGGTACTGCAACCGGACGGAACGATGTCATATACCCGTGACGGTTCATTTAAATTATCGGTCGACCGAGAGTTAGTTACCGCAAATGGTATGCCTATCCAACCATCGATAGTAATCCCAGCCAATGCCGAGTCCATCAGCGTCGGAGAGGACGGGACGGTAACGATCCAGCCATACGGGAACGCTGCCGAGGAAGTCATTGGCCAGATGCAGCTGACGCGGTTTGTCAATTATGCGGGCCTCGAGCCCATGGGCAAGAACCTTTACAGAGAAACATCCGCATCGGGGACGCCTACCGTTACTAACCCGGACAGCGACGGCGCTGGCCGAATTTCCCAGGGCTCACTGGAAGCGGCCAACGTCAACGTTGTGGAAGAGATGGTGAATATGATCGAAACCCAGCGTGCGTACGAGATCAACTCGAAGGCTATCTCTTCGGTCGATTCAATGCTCCGATTCCTTAACCAGAACCTCTAAGGGGCTGATCGATGCGTTTGTTTAACATCATATTTCTACTACTGCTTTTGACGGGTTGCGCCGCACAGAAGGTTGCGGGTCCGTCGCCAGAGTATGCGCCGGTGATCCCTCAGCCTAGGGTAGCGTCTTCTATTCCGACGGGCTCAATTTTCAGTCGCTCTAATGCTGACAGTTGGTTTGGTGAGAAGAAGAGTTACCAGGTCGGCGACGTAATCATGGTGATGCTAGACGAGTCAATGGACGCCGATGCAACAGCCAGCAACAAGGCGTCTAAGAAAACTAAGAACGACGTGTTCTCGCCTTTGCAGATAGCGAAGTGGGGCAGCCCCGGCGGCTTCTTGTCTAAGGATCTTCAGGAAGAGAACGAGATTAGTTCTGAGGGTTCAGGGGTCCTGGACCAGAGCGCGACGTTCAAGGGAACTATGACCGCACAGGTTGTCGAGGTCTACCCCAACGGAAATCTGCTTATCCGCGGCGAAAAGATCGTCAACTTCTCAACAGGATCAGAGGTGATCCAGGTGAAGGGAATCATTCGGCCCGGTGACGTTCAACCTGATAACTCAGTGCAATCGAAGCGGATAGCGAGTGCGCAGATTACATACAAGGGTGTGGGGTCTAGCGCAAACGCTCAGCGCACTCCTTGGGGCACTAATTTATTGTTTAGTCTGTGGCCGTTTTAAAGGGGAATAACATGCGCTGGTTACTAGTGAGTCTGTTAATAATAGCTAACTCTACCCTTGCAGATCGCATCAAGGATCTGACCAATGTCGCGGGGGTTCGATCTAACCAGTTAATTGGTTATGGCCTTGTCATTGGGCTGAATGGAACTGGTGACGGCGGTAATGTGCCATTCACGGGACAGTCCCTCCGTTCGGTATTGAGCCGGCTCGGAGTAAATGTAGACGGTGTTATCTCAGATTTTGATGTTGCCGGTGTTCAGGCGACCAGCATTAAAGCGGCTAACGTCGCGGCGGTAATGGTTACCGCGGATCTGCCGCCGTTCGCTAAGCCGGGGCAAAGAATTGATGTAAACGTATCAACCATCGGGTCCGCCGAGTCTCTTAGGGGCGGGACGCTGATCTTGACCCGCTTGCGGGGTGTAGATGGTGAGGTTTACGCGGTGTCTCAGGGCGCATTGACCTCAACGGGCGTTGAGGTCAATGGCGCTGGCGACGAGGTTGTTATCGGTGTACCCACAGCAGGACGAATCCCGAATGGCGCCTCCGTGGAGCGTATGGTGGAGTCCCCCTTCAATCGGTCTCAGCACATTGTCTTAAACGTAAGAGACGGCGACTTCACGACGGCCAAAGAAATCGTCGACAAGGTGAATACTGTTTTCGGCGACGAAACAGCGAAGGCACTTGACGGCGTATCCATCGCGATCCGCGCACCGGAGGACCCAAACTCTCGGGTGTCGTTCCTGTCATTAATTGAGAACTTAGACGTCAATCCAGGAGAGCCTGCAGCAAAGGTCGTGATTAATAGCCGTACCGGGACGGTTGTGATAAGTCGAAATGTCAGAGTGACGGCTGCTGCTGTTACACATGGCCCGATCACAGTAACTGTATCCGCGACCAATGAGGTGAGCCAAGCTAACCCGTTCGCGGCTCAGGGGCAGACGATGGCCCTTCAGAATGCCGAGCTTGGAATTAGCGAGCCTAACAACAAGATGTTTCTATTCAAGCCTGGAATTGATTTGAAGGAAATCGTTGATGCGGTCAACCAGACTGGGGCAACGCCGTCTTCGTTGATTTCCATTTTGGAGGCACTAAAGTCTTCCGGGAGTCTCCGGGCCGAGCTGGTGGTTATCTGATGACTGACGCGATCGGACCAAAATCATCTTACGACTTCGCGGGCCTTGGCGAGCTCAAGGCAAAGGCCGCGGATGATGCGTCGAATGACGCCGCGATTAAGAAGTCCGCCCAGCAGTTCGAGGCGATGTTCCTTCAGATGATGATGAAGTCGATGCGCGCGACCATTGAAAAGGGTGGCCTTTTTGAGTCGCAGGCGTCTGAAACCTTCGAGCAGATGTATGACCAACAGATCGTGATGGCAATGTCGGAGCGCGGATCTACTGGGCTGGCCCAGATGGTCGAGCGGTTCATCCGTCAGTCGCAGGGTCAGGATCAAGGAAATAGTGATCAAAAATTTTTGGTTAATGGTCGGACACCTGATTCATTGCCCCTAGACGTTAAATCGGACGGATTCCGGCTTCCTGAAGGGGCAACACAACAATATTTATTGAACCGAGGCCGTTTCCTTATCGGCGGAGGTGACTGATGGCAGATTTACTGGGTATCGGCTCAAGCGGTATTGGTGTAGCGCAACAGGCTTTATCTACCGTTTCCAATAATATCGCAAACCTTAGTACAGACGGGTACAGCCGCCAGACGACTGAAATTCGGCAGGCGCAGCCAAAGGATGTCGGTAACGGGTACATAGGAACCGGTGCTTACTTCGACGGTGTCGCTCGGCAATACGACAGTTTTTTGGAGTCGTCACTGCAGCAGGCAACCTCGGACCTTGAATCGCAGGGCGCCGCTGTTGAGTATGCGAACCGACTACTGGATTTACTCGGTGATGAGAAAATTGGGTTGACCACGGCACTGAATAAGTTTTTTTCTTCGGGAAAGTCGCTCTCGACCGACCCCGCCTCTCCAGCCCTGCGCGGGATAATGCTTCGCGAATCTGAGGCACTAGCGACCCGATTCAATGGGCTCGCAAGTCAGTTGGATGATCTCGGAGATCAATCACTGTCCGCCCTTGAGGCGGATGTCAGGTCAGTTAACTCGCTCGCGGAGCAGATCGCCGAAGTCAACCGGCAGATGCTGAAAAAAAGTTCTGAAAGGGATCAGGCGCCTGAGCTACTTGACCGCCGTGATCAGTTGCTCCGCGACCTCTCTGAATATGTCCAAATAAGAACCTCATTTGACAAACGGGGCTCGGTCACGGTTTCCCTGTCTGAGTCTTCGACGAAGGGAAGGATCGTATCCGGAATTAAATCGTCAACACTGGCCATCGACCCCGTCGCCAACGACCGGGGCCGCCTGGAGTACAAGCTACAGGGTGAGCTCAGTAACGAGCCCTTAACAGGTTTGCCCAGCGGAAGCGTCGCCGGTTACGCGCGTTTTTATTCTGAGACCCTGGTTAATGTCACCGGGGAGTTGGATACCTTAGCTAATGTACTGATTGATGAAGTGAACGCGGTTCAGGTAACCGGACTAGACGGTGAAGGAAACCTTGGCGAGGACTACTTCCAGGTCGTTCCGAGCTTTGACGTCGACCGTGGCGCATCCTCGGGAGATTACGAGGTTCAGGTTGTGGTTAACGATCCTGAGGATTATGTGGCGAGCCAGGTCGCCGTTCTATACGACGGTTCGCGCGGCCTCTGGTACGCGACTGACAGCGATGGAACCACAAAGTTTTCAAATCAACAGGGTCTGTTGAAACTGAACGACCTGACGATCCAGGTGACCGGTAACGTAAACGTTGGGGATCAGTTTACTTTGACTCCGGATACCGGGGCCGCACAAGGGATCCAGCTGGCGCTCGATGATGGTATAAAGATAGCGGCATCCTCACTATTCCGGGTAACACCCTCGGCGACAAATAGCGGAACGTTCGATCCAAAAGCCTCCTTTTCGATCACTGAGTTACCCAGTGGCGCCAGGTTTGACTTAAGTGATTTGGAGACCGGCCGGCCGCTCACGGTAACCTCATCGCAGGTGACCCCCGTAACCGTAATACCTGCCGGAAAATCAGGCATTGACTTATTATTTGACCCGGAGTCGGGATCTGATAACGCCCTGCAAATCATGACGACTGATGGTCGGCATCTTATAGGCTCTGGAGCTTTGGGATCGCTGGAGTCAATGGTCAACAGCCTGCCCCAATTTCACTCGAACGCCACCTACAGCGATACGTATCTGAATCAGACTGGTCTGGCAGGTTACAAAGATTTTGATTTGCTCTACGGGGCGAGAGCGGAGGCGGTCGAAGTAACCGACCTATTACCGCTGCATAGTTTATTCTTTGAGGCACCATTCGGTACTGATTTTGGTGGCGGTGGCCTCGATTTCACGTTAGAGCCAGCGACTGAGTTTGACCGTCTCGGCGTGACCAATTCAGCCTTTGCAGACCCAGCTTTAGGAACGGTCACCGCGGTCAACGATACATTATTCTTGGGACAGGGCGGTTCGGCTGTTGAATTGGCTACGTTAGAGACGAACTATAACGGTCTGGCTCAGACGCTCCGTGTGAGGTTTTCTGATGCTTTGGCCGAGGGAACTGTGTCAGATGAATTGGCGGCCCGGGTCTCAGAGCTCATAACGTTCAATAACGGTTCTGACCTGAAAGACGATCGAAATGTGGTCGCGAAGCGCATTACCACAGAGCTTTTTACTAGTGACCTCAGTACTAATCTGGCTCTAAGTCGTGACTTTGTTTCGTCAGACCTGATCGATGAGGGCAGGGTCGCGTCTGGTGATCGAAGATTCATGGCGAAACTTATTACACGAGGTATTGGTTACGCCGCCGGCACGGACAGGGTAGTGATTGACGATGGTGACGTTTCCATCAACGGGATCTCTCTGGGGGCTCTGACAGTTGGGGCGTCAGGTGTTCTGTCCGCCGACAATGTGAAGTCATGGATTGACTTGGCTGACTCGGGTGTGAGCGTCCAAGCACATAACGTGATCGAGATTCCCAAAGAGGGACTCCGCCTCGACGCTGGTGCTGGCCTGCAGATCAACGGATACAGCGTCCCTTCGGTCAGCACAGAGTCATTAACCCGTTTTACATCTGATGACGATTTGCTTTCGTCCATCAATGCGTTAACTGAACAGACCGGTGTATTCGCTCAGAAACTGAACAGCGGAAATTTTATCCTCCGCAACAATAATCTAGGTGGCGCCAATATCGTCATAGGTGGTTCATCCAGTGGGTTGGGTGGCAACGCCCTGGGTATTACGAGTAAGAGTTACATCGGTAACATCTCTATGGCTCTCGAGTCGGAGGACGGTGACTCTATCCGTCTCGATTTGGGTACCGAGGGTAAACCCTCGGACCTAAATCTGCTTGGCCTTGACACGCAAATCCGGCTTTCTGGTGAGATTGATGAGGATTTGTTGGTGTTCGTTACGGGATCGGGACAAAGCCAACTGACAGCTACAACCACAGATTCTGGAGTGGCGGTAGCTGATGGATTGCGTTCGCGTCAGATTGAGTTTGAGTTCGTGGCATCAGATCGGTACAGGGTGAGAGATCTTAGAACCGAAACGGTGTTGGCCGAAAGATCGTATGGGGGTGAGCTTGCTCTTGATTATCAGGGCATTCAGGTGACGCTCGATAATCCGGCAAAAATTGGTGATTCATTTGTCCTCGATGGCAATAACCTGGGCCCTAATGGTTCCTTCGATGCGCAGGGAAATAACGTCAATATTCTGCGTTTGGTTGACCTCGAGTCTAAGGGAGTACTCGACGGGGGCCTGACACTGACTGAGGGTTACCTGGGTTTTGTAGGCGACGTGGGCAACTTGGCGACACAGTCCTCCATCGCTCATGACGCCCTAAGGATTGTGCAGGCACAGGCCGTAGAGGCGCGTGATCGGGTTTCTGGAGTAAATCTCGATAAAGAGGCGGCCGACCTGATCCGTTTCCAGCAGGCCTACCAAGCGTCTGCACAGGTAATGCAGGTCGCGACCCGCTTGTTCGACACAATGTTACAGATTCGCTGAGGCTAAGCTATGACCATCTCAACAACCCTGCTATTCAGTCGCGCGGTAAACCTAATGGGCCAGCAGCAGTCTGATCTTGCTGCACTCCAGGAAAAGGTTGCTACAGGTAAGGAGCTGGTAAGGCCATCGGACTCACCGGATTTAGCGGTAAATATTGCCCGGATTAAGGCCTCTATTGATGAAATGGACGCCTACAAAAACTCTTTGAATGCGGTCAATGACCGGCTCACTGTAGAGGAAAGTTATATTGGGGGGGCTAAGGACGTCCTCATCAGGATGAAACAACTGACCCTGCAGGGCGCAAACGGGACAATGTTTGGCCGTGACCGGGAAGTGATCGCACTCGAGATCGACGAGTTGGTCTCCGAGATGAAAAATTTGGCGAACGGTACCGACGGGAAGGGGAACTTCCTTTTCGGTGGATCGCGAGTCTCGAGTAAGCCTTATTCGGAGGACGAGGACGGGACGATCCGCTACCAGGGCGATAATTTCCGACCAAACATTGATTACACAGCGCACCGCAGGTCATCGATCGGCCGCAACGGCCTCGATGTCTTTAAGCCGGTGCTATCCGGTGAATCGACTGACCCTGTTCCGGGTGTCTATGGTCTGACGCTTGGTGGCACACTCGAGCCACAGGATATTTACACAGTGGTTATCGACGGAAGTGCTTTTTCCTATGAGGTAAGACCCGGGGATAGTGTTGAGCAGGTTTTGGCTCGGCTCGCCCATGATGTGAATGAAGCGAGTCGGGTGGGTACCCTAGAGAATTTGAAGGCATCGGTTCAAGACGGCGCGCTGCAGCTAACTGCCCTGGACGGAGTGGACAGGCAGATATCGGTAGGAACCTCTAACTCAGGAGATCCGGTCGATGATCTTTTTTCGTCCGTCGTCCAGGACGTTAATTCGTCCGTCGTGATTGCCGAACTAGATGGCACCATGGAGCGGGGGGATACCGTGAGGCTGCAGATTGGAACCCGCTCGGTCTCCTATCAAATTAAGGGAAACGAGGGGGGTGTCACGCCGACCAGCCCGGCCGCTGTTATTGAGGCAATAAAAGAGACCGCCGAGGCTACGGGGCTCTTCGTGGGATCGGCCGCCTTTCGAACAGATGAAAATCAACCCGGTCGGCTGCTGATAGAGCCACTGACAAGTAACCTAGGGAATGTAGAGTTTCAGGCGACCGAGCGGACAAATATAAATGACCAAAGCATGCGTGTGGAGTTGGTCGAGGAGCCGAGGCCGGCACTGCCTGAGCGAGTTGAATTCTTCGAGTCGCTCCAGGAGATTTCGATTGCCCTCAGGAACGGTACCCAGGATCAAATACAGGGGAAGCTAGACCACCTCGATCAGATGCTCAATATCGTGACTATGTCATTGGCGGATATTGGTGCTGAGATGAATTCCATTGAGGATGAAATCTCCATCAACGAAGACCTGAAGCTACAGCTTCAGGCGACCTTGTCCGGACAGGAGGATCTTGACTACGCCACGGCTATTACCGAGCTACAGGCGAAAATGATGTCGCTTGAGGCAGCACAGTCATCGTTCGCCAAGATCTCTCAGCTATCGGTTTTTGACTACCTCCGGTGATGAGGCGGCAAAAGTTGTCGGTTTACTGACATAAAACCGGCAACCACTAAACGCAATGTACTTGAAAGAGAAAAAGAGAAAGAGTGATGCGGACTAAGGCCATTGCAATGCCTGGATTTAGGGGGCTCGAGGAACTTTTCTCCGTCTACACGATAATTGGCACGAATCTCGCTTTAGATCTCGTGAGGAAAATTTTATCCGATGCGGCAGGGGCCGTGATCGGCAAATGAGGAGCACAAACTCATGGCACTTACGGTAAATACAAACGTATCTGCATTAAACGCTCAGAGAGCAACACTGCAATCGCAGGGTGAGATGGCGTCGGCAATGGAACGCCTCGCAACCGGTAAACGCATAAATAGCGCTGTAGACGACGCAGCTGGTTTGGCTATTGCGGCTCGGATGGAGTCCCAAGTATCGGGACTCAACCAGGCGGTCAGGAATGCGAATGATGCGATTTCCTTGGTATCGACTGCGGAAGGTGCATTACAAGAGACGACCGCCATCCTCCAACGGATTCGTGAGCTTTCAATACAGTCGGCGGGCGGTGCTCCCTCAAACGCTGACCGTGTGAACCTGAACAAAGAGGTCATACAGCTCCAAGAAGAACTAGCCCGGATCGCGAACACAACCCGGTTTAATGGTGGCCTGCTGCTTAACGGCTCGTTTGTCGCCACAGATTTCCAGATCGGCCAGTCAAACAATGAAGAGATTACCGTCAACATTACTGATGTCAGGCCCGAGCGGAT
>PAWX01000071.1 GCA_002714245.1 Gammaproteobacteria bacterium | reverse complement strand
GGGCCGGTGGCACCCATTATAAAGATGGGAGCCCTGTCTATGTAGGCGTAGTAGACCGCCATATGGGCATGCAGCATACAGACCAGATTGTGAAGGATGACGCCCATAGGTTTGCCGGTCGCTCTGGCGTACCCGTGGGCGATCTGTACCGCTATTTCTTCGTGCTGGCAGACCATCAGCTCTGGGTCATTTGCCCCGTAGTTGATGACAGAGTCGTGGAGACCCCGGAAGCTTGCTCCTGGATTCATCGAGATATGTTTGATGTCGTACTGCTGTAGCAAATCAACGATGATATCGGACTGATATTTTTCGTATTTATTTCGATCCACGGACGCTCCTCTAGACTTTCTTCGTGCTAATAGTGCAAGCATTTGTTCACCAGTACGACAAACAATTTGAAATGCCCGTTCTACTGATTTGAATTTACTAGATTCGCTGGAGACGGGTCGACCACCAGGCTGAGATTAGTGAGAAGAAACTAATCACGATCAGGGTAATTATCCCCACACTGGTATTCTGATCAGCGCCGAGCCAGATAGCGATTGTCCCGGACACCCCTCCGGCACCCATTTGCATGGCACCGACCAGCCCCGTGGCAGAGCCTCTCAGTCTTGGGATGGCTGATGACGCGACTATGATCGAATTCGCTATGATGACGCCGTTGGAGAGACCGACGAAGATCATGGGCACGGCCAATCCGATTGGTGACGAGGGGCTATTTATGTGCCAGATTTCCATGATGATTAGGCTGGCCAGCGACGCGGCTGCGCCGACCGACGTGATGAGGTCGATCCGATAATGTTTGAGGAGGCGTTTGTTCGCTAGGTTTCCGAGTATGTAGCCGACGGAGGTAGTCGCCATCCACACACCAAACTCTTTCGCGCTGATTTCCATGCGCTCGAACGAGTATCCGATAAATCCCATCATCGCGAAGAAGACCGCGGTTTGAAACGCTGTGGTGAGTGCGCTTGACAGGAACTTCGCGGTGCTTAGAAGTTTGGCATAGCCGGCTAAAGCATCCTTAAAAGTAAACACGTGTTCCGGGCTATGGGTTTCCTGAATCCCAGCATTTACAAAATAAGTCAGTATCAGTCCCGTCATGGCCAACATCCAGAAAGAGCCCTGCCATCCCACGAAATCGGTCAACACCCCGCCAAGTGCTGTTCCAAATACGGGTATGATTGCCATCATTGCGATGATGGTCGACATCACACCAGCTGCCTGGTCACGGCCATAGAAATCAACCACGATTGATCGGGACATTGCGACGGCCGCAGCGGCTCCAAAACCTTGGATCACCCGGAAAAAAATAATTACCTCGATTGTGTGTGAGAGCGCCGCTCCAAAACCTGCCGCACAATAGACAACCGCGCCACCAAGGAACAGCGGCTTTCTTCCGAGTCTGTCGGATAGCGGTCCCGCGATCAGTTGTCCAAACGCAATTGATAGTAAAAGGGTGGTTAGTGTGAGTTGTGTGATGTTTGAGTCGGCGTTGAGATCGATAGCCATCGATGGGATGGCCGGTGCCACCAGTGTAACGGCAAAAGGTGCCAACCCTGCTCCCAGCGAGAGTATCCAGATTGGAGGGGACCACTGGTGGCTAGTTTTTTCCAAATTGATCTCCTTAAAAGATGAAGGATACGGGACCCTCGATCTCTTCTCGAAGTTTTTTCATAGTGCCCTAGAGTTCAAATCGGTTTATCAAGAACGCGTGGTGTTTATCACCGCGGGTTATCATGGTGGCTTCTAACAATGTAGCTCTTTATGCACACACCGTTCGAAAAGTTTGGTCTGCCCGTACTAGCGTTTTTGGGATCCCGGATTTGCTTTGGCCTGTCAATGCAAATGGTAGCGGTCGCAATCGGTTGGCATATCTATGAGATCACAGGCGATGCCTTCAAGCTCGCGCTGGTGGGGCTGGTGTTTGTTCTTCCCATATTCGTTTTCTTCTTCCTTACAGGATTCGTGATAGATCGGTTCAGACGGAGAGATATCCTCATCGCGGCGACTTCTATTGACGCGGTCGCGTTTGTAGGGATGGCGGTCGCGTTGACCTCAGACGCAGTGTCGCTTAATTGGGTCTATTTTTTTATCTTCGTCCACGGGATCGCACACGCGTTCTTTGCACCCACCCAATCGGCGTTTCTCGCCAATCTGGTGTCGCCAACGATTCTTCCCAAAGCGATCGCCTTGAATGCCACTATGGGGCATCTTGCGACCACTGTCGGACCGTTCGTGGCCGGTATTTTGATTACGGTGATTGACCGAGACGTTTACTGGTTAATGACTGCTGTCGTTCTAATTTGTCCGGTACTCTACAGTCTTCTGCCGAACATACCAGTGCCTGTATCTGAGAATTCGAGGACGTTCGAAGCGATATTCGCAGGAATTCACTATCTGCGGGCCAACATGATGGTTTTGGGTGCGATCCTTTTCGATCTGGTGATAGTCCTTTTTGGCTCGGTGATCGCTCTTTTGCCAATCTATGCGGTTGATATTCTAGAAACAGATGCCGATGGTCTCGGGTTACTGAGGGCAATGCCAGCGCTCGGGTCTGTTATGGTTGGTTTTACGTTAGCGAGAATTAGCCCGATGCGCCGCGTCGGACAGAAGCTGTTCGTTGTTCTGGTCTTATTCTCGTTCTCAATCCTTGCGTTCGCTTTTTCTGAGATGCTCTGGCTGAGTTGCCTCGCCTTGGTCGTGTATGGTGCGGTCGACATGGTGAGCGTAAATATTAGAATGTCGATGGTACAACTGGGTACGCCTGATGACTTGCGAGGCCGTGTCAACGCGGTTAACTCTTTGTGTACATCGTCCTCGAATCATCTCGGCACATTCCGAGCGGGCTGGCTGGCGTCTGTTGTTGGTCCGGTGCCAACAGCCGTGCTAGGTGGTTGTATTGGTCTGGCTGTGTCCGTCTGGGGATGGTTCACTTTTAAAGAGATTCGAGAACTTGATCGTGTTGAGAATATTGAAGCATTGCGAGGCACATGATGCCTAACTTTCGCTCGATGCAAGAGATCGCCTGGACCGGTTATGTGACGATAGTCAGGACCGAGATACGGCGTTTCATGAGGATAAAGAGCCAGACCCTCGTGCCACCTGTGATCACGATGGTGCTGTATCTATATATTTTTGGTTCGATTATTGGCCGCAAGGTTGGGACGCTGCTCGATATGCCGTATGTGCAGTTTATCGGGCCAGGTATCATCGCGATGGCCTTGATTAATAGCGCCTACTCAAACGTCAGTAGTTCCTTTTTTAGCGCAAAGAATCATCGTGTTTACGAGGAGATGTTTGTGACGCCGATACCGAGTGTGTCGATCGTCTTGGGTTACCTGTCTGGTGGGGTGTGCCGCGGGTTAATAGTGATGTGTCTCGTCTCTGTTGTTGTCTACCTTTTTAATCCCTTCAGCATCCACAACATCTTTGTACTCACCTGTGTTGCGTTCAATACTGCAGTTATTTTTTCTGCGTTGGGTATGATCAATGCGATCATTGCTGATAACCACGACGAGGCGAACTGGGTCAATAACTTTGTGATTACTCCGTTGACTTATATGGGGGGTGTGTTTTTCCCGATGACATCACTGCCAGCTGTGATACAGCCAATCGCGGAGTTGAATCCTATACTCATGGTAGTGAGTTCGTTTAGGTACGGTATCCTGGGTGTGGAGGCTGGACCGGTTCTCATCCACCTGTTGGGCCTCCTTATCTGCACCGTCGCATTAGTTGTTCTGCTTGCGGTGATGGTAGAGCGGCGGTATCGCCTGAGCGACTAGTCGATCAGAACCAGGCTCTCTTCAGAGGCGTGTCTCGTTCTGGCTCTGGAAAAATCTGACTCTCCTGGCAACCAAGCGCGGCCTCTGTTGTCGTAACCGATGGATCCCATCGATCCGCCACGAATCTGCATCCATTGAATTCATCGGAGTCGCTCGAGGCGAGCCAGACGGTCATTGGTCGAATCGTCTGCGGATCGATTCCGTGCCCGGTGATTGTGCCCGTCCCAAACTTTGTGTTGACCGCCCCACCGGGTGACAAGGTGTTTACGGTGATTCCCGTCTCGGCCAAGGATTCTGCCCACGCGATCGTCGCCGCCTCGAGCGCGGCCTTTGTGGGGCCGTAGGGGGTCCAAGCCTTCCGGTGCATTGATTCAGTTCGCTTGGAGACATTAATTATACGGCCCCTTGTTAACCGTCTCATGTATGGAAGCGCGTGGTGGAGCATGAAATAGGGGCCACTCAGGTTTGTCGCTATGATTTCGCTCACACCCGCCGGGTTATGGCTCGAGATATCATTGTCGGTATCGCCCAAGTGGGCGTACCTGCCAGCCTTTCCAGCGTTATTTATCAGAATGTCCATAGAGGGAAAGATATCCATATGGGCCTCGATAGCTCTCTTACAATCTATCGCGACGCCTACGTCGGATAATTTGGCGTTTACCTTTATCCCAGCTTTTTTGAGAGTCGCCTTGGCTTGTTTTAGCTCCTCTTCGATCTCGGCAATGGTCTCGTCGGATCCTGGCGCCGCCGTGATTGTTATTCCTGACAGCCCCGACTCGGCCAACGCGACCGCCATCTCCATTCCTAGACCTCTGCTGGCTCCGGTTATCAGTCCATATTTATTTTCGAGCACGCTGTTACCTATCAGTGATTATCATTTATAGGATCGGATTTAGGTTATTCGAAATCCGACTCAAGGTGGTAGGTCTCGAGAAGATTTTGGTATTTTTGGGGTGCACCGTCTCGGTTCGTGTATCTCTTTTTTTTTTGAGTGTGCACTAAATTAGTTCAATTTTTCGTGTTGCGGTGCATTTCTGTGATCTAAAATGAATGGATTAAGTAGCTTTTGAGCGGGTTTGTCGGAGTCAGTTTGCTTTGGCATCGCTCTTGCTGACTCGACTACGGAAACAAGATGAGGTGTATGAAGGATCTGATTATTTTCACCGATCTCGATGGATCGCTCTTGGACGATGAGACTTATAGGGCCTCTCCGGCTGACTCACTGTTTGAGACCTTGAACACTCAGGGTATACCGGTGGTCTTTAATTCAAGCAAAACCTTTCCGGAGATGCTCAAGATCAGGCGTTCGATGGGTAATCATCAACCGTTTGTTGTTGAGAATGGATCCGCGGTTTACGTGCCACTCGATCATGAGATCGCTGGCACTAAGGGGCTTGAACCGGCCCACAGCTACCTCCGTTGTGTGTTAGGCGTATCGCACCAACGAATCAAAGACTTCGTGAACTCGGCGGGCGAGGCTTTCAAGTACACTGCGTTGACTCAGATGTCAGAGGCAGAATGTGCGTCGGTTACCGGTCTAAGCGGATACGATGTTCTAATGGCGCAGACGCGTGAGTTCTCAGAGCCGCTTCTTTGGCGTGACAGCGAAGCTTCTTTAAAGAAATTATCAGACATGGCGTTGTCCGAGGGGTTACGCCTGGTGATGGGGGGACGTTTTGTTCACCTTATGGGAGATACAGATAAAAATCTGGCCCAACGTTGGTTAGTCAACCGGATGAGGCTAGTCCACGAAAAAGACTACAAGATAATGGCCTTGGGAGATAGTGAGAATGACGCGCAAATGTTAGCGGACGCCGACTATCCCGTATTAATCAGGTCGGAGAGGCATGGTTTTCCCGACATAGAAACGAAATCACCGGTCTATCGCACCAAACGCACCGGACCAAGTGGTTGGTACGAGGCCGTCAGAACAATTGTTTTAAGAGAACTAATTTGAGGATCTAGCGGATGGGTGATTTCTATCAAAACGGAATTGTGACCACGCTTCACAACCTAGCTCAGCGTGGCACGGATGCACTGGAGTCCGAGCTCTTGCGGTTTTCAAAGGAAAAGCGGCTAGGGTTAATACTCCCATGTCTATATTCCGAGCTTGAAACGGAATCGATGCCTAAGATCGTCAAAGAGCTAAGCCACGTTCCGTATCTTGATCAATTAATCATTGGGCTCGATTGCGCGACCCTAGAAGAATACAAGAAAGCGCTGCTCGTTTTTAACCAACTCCCTCAGAACGTAAAAGTACTTTGGCATGACGGGCCAAGGTTGCGTGCGGTAGACCAGAAATTGAGGGACGCAAAGCTTTCACCGGATCAGATGGGGAAGGGACGTAATGTGTGGTTTTGCATGGGGTATGCCCTAGGCTCGAATCAGGCCGATGCGCTTGCTATTCACGATTGCGACATTGTTACCTATGATCGCTCGCTACTTGCCCGTCTTTTGTATCCAGTCGCCCACCCACAATTTAACTACGAGTTTTGCAAGGGCTACTATGCCCGTGTCGCTAACGGTAAAATGAACGGTAGGGTAACACGGCTGCTAGTGACCCCACTGTTACAGACTCTCAAGCGGATATTTGGGTCATTGGAATACTTGGATTATCTCGACAGCTTCAGGTACCCACTCGCCGGGGAAATGTCTTTTAGCCGAGACGTAATCAAAGACCTACGGATCCCATCAGATTGGGGCCTAGAGATCGGTATCTTGAGCGAAATGACCCGGAACTATTCCAATAACCGACTATGTCAGGTTGATATTGCCGACACTTACGATCATAAGCATCAAGATTTATCGCAAGACGACGAGAGTACGGGACTGTCCAGGATGTCGATCGACATCAGCAAGGCAATCTTCAGGAAACTCGCGACCAACGGAATAGTTTTCAATCAGGAAACATTCAGAACGATAAAGGCGACTTATTACCGTGTCGCGCTCGATTTTGTCGATCACTACAAAAGCGACTCTGCCATAAATGGGCTCGACCTCGACTTGCACAGGGAAGAGAAGGCCGTGGAATTATTTGCTTTGAACCTGATGAAAGCCGGGACGCATTTTCTTGAAAACCCGACCGAGCGGCCATTTATTCCGAGTTGGAATCGAGTCAGCAGTGCTTTACCGGGTCTTATGGACGAGCTGTTGGTTAGTGTCGACGCAGATATGAAAGAGTTCAGCTAGGAGAGGGATTCATTGCTGGTTCAAAATGTAACCGCGCATCTCGCGGAACTGTACCCTGACCACGATATCTTAGCATTGACCGATCAATGCCTCGAGGCGATGGACATCGACGGGAGTATGTTGCTATCCGATTCTAATGCGGCGCTCTGGAACAGTGACGATATCGTATTGATTACCTATGCCGACAGCATCACCTCGGCGTCCAGAACCCCGCTAGAGACGCTCAAGCAGTTTGTCGATCGTCACCTGAAAGAAATCTTTTCGGTTGTACATATTTTACCGTTCTTTCCGTACAGTTCCGACGACGGTTTCAGCGTGATTGACTACTCAAGCGTGAATCCGAGCCATGGTAATTGGGGTCAACTCGAGGCCGTCGGGGAGCACTTCAAGATTATGGGAGACCTTGTCTTGAACCATTGCTCGACACGTAGTCTGTGGTTTGAAAATTTTAAGAAGGGGAGGGATCCCGGAAAAGATTTCTTTATTACAGTGGTACCTGATGCGGCGATTGATCAGGTTGTCAGGCCGCGTACATCAGAACTTCTTAGGCCGACCCGTACGGATCTTGGAGAGATTCTGGTTTGGTGCACGTTTAGCCACGATCAGGTTGACCTCAACTTTAAAAATCCAATGGTTTTATTGGAGTTCCTGAAAATTATTCACCGATATTTGGAGAAGGGAATTTCTTGGTTCAGGCTGGACGCAGTTGGTTTTGTCTGGAAAGAGCTGGGTACTTCATGTATCAATCTTCCAAAAACTCATACTGTTATTAAATTAATCCGACTACTTGTTGAAAATAAATCAAAAAAATCAGTAGTAATCACGGAGACAAATATTCCAAATATTGAGAATTTGAGTTATTTCGGGGACCAGGACGAGGCTCATCTGATCTATAATTTTTCGTTGCCACCGCTTTTGCTGAATACCTTGATTACCGGTGACTATTCTCAGCTCAAGCGGTGGATGATGACGATGCCACCGGCCCGGATGGGGACCGCATATTTTAATTTTTTGGCGTCTCACGATGGGATAGGTCTCAGGCCTGTAGAAGGTCTCCTGTCGGCTACCGAACTTAAGAGACTGACCGACACCATGGTAGGATTTGGTGGTCGATTGAGCTACCGGGCCACGCAAGCGAGTGATGCGCAGCCCTACGAGATCAATATTTCGCTCTGGGACGCGCTGGCTGGGACGGTTGAGCAGGGTAAGGATAAGTATCAGTTTCATCGTTTCATCTGTGCGCACGCCATATTACTGGCGCTGGAGGGTATCCCGGCGATCTATGTACACAGCCTTGTGGCGACAGAGAATGATCTTTCACGGGTCGAAAATACCGGCAACCTGCGCTCGATCAATAGACACGTTTGGGACCAAGAACAACTGGAATCGCATCTGGCTAATGGAGATTCTCGGCACAGTCGTGTGCTAACGAGGCTCCTCGCGCTTATCCGGGTGAGGAAGAAGCAGAAGGCCTTTCATCCGAACGCAACAATGTTGACGCTTCATCTTGGCCCCGGTTTGTTTGGGTTCTGGAGGCAAAGCCTGGATCGTGGACAAAATATTTTTGCTGTATTCAATGTCACTAATGAGACGAGAATGCTAGACGTTGGTAATTTGAATCTAACTATCGATCAGGCTTGGATCGATCTAGTTGAAGGAGCCAGCGTCACTGATCGAAGCGGCCCTCTCTGTCTGGCCCCCTATCGTTTTCTCTGGATCGGGAATGAGGTTTAGGTAGCGCTGGTACAGACGTTGTGTGTTAGTCATCGTGGTAATTGTTCATAAATTGGAATCAGTGGTCGGTTGGGCATACGGGGCTGAGAGGGTCGAGGGTTTATTGATTTTCGGCCATTGGTGTGGTGATCGAGCAGGAACAGGTAAACAATCTGTTAATGCCAACCAAATCAGAATAAAATTGGTAGGCTGGCAGTTGGCGAACTAATCTGCATCGAGTCTGATTTAGACAATGAATGAGGTAAGTCAATGAAACCTACAAGCGTTCTATCCGTCGCGGGCCTCTCTTCAGTTGCTGCCCCAGTGCTTGCTCATGGCGACCATGGCTCCATGATGATTGCCCAGCTGGTCGGGCATGTGCTTAGCGGCGAGCACTTACTTCTCGTGCTTGGTGCAGTTGCTGTCTCTTTCTTGCTGATCGGTCGTGTCGCGAAAAAGAGTTGATACCTAATGTATGGAAAGGGCCGCATCTGCGGCCCTTTTTGTTTATGCAGGTTTTGGCGGAAGGTCCTCTAGTTCTCTCTCATAGGCCTCGGTCATCTGAGTGGATAGACCGTTCATAGCGAGTGCTTTTTCAAATAGATCACGCACCTCTTGGGTCTCATCAGCGTAGTCGATCTGATGACCGCCGATGCGTTTACTGATCCACGCCTTGGGAACCCCCTGTGCGTTTCGGATCGCGACTCCCTCATATTTGAATGCCAGATAACGCGCGGGTGTGGTGCCCGTGTTGAAGTGTTGGTGGTACCACATATTAGGTGGCACGATCATCGAGCCAACTTCCCAATCGAAGCGCTCAGGCTCGGCGCCCTCGGGCCACATCAGAGAGTAACCGGACCCACTGAGAATAATCACATGAGCGCCCGGGCCGTGAGCGTGTGCCTTCTTGTAGGTACCTAAGGGGAACTGCGAGATGTGGCTATTCAATGAACTCTTCGCGAAATTGAAACGGATATGGCCGCCCCCGGCGCCGCGCTCTTTTGCCTCAATCAGCGGTAAATTGACGCCGTCCGGAACAAAGTTAGTCTCCAACAGCAGGCCTTTCTGTTCGCCCTTGCCTGAGAAAAACTCAGGGTCACCGCTGAAGCGCTCTGGGAAGTCGTGGCGGGTGTTGAAGACGAACTCTGGGTCACCGTAGGTATTTAATATTGGTGGCGCATTGGTTACCGCGACATACCGAGCCGGCTGAGATCCTGATAGGTTGAAGTGTTGATGTAGTGTATTCAGCGGGATGGCGAACAGAGCCCCGGGACCCCACTCGAACTCGACCTCCTGTCCCGCAAAGTTTTTGACTGTCGTTTTCCCGTGTCCCGACAGGATCATCACAGTTTCTTCGAATAACTGGCTCTGGGGTTCCAGTTTTTTTCCGGCGGGGATCTCACACACATAACAGTCATTGGTCGTGCGAGACGCATCATGGTTTATGTATACACCCGAGCCACCGCGGCGGGGCCAGGGTTTGAGCTCGACATGGTTCAGATTCTTGACGTATAGAGCGTCAATGATATCGAGCCCCTGATCGCGGACCCATTTTAGGTATGGGGTATCCTTTTCCTTCGCGAATTTTTTTGCTAGATCGTCTGAAACGATGGCATTTTTACTCATGATATTCCTCAAAAACCTCCATGGCGAAGTGAACAAATTCACCCGCCAGATAAAAATATGTCTTCAACAGGCTTGGATTCGATGGTAGCAATGATACTCAGAAAAAGTGTGTCCAGAGGACGATAGGAACGAAACATTCTTGCTATGGGGGCGAACATCTTTGGCGAAGCCAAATAATAAGAGTGCAGACGCCGACGACGCTGGGCACGCACTTTCAGATCACGAATACGGTATTTTTAATGAGCACACTCATGTACCGGGGCATCACTACGATCATGATCATGATGACGATTTTGATGACGGTCCGCTTGAAGATAATCCGCTGTGGCAGCAGGACAATATCTTCCTGTCCACTGTCGGGGTCGATATCGGCTCAAGCAGTACACAGGTAGTCTTTTCTCAGGTTCATCTTGAGCGGCAGGGAGAGGCACTGAGCTCCCGCTACGTAGTTGTCGACAGACGGTTGTTGTATCAGTCACCAATTTTCTTTACTCCCTACGCGGATGCCACTGAAATCGATGCTCGGGCGCTGGGCTCGCTGATCGATCAGGCCTATCGAGAGGCTGACGTGACGCCACACGACGTCGATATCGGGGTCGTGCTACTGACTGGGGAGGCATTGAGGCGCCAAAATGCGGAGGGGATAGCGCACGTGATCGCTCACAAGGGTGGAGACTTTCTGAGCGCCAGCGCGGGTCATCATATGGAGTCCAATCTTGCGGCACATGGTTCAGGTGCGGTGGAATTATCGGGCAAAGAGTCATCGTGCGTGCTCAACGTGGATATCGGTGGGGGAACCACCAAGCTCGCGCTGATTCGAGACGGTAGCTTGATCCAGACCGCGGCGTTCCATGTCGGTGGCCGATTATTTGTCTGGGACGCACAGGGCCAGATCAGTCGGATAGAGCCACGTGCCGCCGAGGTACTGTCTGACCTCGGCCATGAGATTGGGTTGGGCGATATGGTTTCGGATACGATGATCACCGCGCTAGGCGAACACTTGTCGAGTATCATTTTCGACATTGTCACAGGCAAGCAGCGTTCCGATGCCCGGTGGCTGACCAATCCGCTGGAGATCCCGCCCGATGTCGGTACCGTCATTTTCTCTGGTGGCGTGTCCGAGTACATTGCTGATGCTGATGCTGATGGACACAACGATATTGGCCAGTCACTCGGTAACCAGCTTCTGAACGCGCTCAATGAATGGAAGAGTAATATTCGATTCGAGGCTGCGCGAGGAGGGATACGGGCGACGGCACTGGGAGCATCTGAGTTCAATATTCAGGTCAGCGGAAATACCGGTTATTTGTCGGATCCCGGGCTATTGTTGCCACGGAAAAATATGCCAGTGATACGGCTGACGGTTGACGCAGGAAATCTTACTTCTGATGACCTTAAGTGTCGGTTAATACGGTCAGTTACCGAGTTTGATTTAACTGACTACGAAGAATTTGCTCTGGCGTTTGAGTGGTTAGGCGATTTTGACTATGAGCTACTGAAGCGTTTTTGTGATTCCATTGTTGGTTACATAGAGTCGGACACAGAGCACCGCGACTCAGCGCTTTATTTGTTGTTCGACCGGGATCTCGCCCAAAGTGTGGGGCGGATTCTGACGACTGAACATGAAATCGGGAGACCGCTGCTGGTGCTCGACGGTCTCCGCTTCAAAGAATTCGAGTTTGTTGACCTAGGCCGAATCCGGCTGCCGTCACGGACCGTGCCGGTGACTGTTAAGTCATTGATATTTCAGGGTCATGGTATGTCTTAAGGGTAGGAGAGTGTAGCATTGAAGGTACAAATTAAAGATGGGATTTCTTTTGGCTGTGGTGGCGATTTTTTGCTGCGATCGGCCCTTGAGCAGGGGCTTGGGTTTCCGTATGAGTGCGCGTCTGGGAGTTGCGGAAACTGCCGTTTTGAGTTGCTATCGGGGGACATCGAGTATCCTAACGGTGAGCCAGAAATCCTCACCGAGCGAGACCTGCAGAGGAATCGGCATCTCGCCTGTCAGTGCGTACCGAAGAGTGATCTAAAGATCAAGGTACGCCTGTTTGACCAGTACGAGCCTGTGCACAACCCGTCTCGTTTTAGTTCGCGGCTGGTGGCGATAGAGGAGGTTACCCATGACATCTCCGAGTTTCGTTTTGAGACTCACTCGAGTCAGGCGTTTGAGCCCGGTCAGTTTGCCCTGATTGACGTCCCGGGTGTCCCTGGGTCCCGAGCTTACTCGATGTGTAACATCGGGGGAGGCGATGGTGTCTGGGATTTCCAAATCAAGAGAGTGCCCGGTGGTGCCGCGACCACGGCTCTGTTCGACGACGCTGAGGTGGGACTCGAGTGTGACATCATCGGACCCTACGGTCGCGGCTATTTTCGAGGGTTTCGTGGTAGAGATATCGTGCTAATCGCTGGAGGTTCCGGGTTATCCCCCATGGTCTCTGTTGCGCGAGCCATCGAGGCCGCATCAAGCGCGCGCACGACAGAACAGGTTTTCTTTTATTATGGTGGCCGCGCCGTGGAAGATATTGCGGGTGAGCAGTTCTTGTCGGTTATGCCAAGTTATGGTGACTGGATCAATTATGAGGTCGCGTTGACTGATAGATCCGGTACCGACGATGGTCGTGTCTTTGAGGGATTCGTTCACGAACTGGCCAAACAAAAACTCGACGAGCGCCTCAATGAGGTCGATCTTTACTTCGCCGGGCCGCCACTTATGGCCGGCGCGGTAGAGCAGGAGATTGTCCGCCACTACCGGGTCCCGTCGGATCAGGTATTTTATGATCGTTACGGCTAATTGTAAGGTTCAGGAGTGAGTATGAACATCAACCAGATACAGGCCATGAAAGGAATCGGCGAGAAGTCTGCCGCGTTGGTTGTTTGGGACGCCCCGACTGCGCACATCGCACACGAGTGTGGGGCTGACTTCCTTATCGTTGGTGACTCTGTTGGGGTCAATCTTTGGGGCCACTCGAACAATCTGGAGATCACGCTGGACGACTTCCTGGTCGCCGTAAAGGCTGTCCGGCGTGGTGCACCTGATGCACTTGTGTGTGCAGACATTCCCTACGGTCCCGTGCAAATCGATCCCACGGAGGCGGTCCGTGCCGCGATCAGACTCGTCCAGGAGGGAGGGGCTGATCTGGTAAAGATTGATGCTGCCCCCGATTTCCCTGAGGCTGTTACTGCTGTGACTCGGGCGGGTGTTCCTGTATTTGCACAGATGGGTCTCAGTCCCCAGTCGGGTTCAAAGTATGGGATTAGTATTGGTGACCTACAGCAACCGGAGAGTCTTGTTCCTGATGAGATGATGGAACAGTTGATTCAGGAGGCTCAGGTCTGCGAGCAGGCTGGTGCGGCCATGATCGATCTGACAAACGCCGGGCCCGTGATTGGTGAGGCTATAACAGATGCTGTAGGTATTCCTGTTATTGGGGGCATGGGCGGTGGTCCGTGGCTCGATGGTCGGATACGGATGTTTCACGCAGCGGTCGGTTACGGGACCAAGTTCCTAGACAACCCGCCAAGCGCATACGCCTACACTGCCCAGACGAGTCGGGATGCGGTGACCGAGTTGCTCGGAGATATCCGATCCGGAAAACAGATCAAGGGCGGTCTTGGTAGAAAGTGATGACAAAAATTACGACTCAAATGTTAGACGCTGATGGTATTCCGACCCGGGTATCTGTTATCGGTAAAGGCGAGCCGCTTTTGATGTTTTCTCCGGGCGGTTTTGATGCGACGCTTGAGAAATGGACCGATCTTGGCATCTACAAGAAAATCGACATCATGAGCTACTTGGCTGACCGTTTCACTTGTATCTTGTTTGATCGACGAGAGTGCGGCAAATCAGGCGGTCGGTTAGAGATACTGGATTTCGCGGGGATGGCAAGACACGGAAATGCTGTACTCGAACAACTCGGACAGCGATCTGCGCATGTGATCGGCGGATGCCTCGGGTGCGCTCCGGCATCGGAGTTCGCACGTCTGTATCCGAATCTTACGACGAGCCTTAACCTTGTCTGGCCGGTGGGTGGGGCGAGGTATCGGATCCGTAACTTTGGCCGATTTTCGACTCACTTGGCCTGGGTCTCAGAACACGGGACCGGGGCCTTGATCGAGAAAGCGCTTGGCTCCGAGGTTGGGTTCGCGAAGGACTCTACGCTTGGCCCGTGGGGCGGTTCTCTCCGCGTCGATGAGGGGCTCTCTGAGTCGCTGAGAACATGTGACGAGGCGGCTTATGGGAGGCTGGTACAGGCAAGCTACAGGGCCATGTTCGACTGTGACAGTGCACCGGGGCCGAGACCCGAGGAACTGATGCAGATCGCGCGACCGGTGTGTATTTTGCCAGGGGCTGATGAGAGCCACGCACGATCAGCGGCCCACTTTGTGAAGGAATGTCTGTCAGACTCGCGGTTCCTGGATCTCCCGATTGATGCCCAGAACAGCGATTCTGTGTTTACATTTTTCGACGATTTCTACCGCGCTTAGCCATTTAGATTAAGCACCGAGCCGCAGAAATAGTCCCCCCATCCGGTGGTCGGGGATAAAATTTTCTGGCGCAGCCCAGACTCAATCAACTCGTTGAGTACCTGCTCGTTTGGTTCGATCCCATAGGGTAGTGGATCGAACCCCAACGACTGGAGTCTCCGGTTGCGGGCATCGATTTCGTCATTGTCCGCCGTGGGTCTTGCAGTCAGGCTTTCCAGGTACTGTCTCTTTTGCTCTGAAAAACATTCGAATAGCGCCTCGGGTAGTGTCGGGAACGTCTCTACGATAGATTCCGTCATCACGATCAGGTGGTTGATTGGATAAAAACCGCTCCGATCGAGCGCGAGTAGCGCTGACTGGTCTGGGTCTGTAATCAAGGTTCGTACCTTATCTGAACTAAAGTCGTCCGGCGCCATGCCTGCCACGGCGCCCAGCTCACCAGAGACCAGCATCTCCTCGAGCGACTTTCCTTCAGGAATCATTTCAACGTTTTTAGGGGGTGAATAGGCTTCAACGTGCTCGTCGCTCGATCGAACCCAGGTCACTTGGTTCAGGTCCAACCCCTCCCTATCTAGTATGGTTCTCGCCCACACACCTGTCGTGACCGTGTATCCTCGGTTCACCCCGATTTTTGTCCCGGCTAGGTCCTCGACGCTCCGGATGTTTGAGTCTTTGGCGACACTAATCTTATCGTGGTGAAATCCTCGGACTAGAAATATAGGGATCCCGATCAGGGGTACGCCGTGTTGTCGGGCACAGATGTAGGTGGTCAGGGCCATCTCACAGACATCGAACGCTTGCTCTCGGACCATCGCACGGAAGGCCTTGACGAGGACCGGCCACTCCTCGAAATCAAGCTCGAACCCTTTTGGTTTTATTTGCCCACTCTTGATGTCTTGGTTAGCGCCCTGACTCCGCGAGACAGCTTTAAGACCCATCCTGACCATCCTTTTTATTGTTATCTCAGCAGCAGCTGCATCCCATTGGCTCAAATCTGATTAGTCGATTTTTCATCCAGCCAGGAGGAAAATCTCCGTCGTCGACCTCTTCGAGACGTTTAAATACCGTGAACCCGTGCCGGACGTCCCCAAGCCAAAACGAGAACACGCTCATCCGTACAGGGAACCCCGGGTCACGTGGCCAATGCTCTTCAATTAACAGCATCGTGCCCGGGTGCAGCTCGAATCGTTGGAGGATTAATCTCTCTAGTCGATAAACTTCCGATCGCTGCTTGAGCGCGCTTCTCATATATATATCGTTCCAGTTTGGTGGTGCAGATGCGAGGGTTCTGCTCAATCAAGTTTGTTTTGCAGTGGTTCCGAATTGAATATAGCTCCTGAGAATTGAGTCGGTAAACTGTGGGTTCTATTTTAGGAGATTGGTATGTCGGAGATGGTGAAGGCGATGGTTCGCGTTGGTGCGTCGCAGATGGAGATGCGGGAGTACCCTATGCCGGACGTACCAGAGGATGCTGCGCTGATGAAAGTCGTGGTGGCGGGTATTTGTGGCACAGACGTGAAAATGTACAAAAAACCCCAGAAAGACGAGCATGTCATCATGGGTCACGAGAACATCGGGTACATCGCAAAGGCCGGCAAATTATTCACGGAGCGTCAAGGTGTAAAGGAAGGTGACCTCGTGTTCGTCGAGCACTACGTTACCTGCATGCAGTGCGAGTGGTGCCATAAGGGCGAGTACAGGCACTGTGCCTCAACGGACTGGCGGCATAACCCCAATGCGATTCGCTACGGATACACCTCGTGTGAGTCTGCGCCTCATCTTTGGGGTGGGTTCGCTGAGTATATGTATCTGCCGTGGAACGCTGTCCTGCACAAGGTCCCCAAGGGCGTGTCACCAGAGCTCGCCGGGATCGTCACGCCGATGGCGAACGGGATCGAGTGGGCACTGTTCGATTGTGGGGTGGGCTACAACTCGTCGGTATTAATTCAGGGCCCCGGCCAGCAGGGGATGGCTCAGACCGTTGCCTGTAAGCAGGCGGGTGCCTCGTGCATTATCGTGACCGGCACCGCCAAAGACGTGAGGCGCCTTGAGGTTGCCAAGAAGCTGGGCGCGGATTATACCATCAACGTGAGTGAGGAGGATCCCCTCGAGCGGATTATGGAGATCACCGGCGGTATCGGGGTCGATGTCTCGCTTGAATGCACGTCCGGGGCCGGAACGATCCCGGTGATGCTAGGGGTTGAGGCCCTCAAGCGGAAAGGGGGAACCATCCTGCTACAAGGCGAGCTGGCAGAGTTTCCGAACTTCCCGCTTGGCAAAGCCACCGTCAAGTGGATTACTTTCAAGAGTGCTCGGGGCCACGGCTACCAGTCTTGTGAGCTAGCGTTAGAGCAGCTTGCCTCAAACCGGTTCCCACTGGATCTGGTGACGACCCACACCTATCCATTGGAAGATGCTGATACAGCGGTAAGAGCCGTGGCTGGGGAGATCAGTGAGGACGTGGTGCATGTCTCGTTGTTGCCTCATGGGCCTGTCCATTGACTCGTCCAGTCTGTGTAGTCACCGGATTCCTGGGTGCCGGGAAGACGACGCTCGCGCTTGGACTGATTCAGTCGGGCCAACTGAAAGATGCGGTCTTGATCGTGAACGATTTTGGTGACGCGTCCTTCGATTCTGTGCAGATTGGTTCGACCGGTACCGCCTATCGTGCGATGGATGGCGGGTGCATCTGTTGTACGGTAAAAGACGACCTGCTCAGGACCTTGCACGAGCTTCCCAGCCTTTTCCCTGACAAGACCTCGGTCTGGATCGAAACCAGTGGAATCTCGAATCCGTCTGACCTGATACCACTCTTTGAGGGAAGCTCGTTCCTTTCCAGGTCCTATTCGCTTCAGTCGGTGGTGGCAGTCGTCGACGGCAGGAACAGCTTTGACTGGCTGTTGGCGCAAGAATCGGCCGCAGAGCAGTTGTCGATGGCATCAGTATCTATTATCAACAGACACGATGAAGCCCGGGACCTAGATCATTTTAAACAACAACTACAGTCCCTGAATCCGCTTTCCGATGTGCACGTCCTGTCTTTGAGGGATGAGCTCCTCCCCACCACGGACACCTTTTTGGGTCCGGCAAATTGCTATATGCAAGGCCAGAGCCTGATCCCAATCGGACATGAATATCACCACGATGGCCACGGCTACACGACCCAAACAATCCGTTGGGAGGCGACGGTTGACGAGTCTGAGTTTGTGGATCTGTTTGGTGAATGGATCGAACAAATTGGCCCCGGGCTTCTCAGGATGAAGGGTACGGTCCGCACGCATGGTAGTGACCAATTCATGATTATTCAGGGGGTCCGGCGGCACGTGACCTTCGACTACAACCACTCTGGTTGGCCCACCGAGAACGTTTTGGTGGTCATCGGTAGGGGAATCGAACGCGACGTTGTCGATAGCCTGTTGGGTCAGATTCTGTCGCTGAAAAACAAAGAGACGGAGGCGGCGATATGCCAAAAGTAGTCACCGGAATACCCACAATCCCAACGGAGACGGTCACCCGTTACAAGGAACTCAGCGTCGCCACCGTGCACGAGGCTCAGGGCCGTGTGGGTCTGTTGAGTCCCGAGATCAGGCCTATCAAGGAGGGGTTAAAGCTGGTCGGACGGGCGGTGACCGTGTTCGCCACCCCAGGCGATAACGTCATGATCCACGTCGCGATGGAGCAATGTGAGCCGGGCGACGTGATGGTGGTCGCGGTCAACTCACGGTCAGACTGTGGTTACTTTGGCGACCTTCTCGCGACCCTGATGCAGGCTCGAGGGATCGCCGGGCTGGTGATCGATTCAGGTGTCCGTGATCTGGCCGACCTACGACAAATGAATATCCCTGTCTTCAGTCGATGCATCTCGGCACAGGGGACCGTTAAAGAGACCCTTGGCGATGTTAACGTCCCGGTTGTATGTGGCGGGCAGGTGGTCAACCCGAGTGATCTGGTTATCGGCGACGACGATGGGGTCGTCGTTGTGCGTAGGCATGAGCTGGATTCGGTGGTACAAAAATCTGAGGCGCGTGAAGACAGGGAGGCTGGTGTCAGGGGGAAGTATCGGGACGGGACCCTGGGTCTCGATATGAACAATATGAGACAACGGCTCCTCGATATGGGTCTGCAATACGTGACCTACGACGAAGACAAAGAGACCAGAGACTGATCGACAGGAGGATATAAAATGATTATCGATTGCCATGGCCACTACACGACATCGTCTCCAAAGCTACAAGCGTTTCGGGACGAACAGCTTGGACTGTTTTCGGAGGGTAAAGACACTAGTCTCGCGAAGATGGCGGCAGTCTCTGATGACGAGATAATCGATTCGATTGAAAATAATCAGTTGAAGTTGATCAAGGAACGTGGCGGGGACATGACGATTTTCTCCCCCAAGGCGTCAGCGATGGGGCAGCACCAGGCTGATCTAGAGACATCTATCGCCTGGGCCCGTGAGAGTAACGACCTGATTCACCGCGTCTGTGAGCTGTTTCCCAAAAACTTCGCACCGGGCTGCCAGCTACCGCAGGAGGGAGGCCAGTCATTGGGGCCGGCAATCGACGAGCTACGCCGGTGTATCGGGATGGGGTTCGTTGGATTCAACCTTAACCCCGACCCCTCGGGCGGCCACTGGACAGGGAAGCCATTAACGGACCCATACTGGTACCCGCTTTATGAGGTGATGGTGGAGCTGGACGTTCCTGCGATGATTCATGTCTCCGGGTCGTGTAATGAGTGCCACCACACGACAGGCGCGCACTACATCAATGGTGACACGTCTGCCTTCATGCAGCTCGTGCAGGGTGACTTATTTTCGGAGTTCCCGGACCTACGTTTTATTATCCCTCATGGCGGGGGTGCTATTCCTTACCACTGGGGAAGGTACCGTGGACTCGCGCAGATGCTTGGTAAACCAGAGCCATCAGAGTACATCATGACAAACGTGTACTTTGATACCTGTGTCTACCACAAGCCAGGCATAGAACTCTTGTTGTCAGTGATTGGCACAGACAATGTGTTGTTTGGTTCTGAGATGCTGGGTGCGGTGAAGGGAATCGATCCAAACACTGGGGAGTATTTCGACGATACCAAGAAATACATTGACCAGCTAGGGCTGACCCGTGGCGATCTGGAGAAGCTTTTTGAGGGTAACGCTAGGCGGGTATTCCCGCGCCTGGATCAGCGTTTAAATGATCTGGGGCTCTTCGCTAATCATCGGATTGATCTAGCCACTCCGCGAGCCGCTCGGCAATCATGACGACCGGAGCGTGAGTGTTCCCACTGGTTATTGTGGGAAAGACCGATGCGTCAGCGATATAAAGGTCACGTAAACCATGGACGCCGAGTTTTCTGGATACAACCGCCTCACCGTCGGTGTCGGGTCCCATCTTTGCGGTCCCCACAGGATGGAAAATTGTTGTCGCCACATCACCAGCGGCCTTGACAAGGTCGCGATCCGTTTTCTGCGTTCGTCCCGGCTTGTGTTCGGATGGTGAGAACTCAGCGAGTAGCGGATGGTCCATCAGGTCTCTGGTTTTTTCGATCGCCCTGCATACGACGTCACGGTCGTATGTCTCGGATAGATAATTGGGGTCAATAATCGGGGCATCCGACGCGTTCGTACCACTGATGTGGACCGTGCCCCGACTCTCGGGCCGCAAATGACAGACGCTTGCGGTCATTCCCGGAAAGGGATGGAGGTCGGTACCAAGTTTATCGGCGCTCATTGGTTGGATATGGAATTCGAGGTCAGCTCGATCGATCTCGTCGCTCGACTTAAAAAAAGCTCCAAGCTGGCTGGGGGCCATTGACAAGGGCCCTGACTGGTTATAGGCGTAGTGCAGGCCCATTTTGATCCGACCGAGCCATGAGTTGGCGTGTTGGTTGAGCGTCTCGCCGGCCTCCAGGCGGTATTGCAGCCGGACCTGAAGATGGTCTTGTAGGTTTTTACCGACACCCTCGAGTCGGTTACGGATAGGGATACCCAGTGGTTTAAGTACCGCCTCAGAGCCAATCCCGGATCGCTCAAGGAGTGATGGTGAACCGACAGCGCCGGCGGCCAGAACGACACGCTTTGCTCGAATTGAAACAGGCTTGCCATGACGGGTTCCTTCCATACCGATGCAACGGTCTCCGTCAAAGATGAGTCGCACGGTCAAGGTCTTGGTCATTACCGTGAGGTTTGATCGATGCATTACCGGGTGCAAGAACGCGCGCGCCGATGACCAACGGATCCCTTTTCTTTGTGTGACCTCGAAATAACCGACCCCACTGTTATCTCCGCAGTTGAAGTCGGGTCTGTCAGTGAAGCCGTTCTCTTCACAAACTTTTTTAAATGTCTCCAGAACATCCCACTTGAGTCGTTGCTCTTGAACCAGCATCTCCCCCTGATCTGAATGGTAGTCGTCGGCGCCTCGATGGTAGTTCTCCGACTTCTTGTAATAGGGAAGTACGTCGTCCCATGACCATCCCTCACCCCACGACGTGTAGTCGTCTTTTTGTCCACGCATGTAGATCATGCCGTTAATACTCGAGCATCCACCTAAGACTCGTCCACGTGGGTATGCGAGGCTGCGGCCATTTAGGCCCTCTTGCGGCGTTGTTGTGTAGCACCAGTCTGTTTTGGGATTCCCCATGGTGTAAAGATAGCCGACCGGGATATGGATCCAGTGCCAATTATCTTTGCCGCCAGCCTCTACAAGGGTTACCTGGTGTTCGGGATTGGCTGACAACCGGTTCGCAATCACACAGCCCGCGCTCCCGGCGCCGATGATCAGTGTGTCTGTGTGAAGACGATCAGTCATTTTCAGTCAGTCGGATCCGTAGCGATATATCTCTCTTAGGATCATACAAGATCGCGTCACCCGAGGAGGTGAATAATTTGGTGATTGCGCTGATCACAACCTGATGGGTGACCATAATCGCTGGTGTTTCGTCACGATTAGAGATCGTTAACAGCTTGTCCGAGAGGAGTTTGAGTGTCACCTGCCGATCCACGTGGCCCTCAAAAAAAGAGCCCAGACCCTCGAACGATTCTACTCGTCCGATATCCATTAGCCGTGCGGTCTCGAGACAACGGCACCAGGGACTTGAATGGACGATATCTGTCGCAAAGTCTAGAGATTTGAATAGGTTACCAATCCGCTTCGACTGCTCACGGCCACGCTGGTCGAGATTTCGTTGGGTGGCGCAATCATCGACCCGAAACTTGGACGGGTCACCGAACCCTGGTGCCAAAGCGTGACGAAAAAAGATCACAGTACCACGAGTCTCGAGCGCGTCTTTGAGGCTGATGATCTGAGTCTGGGCTTGTAAAAATTGGAAAGGGAGCATGCAGATAACAAAAAACCACCACAATTGCCGATGTTTGCTGACCATCCGATGTACACTCCCGCGTCTGTTTTACCGAGGTAGTTTATGAGTGTGGCCCAGTGGTGGATTTTTCTACCGGCCTGTATCGGAATGAATTTTTTTCCGGGACCGAATAACCTTGTTGCGTTAGTCCATGGGATCCGCACAAATGCGCGGCGTGCGACCGTAGCGGGGCTGGCTCGACTGCCGGTCATGATGGTTATGCTTGTCTTGCTTGCGGTTGGGCTAGAAGCGCTTCTGGCGCGTAGCGCAGTTGCGTTCCAGTGGCTGCGGATCATTGGTGCTGGTTATTTGTTGTGGATGGCATGGCAGTCGCTTCATGCGGTTGTGTCGACACATTTTGATTTGGAGGTACGTAAATCGCTTCGGCTAATGGCTCGATCTGAGGCCCTAGTCGCCTTCACAAACCCGAAGTTGATTCTAATTTTTTATGCATTCTTCCCCCAATTTATTGATCCAGTGAAACCGGTCGTGCCGCAAGTCATCCTAATGGGTGGCACATTCATAGTCATCGAGATTGCGGCGATCGGGTTGTATGCGTTTGGCGGCCGTTGGTTACAGGAGAGATTCGAGGACGGCCAGAGCTCGAAGTGGCTATCGCGTTTTACAGCGGCCGCGCTCACCGCTGCTGCGGGGTTGATTCTGGTCCCATGAAGCAATTATCCAATTACGCCTACGGTACCGCATTAATGATTCTTGGCGTCTTAGTGCTGTCGCCAGATTCTGGACTTTTGCGGTTAATTGATGGTGATCCCTATGTGGTGTCGTTCTGGAGAGGGATAGGGATCTGTTTGGTTTTGTGGGTAGCGGCATTGGCCCGGTCGCCAGCAGAGTTCGTCTACCAGTTGACACACCACAGTGCTGTGTCCGTTGGCATCGTTCTTTCTTTCGGTATGTCTTCGATGTCCTTCGTTTTCGGTGTCACTCTTCTGGGGGCACCGACCATGCTCGTGTTTGTGGCGCTGACACCACTGGCCTCGGCATTTGCAAGCCGGATCCTGTTCGGAGAATCAACCGACCTCGCGTTATGGATCGCGATCGTGATCGGAATCATCGGCGCATCGATCTCGGGTTCCGCGATCCCGGACGGTACCCCACTTGCGGGCTATCTCGCGTGCTTTTTTGTCCCCGGTTTGACCGGATTAGGCATCAGTTTGACCCGTCATTACCCGAGAGATCACATCTGGCCACTGTACGGGTCTGCGAATCTCATGATGGCGTGTGTTATCTGGTTTGTAATCGATTCGGTTTCAGTCCCACGGGAATCGATTTGGTTGCTCACGGTCAATGCATGCATTGTCTGCTCACTATCGTTTATGCTGATAACCATCGCCCCCAAATATCTCCCTGCGCCAGAGGTGGGTCTTTATCTCCTACTCGAGACACTGATTGGACCGGTCATCGTTTGGATTCTGGTCGGCGAGGTCCCGAGGCAAGATGATTTCATTGGGGGCGCAGTATTACTTGCTGCGTTGGTTGGTCTATTTACCTACCGGACGCGCTACGCCAATACGGCGATAGAACAGCGACATGGTTAGTCTAATTGCAGACGCGGTGCTGCCCATTGCCTGGATATTGGCTCTTGGTTTCGCGATCAATCGCTTCTCGAACGTAGGCGAGTCTTTCTGGCGCGGCCTCGAGTGGGTCTCCTATTGGGTGCTGATGCCAAGCCTTTTGATTGAGGTCATCATTCGGGCGCCCGATATTTCGGTCCCATGGGGACCTCTGATCGGTTCCGTTTATTCCACGCTGGGGATCATCACTGTGTTTGCAATTCTTGTGTGGCGGATTGGCCTGTTTGGGCCGAGTTACGCCTCATTTACATCGGTGTACCAAGGAATTATCCGTTTCAATACGTTCATATCACTCGCATTAGCGGCTGGTCTTCGCCCCGATTTATTGCCACACGTCGCTATCGCAGCTGCGATCATCATTGTCATCATCAACATAGCCTGTGTCTCGGTTATGACCGCTAAACATCCCAGATTTGAGCTGGCTCAGGTGGGTCGCGAATTATCGAAAAATCCCTTGATCTTGGCGTGCGCGATTGGGGGCATGGGCCGCTTGCTGGAAATCGCTGATGGATTCCCAATTTCTGGGTTGGCTCTTATTGGGAAGGCCGCGCTTCCGATGGGGGTGTTGTGTTTGGGGGCAGGGCTCCAGTGGCAAGCGGTAAGGGCTGGGCTCGGATTGACATTGTTCTCGGTTGTCACGCAACTACTTGTGAAGCCACTCTTGTTCCTTGGCTTGGCGTTTTGGATGGGACTCACGAACGATTGGGTTCTTGTGGGTTTGCTCCTGACTTGCGTATCAACAGCAGCATCGAGCTATATTTTAGCGAGACAGTTGGGTGGAGATGCCCAATTAATGGCAGGAATTGTTGCAGTCCAGACGGTCCTGTCGATCGTGTCGGTGCCGATGGTGTTGTGGTTTGCGGATAGTATGAATTGGATCAGGCTCACATGAACACATGCGATTTGGTGGTGATCGGGGGTGGGGTCGTCGGGCTGACGATCGCCCGCGAGTGGCTGCTTCGTTATCCGAAATCAGATGTCGTGGTCTTGGAGAAAGAGCAGAATTCTGTGGCCCACGGGAGTGGTCGTAACTCGGGTGTCGTGCATTCGGGTATCTATTATACGGAAGGAAGTCTAAGGGCCCAGCTATGTGTGTCTGGATGTCAACTGATGCGCGATTATGTTTCCGAGCGAGGGCTGTGGATTGATAATTGTGGCAAATTGCTGGTGCCACCCTCGGAATCGGCGCTTGGGTCCATGCAGGTCCTTCTCGATCGCGGAAGGGCAAATGGTGTAGAGATCCATCAATTGACGGGGAAAGAGGCGCTGGAGCTGGAACCGCACGTTAATCCTCAGTTTGATCAGGTACTGTTTGTTCCGATTACGTCGGTGGTCAATCCGAAGGAGGTCGTGGAACGGATTAAAAAAGACGTTATCGAGGCTGGAGGAGTGATTCATTACAACGCGTCTGCAGGCTCAATCGACTCAAAATGTGGGACAGTGCAGACCTCAGTTGGCACATTTGAATCTCCAACGGTCGTTAACGCGGCGGGATTGTTTGCTGATCAGGTCGCTAAACGCGCTGGTCTGAAAACACGATACAGTTTCCAGCCTTTCAAGGGTAAGTATTGGAAGCACAAAAATACACACTTTAAAATGCGACGTCTGGTGTATCCGGTGCCTGACCTCGATCTGCCTTTTCTGGGCGTGCATACTGCGCACAATTCTCACGGCGAGGTGTATTTTGGACCCAGCTCCACCCCCGTCATTGGTCGTGAAAATTATAAGGGACTTCAAGGCATATCTTGGTTGGATGGTTTGAGCCTAAGCGCCTCTATAGTTAAGAAATTGCTCCATAATACAAATGGTTTACGGACACTCGCTTTGCGTGAAATGAAGCTGGTACGGTTAAAGGGGGTCTGTAATGAACTCTCGAAGATCATCTCGGGCGTAGGGCCTGATGATCTTGAGCGCAGTCTTGCAAAAGTAGGTATCCGGTCACAAATATTTGATGCGGACAGACAGCACTTGGTAAACGATTTTGTTGTTTTGCAAGATGATAAGACCATTCATGTGTTGAATGCGATAAGCCCGGCATTTACAGCAAGCTTCGCGTTTGCCAGATACGTGCTTGACCAACAGAAATAATAAGGAATCGATGTGGATTTAGGATTAGATGGCCGTACAGCGGTCGTGATGGGGGCCTCGCAGGGGCTCGGTGAGGCGTCCGCAAAGCAGCTTGCGGAGGAGGGCGCGCACGTGATCCTTGTCGCGCGGCGTGAAGATGCCCTGAGAGAAGTACAGCGGAAGATTCAGGACGCCGGAGGGTCTGCTGATATCGCGACATGTGATTTGTTTGATTCAGAGTCGAGGCAGTCCTTGTGTGATTTGATCGAGAATCTGCCCAGGATCGACGTCTTGGTGGCCAACTCAGGGGGTCCGGCCCCGGGGATGGCGCCGGGGATTGCTTCGGATATCTGGACCAAGGAATTCGATGCGATGGTGCTTGGTCTTATTGAGATCATTGATACCTCCGTCGGGCGAATGAAGAGCGCCGGGTTTGGCCGGGTCGTCGTGATTGCGTCATCGGGCATTGTGATGCCGATTCCAAAGCTGGCGGTATCCAATACCCTACGATCTGCCCTAGCGGGTTACGTCAAGACACTGTCCGAACAAATGGCCCCTCATGGTGTGACCTGCAATATGGTATTGCCAGGCAGAATTGATACACCACGCACGAAGGCGATTGACGCGGGTGGGGCAAAGGCCGAGGGTGTCGAGGTTGACGAGATACGTCTCCGATCCTGGGCAGGAATACCGATGGGCCGCTACGGGACACCAGATGAATTTGCGTCTATGGTGGTTTTTTTGGTGAGCGTGAGAGCGAGTTATATCACGGGGATACAGGCCCGGGTGGATGGTGGTGCCATGAAATCCGTAAATGTATGAGTTGAGAATGCTGGATATTGTGATGGTACTGTGCCTATCATCTGGCCAGGTTTGCATGATGGATCATCTTTAACCGACCCGATTAGGAGGTACTGGTGGGTATGTTGCTACTCACCGGTACAGATGGGTTACTGGATTAATTAAAAAAACGGAGACAAATAATGAAACGTCGTTCATTACTCACACTTGGGGCCGCGATTGTTGCCGGCTCGCTGACGATGTCTGGTATGACTATTGCCAGCGCGAAAGACTATGTGCTGAATACAGCCTCCACCGGTGGTACATATCACCCTGTTGGAACAGCAATTGCGACACTCTCGAAAGTAAAGTTGTTACCAAAGAAAAAGTTTAGCCTAACCGCGGTTAACTCAGCCGGTTCTGGGGCGAATGTTCAGGCACTAGGCGCCGGTACTGCTGACTTCGCGATTCTTCAGGGTTTATTTGGTTCTTATGCGGCAACAGGAACTGGTCCGGTCTCGGCTCCCCAGAAAAACCTGCGCTCGGTGACAATGCTTTGGCAGAACGTGGAGCAGTTCGTTGTCGCGAATAGCGCGGTAAAAAATGGAACGGCTTCTGATCTGATAGGCTTAAAGGGTAAGAGTGCTGGTATGGGGAAACAAAACTCAGGAACGATTGGTTCCAATCGAGTTTTGCTTTCTGGTCTCGGACTCGATATGGATAAAGACTTCGATCTTATGCATGCGGGCTATACGCCGACAGCGGACGCGCTTGCTAATGGCCAGATCGTGGCAGCCGGGATTCCATCTGGCCCACCAACCAGTGCCATTACTAAGTTGATGGCGGGGAACAAAGGAAAATTCACGATCCTGAACGTTACCCCAGACGAGGCGAAGAAGATGGACGGGGGCCGTCTTCTCTGGACACCTTACACACTTAAGGCTGGAACTTATCCAGGCCAGACGAAGGACGTCCAGACCGTTGCGCAGCCTAATTTTCTGGCTGTAAATGCGAACGTAGATGATAACCATGTGTATCTTCTGACCAAGACCATGTATGAGAATCTTCCATTCTTGCAGGCCATTCACCCAGCGACAAAGGTGATGGCCGTTGAGAAGGCGATGAATGGTCTGCCGGTACCTTTGCATCCTGGCGCTGCCAAGTACTACAAGGAAGTAGGGCTTAAGGTCCCATCGCATCTGGTCGCCAAATAAAGCGTAACCAGAGAGAGACCAGAATACTCTGGTCTCTCTTTTGTATTTCCGGTTGGGACTAACCAGGAGGCGTAGATGACACGAGAGCATTGGTTGTCATTTGATGAATCGTCTGCTGATTTCACAGTTCTGAGATCGTTACTGATTTGTTTTGCCGTGTGCTTTGCCGTCTGGCATGTTGTTACCAATCTGCTGATTAACGAGCCTCCTATTTGGCAGAATGCCATACACTTCGGTGGGTTTGCGTTCCTTGCCAGTATCATCTTTCCCGCAAAAATCTTTGGTCGATCGTCTCTGGCGCTAGACGTTATTTATGGCTTAGTGGTGGCGCTGTCGGCATGCTGGGTAGTGGCCGCGGAGTCGAGGATTTACGAGGACACTTTGGCTATCACGGGTCAGTCTTGGCAGTTCAATGTGATCGATTGGGTCGCCGGGCTTGTATTAATACTTGCTGCTTTCGACTTCTCAAGACGTGTCTCGGGTTGGGTAATCCCGGTCCTGATTGTGGTGGCGATCTCGTACATTCTCTTTTTAGGGGAATATCTGCCGGGGGTGTTCCGTACCGCGAGCCTGCCGTTGGACGATATCTTGTTCCGTACGATCTATAACGACGAGGGCCTGTTCGGAATTCTTGCCAATATCTCTTCGTCAAACATTGCTCTGTTTATGATTTTTGGGGGCTTCCTTGTGGTCTCTGGGGCCAGTGATTTTGTGATCGAGATATCGAAGGTAGTTGCTGGAAGAATCAGGGGCGGTGCTGCCTTTGTCGCGGTCTTGTCATCTGCTCTGACCGGAACGATCAGTGGGTCAGCCGTTGCAAACACGGCGTCTACGGGTGTCATCACAATACCTCTAATGAAAGCCAGTGGCTTCCGGGGACGGTTTGCGGCCGGGATCGAGGCGGCGGCATCGACCGGGGGTCAGTTGATGCCACCAATCATGGGGGCGGGGGCCTTCGTTATGGCGAGTTACACCTCCATCCCCTACGCGACGATCGTTGCCGTGTCGGTCATTCCTGCATTTCTGTATTTCCTTTCTGTCGCCTTTGTTGTGCGTATTGAGGCAGTAAAGCATCGGGTTGGTGAGGGTGTAGACATGTCGATAAGTCGCGCAAAAATTTACGCGGGCGGTCTAACCTTCGTGATCCCATTAGGGGTAATGATTTATTTGTTGATGGCGGGAGTGACCCCATCCTTCGCCGCCTCTGGCTCGATTGGTGTCCTGATTAGCGCGTCATGGATCTCATGGATAATTGGCCAGGTCGTTGGCTCGCGGGATATGCAATCCAACGTGATGAACATCAAACGAATCTGTGAGGCATGCTTATTCGGAGTGAGGGGTGGTATTTTGACCGCTATTCTGATGGTCTCAATAGGCGTGATCAATAACGCTATTGTCACGAGCGGTATCGGTAACGGTTTTTCGCTTATGATCGCGCAGTGGTCCCAGGGATCCCTTGTAATAGCCATATTGCTGATAGCTTTAGCATCCCTCGTTCTGGGGATGGGCCTGCCAGTTACCGCGGCCTATATCATCATGGCCATCCTATGTGCGCCTGCACTGGCCGGTATTTTGGCTGACACTGTCATTGTACAGCAGCTCATGATTGGTCTGACTGACCCTGCTCAGGCATCACTGTTTATGCTGGTGGACAGCCCGTTGGTGGCAAAGGTGGCAATAGGTATGACAGAGCAGGAGGCATGGAGTTTGGTGGCGGCGTTGCCATTTGAGGTAGCCATGACATTGAGACCGGTATTGGTAGATGTCGAATCGTTGACCGCGTTTTTGCTGATCGCTCACCTGATCATCTTTTGGTTGAGCCAAGACAGCAACGTCACGCCTCCGGTCTGCTTGGCCGCGTTTACGGCGGCTGGAATAGCGAAATCCCCTCCGATGGCTACAGGTTTTCAGGCGTGGAGGGCGGCTAAGGGTCTGTATATAGTTCCGCTGTTATTTGCTTACACGCCTTTGATAACTGGATCTATTGATGAGATGTTACGTCTCGGTTTATTTTCCTTGTTTGGTATCTACGCTATCAACGCGATGATCTCTAGATTTGCCGAAGGGCCCTTGGCGGTGTGGCATTGGCCGCTCCTCATGGGCGGGGCCGTGCTATGCTTCATACCACTCCATTGGTTAATGAATCTGATCGGTGCCATTTCGGTCTCTTTGGTTATCTTTTTGACTCACAAACAGAATCAATTCTTTGATCCATCTTCGATACCGTAGTTGGATATGTGGTTTAATCATAGATCCAAATTATTTGTGGGGTATTTAATGCGGTTTTTTCCTCTGATGTGCGCGTCCATTGTGATCGCTGGCTACGTATCAATTTTCTTACTCGCTACCGATGACTAACGATCCACACCGAATACGACTTGACGCAAATCGGGAGCTCCATGCGCGTCCATTTCCGGTACTAAGTGCTGGTTGTCACCTCGTGCATATCTGCGTTCGGGTTTCCCCAACTTCTAGGGAGAGCGTTCTCGCTTGGATTAAGGAAAAAATGGGCGATTTTCCTGACGACTTTAGGGGTCACTGGGAAACCGAGGCAAACAAATCCTGGGTAAGGATTGAACGACATACAGAATTCGTTTCTATCGCCCAAACCGTTGCCGGTGGTTGGGATCCGTGGGACGTTTTGGATAAGGGCTGGATAGATAAATCACCGGAAGACATACTGGTCCTCACTGAATTGCGTTCGGGGATCAATCTGAAACTTCCGGATCATTATGACGCGATAAGTGATATGCGGGATGGCGCAGTGACAACTGCTGTACGTTTTGAACCTGATCAAAATGGTCTCAGTGCCTGGTGGGTGTCGTTTGCAGACGATCCAGGGAGAGAGGCTGCCGGGCGACTTCTGCAGATGGTTTTAGAAATAGAAACTTACAGAACACTGGCCGTTATGGGAATGGATGGCATTCGGGCTGCTCATCCGACACTACAACGAGTCGCGAATGAATTACCCAACGGCGATTCGGGCGATTCAGACCACTCGGATATGATGAAAACACTCTCTATTTTGTCCGATCAAGAAAGTGAATTACATGAGATTTGGGAGAATTTGGCTTGGCGGATCGGTGCCAATAAGGCTTACCACGATTTGGTATTCGAACGGCTTGTCCAGTTACGTGCTCATGGAAGAGACGAGTCTGTCGGCATAAGACACTTTCTAAAAAGACGCCTCACTCCTGCCATAGCGACGGCAGATACTGTAATGCGTCGCCGCTCCGAGCTTGCCGATCAGATCGATGATCGAGCGCAACTGCTGCGTACACAGTTACAGTTGAACTTGCAAAGCCAGACACGTGATCTGTTGGAGAGCTTGGACAAAAGTGCGGTCCGACAACTTCGATTACAGTCAGCAGTCGAGGGTTTGTCGACTGTGGCAATCGCGTATTATGCAGTGGGTCTGATCTCTCCCACGGTAGAGCCATTCGTCGATCCCCGATACGAAGAATGGGTTAAGGCTGCTATAGCGCCGGTGGTAATAGGTATCGTTTGGATAACTATGGTCCGGATCAGGAACAAGTTTAAACGTAATCCCTAGTCATTACATTTCTCCGAATAAAATCAAAACGAAAAAGTTTGTCTCACCGATTGATCACTCAAGTGGTTAGCTTGTTGTGGCTACTTGTTGGCATCTATCACTAGTCGACCATTAAGTTCTGAACAAATGTAGGCAGACCAAATGCCCCCAAATGCACCTCTGGTGAGTAGTATCTCAGGTCGTGTATTTCATTCGTACGCTTTTCGAGCTGAGAATGGGATGGCTCGGTGATTTCGGATTTACTGGCAAAGCCCATGGCCATTGCGCCACCGACGTACGTTGGGACAGATGTCAAATAAAATGTTCGTGTTCTAAAGTAGGGTCTCCAGCGGCGATAGGTATTTGCGACTTCATCGCCTTGCATAAAGGGCACGCCATTTTGTGTGACCAATATCCCGTTCTCGGACAAAGCGTTAGCACATCCTTGGTAGAACCCAGACTCAAAAAGAACCTCGCCGGGGCCGATTGGGTCTGTAGAGTCTGTGATAATGACGTCGAATTTCCGCTCGTTATTCGCTATGAAAGCAGCACCATCATTAATGACAAGATTAAGGCGGGGGTCATCAAACGCACCTTTTGAGTGATTTGGGAAATATTCAATACACATATCGATGACGGCTCGATCGATTTCGACCTGAGTTACTGACTCGACTGATTCGTGTTTCAACACCTCACGTAAGATTCCGCCATCTCCACCACCAATGATTAGAATATGTTTGGGATTTAGATGGGTGTTCATTGGCACGTGTACCATCATCTCGTGGTATACGAACTCATCTACTTCGGTTGTTTGAATAACTCCATCTAGAGCCATCACACGGCCGAATCTCGGGTTATCAAAAATAATTAGGTGTTGGTGTCCGGTCTCTGCCTCAAATAGGGTTTTGCCCCGCTCGAAGTTTTGTCCCCATTCCGAGAAAAGAGTTTCTTGGTAACGCATTAGCGAATTTTTCCGCGATGCTCTTCAGTTATCTCTGATCGCTTTGGCCGAAAATAGCGGCTTAAAATCTCAAGCGCTCTGTGAGGATTGGAGTCACCGCACATGAACACATCAAATGCGGCATAGTTCTTCTCGGGCCAGGTGTGGACTGATATGTGGGATTCTGCAAGTACAGCTACACCACTAATCCCGCCGTTGGGAGTGAAGTGATGTAGGTGAATGTGAAGAAGTGTGGCGTTGCATTCTTCGATACAGGCACGCATCGCTGCTTCCATTCGATCCAGGCTGTCAAGATTCGTTGCTTCCCAGAGATCGATGATCAAGTGTGTACCGGCGAAAATCTCACCATCACGCGATATGAAGTGATCGAGTGAATGATCACGATCTTCAATTTGGTCATGTTGTGGCCAGTTGTGCGCGGCGACTGCGGTCAAGGTCGTGCTCAATTCAGGTGATACCTCTTGGATCTTTCTGGGATGTAGTACTGATGCGACACACCCAATTCCCCGGAGTATCGCGCAATTAGAAGAGCATAAATCCTCGTGTATACAGCTCAAGTAGCGCGCAGTGTAGTTATTTTTTTCTCAGGTGCAAGGAAAAAATGTGCAAATAACAGATTGTTATTCTTTTCGATATTTAGATAGATCATGACTGATAAGAATCTATATCCTTTTGGCCTTCGTGAGCGGCACTTCAAAACTAGGGCTTATGCTGGCGCGATTAATCCAGTCTTGTCGATTTTGAATCCAAGTGCCGGTACATTAATCAAGGATGGGGAACGCGTTCAATGTTGTGCGATCGCTTTTTTCATGATGAAGGCAACACCAACGAATACGAAAATCATGTTCATTGCCGCCGATTGCCAAGCTCCAAAGTGTGAACTTGATACTGCGATGATCATGTAACTGATGACCGATCTGTAGTGAAATGAATAGCTCGTGCCGCTAACCGAACCGCTTGTAAAGCTAAAATATGCAGCAAGGTAGACTATGCTCTCGTCAAATCTCAGTCCATGTGTGATTGCCTTGGGCACCAGTATTCGTTCCTAACTTTGTATAGCTAACGCCGTTCGTTCAGCTTTTTTAGGTACTGCAATAGCAAAAGTCCAAACTTTTTCAAAGGTTAAATTAATTTTTGTAAGAAAAACTTTTGTTATCTGAAGAGTATTAAGCGCTTAGGTACTTGTTAATGGCACAATAGTTTAGGTTAGCGCGATCATTTGTTGAGCTCAAAGATTTGTACTCGAAGGATTTCTAGTCTCTCGGAATGAACTGTAGCGAGGCAAGTCTTCAGGGGGCGAAAAAATGTGGGATATTGTTGAGATTATGTGTCCGTATTGTGGCGAATTTCAACAGACGGATGTTGATATAAGTGCTGGGAATCAGGACTACTGGCAGGATTGTCAAGTATGCTGTTGCCCTATTCTTTTTGAGCTGTCTGTTGACGCCAGTCATCAGTTTCAGGTTAACGTACGAAGAGATGACGAGTAGCTGATGAGGTTGAATACCTGGCCCGGTTGCATTCTGACGTCGAGTTACGCTTTCCTGATACAAAATTCGAGTCCTCGGTTTGAAAAAACGGGTAAGGCATTGGGATACATCTTTTGGCTTGTGTTTCGTGTTGGTGGGTTTTTTTTCACCGTCTCCTAAGCTGCAAACACACGCCTCCAGTACTTAAAATCAGTTAGGCTCGTAAGCTCCTCAGGGGTGATAGCCATCCAACCGTTGAGGATACCTGCAGGGACATATAAGCACGGCGACTTCAAACACCGAGGATCGATAGCCGTTTCAAGTAAGTGCGGCAAGCCAAAGGGTGGCATCCATTCAGCAGAGTAGCCGGTCAGCAGATAGATCTGCACTGAATTTGCGAGACGTTCACCACTCAAAAGCTCTGGCTTGTGATTGCGGGAATGCACAGACAACCGTGGAGCCTTTTCTGCGTGGAGAATCAATGATGTTGTGAGTAATTCTTCTTCACGACACCCGAGCGAAAAACCCAAATGCTCAGAGGTCGATTTAACTTCATATATCTTGGCATTGCTTCCAGCGCGCTCGAGGAACTCGAGCAGCCCAGGTGGTGGGGTCAGTATCTTCAATACAGTTCCATCCTAGACCGAAGTGCATAGATAATACCATAACGGTGAAATTTTAGATTTGTGGGGGAATTTGGTCTAAAGGCGCAGCGGGTCGCTCTGCTGGTAAAGCGCCAACTGTCGAAGGGGATTCGCATAAATCTCTAATAATTTGTCACGATATTTTTCTGGTGTCCCAGACACAAGCGACTGAAATCGCTCCTTTACGTCTGGTAGCAGATCGTCGGGAAGATCATGCTGCCTCAGGATTGCTTCGGCGAAGCGTGCTGTGTCAAATACTTGTTGGGCGATTATAATTTGATGATCAATCTGTGTAGCTAACTCTTGAGGATTTTCTGGTACCTCGGCAAGCGGCGGGGCGAAGTGCAAATGAACACGGCCTTTCCAGCCCATGATTCCTTCGGCGATAGAGACTTCGTCTTCATTAGGTTGTTTGGTGTACTCACCATCACGCTCTGTAATTGCCAATTCGCGCGCTTTCATTGGGGCGCACGGATCAAACTCATAAGAGATGGAAACTGGAACTATCCGAAGCGCTTCTACAGACCGTCGAAATGATTCCTTGCGTGATTTGCCGCCCATGGCCAGCATTTTGAGAATTGCGGGATCTGTTCGATCAATTCCGTTTTTAGCTCGGCCTTCCCGGTGTGCGATCCAAATCGAGTGTTTTTCTTCGATAGAATTTCTAATGTAGTGCGAAAGTGCCGAATAGGTTTGTAGCATCTCTCGTGGCCCGGAAATATTTCGTTTGACGATAAAGCTCTTATTCAATCGCATCAGGTCACCAACAAATGGCCGTTTCACCAAATTATCACCGATTGCGATACGGACCGTTTGGAAACCGCCTTTGTGCAGGGCCCAGTTAACGAATGTTGGATCCATGGCAATGTCGCGGTGGTTGCTTAAAAAAACATAAGACTGATTAGGATTTAGATTATCGAGTCCTGACACAGTGAAGGCTTCGGTGGTATTGGATAAAACCTTCGCAAGTATTGGCTCAACCTCCATCTGGAAGTCGTGGATTGAATGTATGTTTTTCGCACGGGACTTCACGAATGAACGAATTTTTGGTTTTAGAAATAGACTGAGCAAGGAATACCAACCCTTGAATTTCAATCGGCCTATAGCTTCAATAAAACTGTCATCGTTAATAAGTCGATTGATGATATGGGGGACATCCTCGTCCTCGTATGGCGCAATATCCGAAATGTCGGTCATTCGTTATCCTTTTGGCAAACGGTAATTATAACGAGAACAGGACAAAACAATGCAATCAGAAGGAATATTTTCTGATCTTCCGGGTCCATGGCGAACGTTTCTAGGAATATCTGATCTGGATACGATAGCCATGAGATGCTCGGAACGATTAAGTACTGAAACGAGTTACCCACCTAGACAGCAACGCTTCCGCGCCTTTGAGTTGTGTGCGCCGGATTCATGTCGGGTAGTCATTGTTGGCCAGGATCCCTACCATGGACTTGGACAGGCAACGGGATTGGCGTTTTCTGTGAAACAGTCAATGAAACCACCCCCTTCTCTTCGAAATATCTTGCAGGAGTGGCAGGTTGATCTAGGCATTTCGGCTATCCCGACCGGTGACCTAACGGCATGGGCACGACGGGGTGTTCTCTTGATGAATCGAGTACTGACGGTGTTGCCTGGCGACGCGGGCAGTCATCGCAATCTTGGTTGGGAGTATTTTACCGACCTGATCATCAAACGCCTCTCTGATGATTCAATTTTTCGTATTTTTTGCTTATGGGGTAACGACGCCAGACAACTCACTTCTTTAATTAGCGTGGGTAACGGGGTCATAGAGTCAGCGCATCCATCCCCGTTGTCTGCTCACCGAGGATTCTTCGGATCTAAACCGTTTTCCTCAGTAAATCGATTGCTGAGAGAGCAGGGATTATCGGAGCTTGACTGGTCGCTGCCCCTCAACTTGTCGGGCGATCGTAAAGGGTACACTGGTCAATTGTTTTGATGTTGAAGTGACTGGCGCCAAAACTAACGCAACTTGCTGCTTTTCGGTTTTGGCCGAATCAAAGACGGTGCAGTTCATGCCGTCAATATCGATAATTTCACCTGGTGCTGTAGTCGTATTTTGGTACCTAAAAAGATATTTCTTTGCCTGACCTAAATGTTCTAGTCGCGCGATCACTTCTTGGCCTGTGTAGCAACCTTTATTAAAATTTACTCCACCAAGCATTTGGTAGTGCGCTTGTTGTGGAATGCAGAGTTCGCAGGATTGTTGTCGGACGAATCCGAGTCCTGCATGCAGTCGTTGTATATCAGCCTCGGGATCATGGGTATGACTACCATCACCTATAACCCACTGGGTTTCGCCAAACTCTCCAGCCATGGTTGACTCATTAGTGCACTCTACGTCGCCTGGAGCAAGACGCGGGCTGCAGATCAAAGAAGTCACTATGCTGGTCAAGGTTGCTTTTACTCTTGATAGCAACAGGAAAGGACGTAGCCGTTTCAACAAAATCTCAGCCTGATCGAGCGGTGTGATTAAGCTGATTATTCCTTGATGGTTGAGAAGTCGACCTGAGCCATACATTCTGCCTTTCGGATTGCAAAATGCGACTAACAGTGCGTTTGCATCAGTCAGGCCAGTGACTGCCTGTGTGCACTGGCCTTGAAGGGCTTGAAGTGTCTTGTCGCCCTCAAACTGAATTAGGCTGAATGGAGAGGTCATCATGTGTCCTTGAGTGCTAAACTGGTTTTCTACTGGAGGGAGTATGGACGATCGCACTGAATTCAATCGACTACTTTGGCATTCCAGACGCGGGATGTTGGAGATAGATGTTATGTTGATGCCTTTCACTCGCTATCACTACCGGAGTTTGCCGCCGTCCGATCAACTAGCATATCGCAGACTACTAGATTGTGAAGATCAGGATATTTGGGAATGGTTGCGTGGTTTTCAGCTTCCATCAGACGAATCACTTGCAACTATTGTCCTCAAGATTCGACAGGCCAGTGGTGATCTAGACGTTACTCGGGCCGGTCCCTGAGAGTGCCAGATGGACCTATCGATAGTTATGCAATGTATTTACAAACTCAGGATGTATGATTTGATATTTGATTAAAGAGTGTGATGCGTCAAATTGGGGACTAAATGGTTGGCTCAGTCGCTGTTCTGCGTGTTAGAAAAAGCGAACAAAACCAGTGGCTGATATTCTGAGCCGGTCGCTACAAATCCATCGCGTTCAGCAAAAGCTGATTAGCTTAATTAAAGGTCCAAATCTGGCTTAAGAATGGTGTCGCATGGATCCTTCGATAAATCAGGATGATCGAGTGTGAAATGCAGACCACGCGATTCTTTACGTTTGAGAGCGCAGCGAATGATGAGCTCGCCCACGACAACCAAATTCCTCAATTCAATTAAATGAGTTGTAACACGGTAGTTGGCGTAGAAGTCCTGAATTTCACGCGCCAAAAGCTGGGACCGATTAAGAGCCCGCTGAAGTCGCTTATCAGTCCGAACAATACCAACATAGTTCCACATGAATCGGCGTATTTCAGCCCAGTTATGTGAGATAACAACATCTTCATCACTGTTTACCACCTGAGAGGCATCCCAAGGGGTGAAAGTTGCATGCTCAAGGTCTGTCTGACTAGTTTGGGCTATATGTTTGGCTGTAGCTCGACCATAAACTATGCATTCTAGCAGTGAATTCGAGGCCATTCTATTCGCGCCGTGTAAACCAGTCGAACTTACCTCACCGATGGCATATAAGCCCGGAAGATCGGTTTCTCCATGACCGTCGACTAAAACACCGCCACAGGTGTAATGTGCGGCAGGTACGACCGGTATCCAATCGGTGGTCATATCGATATCTAGTCCGATTAATATTTCATATATCGTGGGAAAGTGAGATTTAATAAACTGTGCGCCTCGGTGTGTGATATCAAGAAACACTTGATCCGCGCCGATACGCTTTATTTCATGGTCAATCGCTCGGGCAACAATGTCCCTCGGTGCAAGTTCTGCTCGTGAATCGAACCGAGGCATAAAACGAGTCCCGTCAGGAAGTCGTAAGATCCCACCCTCGCCACGGACTGCCTCAGAGATCAAGAATGACTTAGCGTCAGGATGGAAAAGACACGTTGGATGGAATTGGTTGAATTCTAAATTCGCAACTCGACATCCAGCGCGCCACGCCATAGCGATACCGTCACCGCTAGCCCCATCAGGGTTAGATGTGTATTTGTAAACCTTGCTAGCGCCACCGGTGGCAAGAATAACGGCGTGCGCAAGAAATGTGTCAACCTCACCGGTTTGATTGTTAAGCACGTAACAGCCACTTACTCGTTGCGTCGTTGGGCCAAGTCCTCGGTTGAAGCAGAGATCTACTGCGATGAAGTTGTGATAGAAAGCGATGTTACTCGCACTAATTGCCTGTCTATCTAATGCGTGTTGTATGGCCCACCCAGTAGCGTCTGCAGCGTGTAAAATTCGTCGGTACGAATGTCCACCTTCACGGGTGAGGTGGAATGATTCATCGGATTTGGTAAATGCGACACCTTTTTGGATAAGCCAGTCAATTGCCTCACGCGCATTCGAGACAACATGCTCAACGACATCTTGATGACATAGACCTGCGCCTGCAATCAGGGTGTCTTGAACATGGCTTTCGACGGAGTCTTCATCATCGATCACTGCGGCTACGCCGCCCTGAGCCCACCGAGTTGAGCCTCCGCTCGGGTCTTTTGTAAGAATTGCCACAGAAAGGTGCTTGGGGACTGATAATGCGGCGGTTAAGCCTGCTGCGCCTGCTCCTATAACCAGCACATCCACTTGATGGAGTTGTGGCTCACTATTCATGTTACTTGTCCTTTGATATGGCTCATGTCATTGTAGTCCATGAATTATCTAACAAGTCGTGTATAGGTATGGAATCACCGGTTCAAAAAGTAGAGGCGGAGAACGATCAGTTACTGGTTGACCGCGCGCGTCTTGGTGATCGCCATGCTTTCGATCTCCTTGTCCTGAAATATCAATCACGATTATTGGCTGTGTCGACAAGGCTTGTACCGAACCAAAGTGATGCGTTGGATGTACTACAGGATACGTTCGTAAAAGCATTTCGTTCATTACACACCTTTCGTGGGGAAAGTGCATTTTATACTTGGCTTTATCGTATCGCGGTAAATACGGCGAAAAATCACTTGGCGTCAAAATCAAAGGAACCAAAAGGGATCTCTGTGGACGATGATGGGGCCGCGGATTTATCTTTGTTACACGATTTGAGTGCGCCAGATGAAGAGGCAGGTGCTGAAGAATTGCAGCGTGCAATTTTGCATGCTATTGAACAATTACCGCAAGATTTGAAGCACGCATTAACCCTTCGAGAACTTGAAGGGATGAGCTATGATGACATCGCTCTAGCAATGAGTTGTCCCATCGGCACCGTACGCTCGCGGATATTTAGGGCGCGGGAGCATGTGGTTCAGGAGATTCGTCATAAATTTCCCGGAACTTTTTTGTAGTGAAGTTGTCCAATGGGAGTATTACAATGGACGTATGTATTGGAGTAGCGACTGAATGACCGAGACCTTACGCCAATCCTTATCAGCTTTGGTTGATCAGGAAGCAACGGAGTTTGAAGCACGCAAAATACTCGATGCGGCCAAAACGCGCAGTGAGTTGAAGTGGTATTGGGGATCATGTCAGGCGATCAGTAGTACGATGCGCGGGGAAATTGTTCTCGGTAATTCCCTGCTTGACAAAATTAATGCGGAACTAGATGGCGTCACAGAAGCGAAGCCCATTGTCGATTATCGCGACGAGGTGACTCGGCCACATGTAACTGTGCTTCCTGCGAGGGAGGCATTGCCCAGCCGATTTGGGAATATTGCCGGGCAGTTAGCGGTCGCCGCCTCAATAGCGTTTGCTATTGTTATTGGCGTCAAGATTGTCGCGCCGTTAGATACACAACCGGCGGTCGCAGCCGCAGAGCCGCTAGAGATCATGAAGTTCCAGATGCCAGTACAGAGAGAAACGGTGTCTGTGGATGGCGTGAGTAGTTCAGTTGACGCAATCGCTCGGCGTCCAGTTGCTAGGATCCTTACAGAACACGACATGAAACAGCTCGTGAGTAAACGGCTTAGCCCATATCTAATTCGCCATGCGGAGAACACAGCAGTAGTGAGCGGTACCTCCGTGTTACCACTCGCGCGTATTATGGGACGTGACGAGCCTATCCAGTAATGCTCGTTAGGCTCTTGGTTACGATCGTTTGTATATGTAGCCTAACATTTCAATCTGCTTTCGCAATTAGTTCGGAACCAGCAAAAGAAATACTGCGCTCGATGGCAGTGGCGGTTCGTTCTCTATCTTACTCTGGAAAACTCGTTTATCAGCGTGCTGACGTGTTAGCTAATTTGGCGTTTCAACACGATGTTATAAACGGTGAGGAAATAGCCAGATTGCGCCGGCTTTCGGGTCAACCGATGGAACGAGCACAATCGGGTAATGCTTTGATTGAGGCTGTTCCGGGTCCTAACGTACTGAGACAAGGTTATCCCCTTCCCGGATTTATTAATCCAGTACCTCGTCAAATTTTCGAAGCTCCTTATCAAATCACACTCGGTTCTGTCGAACGGATTGCTGATCGATCAGCACAGCTTGTTCTTGTTGAGTCGATGGATGGACACAGACACACATATAAGTTTTGGGTCGACGAAGAGACTTCTTTGTTACTTCGTTTGCAAACCTTGAATGCGGAAAACCAGACTCTAGAGCAATTTGAGTTTTCAGAATTATCGGTTGGTCCACAAATCGTTGAAATTGCGGGGGGAGAGGAGTCGATGCAAGTGAAGGTGTATCCGATTACTCAAACTGATTCAATTTTGCAGTTTTCCCCGGCGAGTTGGTTACCCGCGGGTTACCAGCTTGCATCTGCCTTACCATCTCGCGCTGGGAGTAATCGCGTATATACGCTCGTATATACCGATGGTTTGGGAAGTTTTTCAATATTTCTTGAATTGACCAACACTCGCCCACAACCCGATATGCAGGCTACGCTAGGACCAACCGTGGCTCTTGCTAAAGATTATGCACTATCACGCGGGGCATTGAGAGTAACGTTAGTGGGAGAAATTCCACAAAAAACTGGTAAGACAATCATTGAAGCGCTAGATGTTGACGGTTTAAAGGGACTGTTAAGTCTTGCCCGATGAGCTGTGATCGAACGGTTAAGATTGTAGCGGTGCATCGTGGATACCTAACGGTTCGCCCTGTGACCCAAGTTTTGTGCCCAGGGTGTGAGCAGGTAGGTCACTGTCGTTCGGATTGGCTTCGCCAAAAATCTCCGATACGGACCTTTGAAATTCCGATTAGCGATCCCATTTCAGTGTGTGTCGGGGAAACGGTGACATTGAGTCTAGATGAACATCGCTTGAGCCAGCAATTAATTAAGTTTTACGTCCCGATTTTTGTAGGTTTAATCGTGCCTATTATTGTCGGGCAATCGCAAGGATGGAATGAAATGGTCCAGGCAGGTGCCGCAGTGTTTGGTCTTAGCCTGAGTTGGGTGGTCAGTCGTCACTGGGCAAGAAACTTTGAAATAAGGGTCAATCGATGAAGGCAATATCGCAAATTGTGGTGGGTTTCATCATGGTATTTAGTGCTCACGTGCAAGCACAGTTACCTGAGTTCACGGAGCTGGTAGACGAGGTTTCTCCGGCAGTTGTTAACATTTCCACTCGTTCATCGCAGGCTGCACCACGAAATCAGCAGATGCCTGATTTACAACAACTTCCACCATTGTTTCGAGAGTTTTTTGAACGTGGGGTACCTATGCCGCCTCAGGAGCGTGAGGGACGTTCTCTTGGTTCCGGATTTATTATTTCGAACGACGGATATGTCCTGACTAATAATCACGTTATCGAAGGCGCGGACACCATCATTGTTCGGTTGAATGATCGTCGTGAATATATAGCTACACTTGTTGGCAGAGACCCGCGTTCAGATGTTGCTGTTCTAAAATTGGATGCCACTGACTTGCCCGTTGTCAAAATTGCTGACAGTGAGTCAGTAAAACGTGGTCAGTGGGTGGTTGCGATCGGGTCTCCATTCGGTTTCGATTATAGCGTTACAGCTGGAATCGTAAGTGCGACCGGGCGAGCTTTGCCTGACGAGAGTTATGTTCCATTCATCCAAACCGACGTCGCCATCAACCCAGGAAATTCTGGAGGCCCGCTTTTTAATCTCGAGGGTGAGGTCGTTGGTATCAACTCTCAGATTTTTACTCGTTCCGGCGGCTTCATGGGCCTCTCTTTTGCCATCCCCATGAATTTAGTGATGAGTGTTGCCGAGCAGATCAAAGAAGACGGTATAGTCCGTCGTGGTTGGTTAGGAGTATTAATCCAAGAAGTTAACAGGGATCTTGCGCTCAGTTTTGGACTTGAGAGACCTATGGGAGCACTGATTGCGCAGGCATCAGAATCTGGTCCGGCTGGCAAAGCTGGAATACAGCCCGGCGATATAATTGTGCAGTTCAACGGAAAGAACGTTGAGCGGTCTTCAGACCTTCCACCGATGGTCGGTCTTGTTCGACCAGGCTCTTCGGTCCCCGTCGAGCTGGTACGACAGGGTGATCGGTTGACTTTGGATGTGACAATCGAACTATTGCCCGACGCTGATCAAGTTGCGCAGGGGATGTCTTCACAACCGAAAGGGCTTCTCGGCATGGTCGTTGATGAAGTACCAGATTCTTTGAAATCGGAGAATAACCTGCCGGGCGGGATTTTGGTAAAGGAAGTCACTCAAAACCCCGCACTTAACGCGGGCCTTCGTGTAGGTGATATTATTACTCAGGTAGGTGGTCGTGAAACAAATAAGGTCTCGGATTTGCAGAGTTTGATGGATTCGTTGCCGACTGATCGTCCGATTCCTGTGTTAGTTGTGCGAGGCGGTAACTCAACCTTTCTCACCCTGCGCTTAGACGGGTAGACTGTCGCGATTTTTTGCTAGGAGCAAAGGAGCTTTGGTAGCCCCGTCACACATTCGTAACTT
>PAWX01000070.1 GCA_002714245.1 Gammaproteobacteria bacterium | reverse complement strand
GCGATCATAAGCTCGGTCACACCCACCTCGTTCTGCCAGTCGACTGGGCTCAGGGGCCTGTCACCGATACGACCACCGAGGTCGCGTAGGTTGCTAGGGCCGAGGATTGGTAGCACTAAATACGGGCCTGAGCCGACACCCCAATAGGCCAAGGTCTGACCCAGATCCTCTCTTTCCCGCTCAATACCCATAGCGCCTGCCACGTCAAAGAGCCCAAACAGACCAATCGTGGAATTGAAAATAAATCGGGTCAGCGAGCGAACGGCCTTCCCCGGTTTCGCCTGTAAGACTGAATTCACTGCGGTGATGGGCTCACCGAGATTATCAAAGAAATTACTAACCCCTGTCCTGACTGGTTTGGGTGTAATGGCTCGATACCCCTTAGCAACCGGACTCAAAACATAACTGTCCGCTTTTTGATTGAAGGCAAACATTGCACGGTTCCATCTTTCGAAGGGATCAGTCTCAGTCTCGCCAAACACAAGACCGGGCGAAAAAAGCAAAGCAACAACAAAGTAGAAAGAACGCGTCATGATTTTCGGTATTCCCTCAAAGCAGTTGATAACCGTTTATACGAAACTTTATCACGTGTTTTCAACGCTTGAGCAAAACAAAGTACGCGAAATTCTTCAATTTGCCACCTCAGGTCCACCAACTGATGGTCCTGATAGCGCCAATCGTTGGGATAAGTCGGCCACAATATTTTCAGGCTCGATTCGAGGTCCTCGATCTCTTTCTGCCACTGTGAATCGAGCAAAAGGCGGGACTGCAGCTTCTCTAACCTCTGCTCAACGGCCTGCAAATATCGATCAAGATCGATTAGACGGTCCGGTGGAGTGCTACACAAGGGAGCCTCGCAAAGAACCTGAATATGGGATTTCATAGCTGTAATTGTGCTGAGCCATGGCACGGGAACTTTTCCGCCGAGCCTTTGCTTCAAGGATCGAAGTCGAGTCATAGCAGATTCAAGTGAGACCGATACCCGAATGGCTTGATCGACTACTCGTTCACGAACGTGCTTTTTTGTATCCACAAACTGCGTCTCGGACAAAATCTCCTCACCTGGTTCAAGACAAGAGAGCACGATTAACCGGTTGAACTTATTTTGGTCGATCTCGTTTGAGCAAAGCGCAATCGATGCCCTCTGGTATGCCGCCTCTTTTGTTTTTAAAAACCGAAATAGGTCAGCAGATCGAGCTACCAATAACTGCGCTACAGCTTCCTGATTCTGAACGGCAGCGTCTTTAGGATCGAAAACAGTAGTCAGCATGACCTCGTCGTCTTGCAACGTAAATCGTTGGAATTTTTTCATTTTGATACCGCCGAGGACCATGCTTGTGTCGAGCGCGAGGTCTAACCCGGTTGGCCAGTCGATATAGATTTCCTGAGCACCGGTTAGTTGGAGTTTACTGAATTGATCGCTCAATCGGTCCTGAAGTTTCGCTAGATCACGGCCGGCATCGATCACTAAACCGTCCGAACCGACCACCTCAATCCTGAGTTTCAGCCGGGAATCTATTTGTTTTTCATCCCAGAACACAGCATCAACGGGCGTGCCGGTCCGTTTTGTGACACACCGAGCAACTGATTGACTTAAGCTACCAGAATTTGGATTGATTAAAGGCATAATATTTCGCACGAAATCAGGAATTGGAACCAATTGACGTCGGATCGACTTTGGCAATCCGCGGACCATCGCCTCCACCTTTTCCTCTACTGCACCCGGCACAGTCCATTCTAAATTATCAGGATCTAACTGCATCAGGGCTTCGAGTGGAACTTGAACCGTTACACCATCTTCGTCTTTGCCTGGCGCAAACTGATAGCTAGCAGGTAATGTTAGATGCCCCAGTTCCACCTGTTCCGGATACTGCTCTGTGCTGACTGCTGCTTCCTGGTCAATTTTTAGATCGTCGATAGACAGATAGAGCGATTGCCGTTCTTCCTCCGAGGCTGTTTTCCACCATGACTCTAAAGTCTGGACGTCAGTGATTGAGCCTGGAAACCGCGAGCCAAACCAATCAGTCATGTCATCGGGACTTTTCATTAAGTCCACACGCCGCAGTTTTGCCTCTATATCAGAGGCCTCCAAAAAAATCCCTCTGTTATGAGTCAAGAACGGCAACCTCGTTTTGATCTCGCCGAAAATCAAGCCTTCAGTAATAAACAATTGTCTCGCATGATTTAGGTCGATGGATGCATATCTGACCGGTTCTCTCTCCCGTAAGGTAAGGCCGAACAATCGTGTCGAGCGATAGCAGAGAGCTCGGCCTTGTTTCTTGGACCAGAACGGTTCCTGGTGCGTGTATTTGAGAAGCCTTGGTACTGCCGCAATTACCCATTTTGGCTCAATTTGAGCGACAGTCCGTGCAATTATCCGATGCGTCTCGACCAACTCTCCGGCCATAACCCAAGCAGCTTTTGATGCTAATGCTGTTTTTGGGACACGGAAACGCCGATTTCTAACGCCCTGATAGTCTGCCTCTTCGCGCCGCCCAATCTGACTAGAAAAACCGGTGAGAAGCGCTATATGAAACCCTTCACGATCAAGCTCATCGCCCTCAGATGCACGTTTCTGGTCGCGAAAACTCAGTAGGGTCTGTCGATGAATTTCCCGCCACTCTCTCAGGCGATTGTGGTTGAGCCGCTCTGAAATGCACCATTGTCTAAACTTTGAGTTCGACAATTCGTCGCGCGCGTTCTCCACGTATTTCCAGAGATTTAATAACGACACAAATTGACTGCTCGCGTCTGAAATTGAGGAATCATCGAACGTAGATTCCCTCGGATCTTGTATCGATAGCGCGGAGGCGACGATACTGACCTCCCAAAACACATGTCGTGATTCAGCATCTAAAAGGATTCGCCCGATACGCGGGTCTAGTGGAATACTGGCGACTCGTTGACCAAGCTTAGTCAAGCTAACTTTTGGTGTAACTAAGTCAAGCTCTCGTAATTGCTGAATACCATCGCGAATCAACTGTGGTTCGGGCGGATCGACGAATGGAAATTCAAGAGGATCGCCAAGGGAAAGATCGAGGCACTGCAGTACAACAGAGGCCAGGTTTGTTCTCAAAATTTCAGCATCGGTAAACTCGGGCCTCGCCTTAAAGTCATCCTCATCGTAGAGCCGAATAGCGATCCCTGGCTGTGTTCGGCCGCAGCGACCAGATCGCTGATTCGCACTAGCTTGGCTGATGGGTTCGATGGGTAAGCGCTGTATCCTACCTCGTGGAGAATAACGACTGATCCGGGCGAGCCCTGAGTCGATCACATAGCGAATTCCTGGAACCGTTAATGAGGTCTCCGCAACATTTGTGGCTAAAACAATACGTTGCGATCCACGGTTAACTGGATTAAAGATTCGCTGCTGTTCCTTCGCTCCAAGCCGCGCGTAGAGAGGTAACACGTCGAGGCGGTCTACCGCTGCCTGTCTTAGGAAGTGAGATACGTCCCGAATTTCACGCTCACCCGGCAAAAATGCCAATACATCACCCATCGGTTCCCGCGATTCTCGATCGATCGCACGCAGGTCAATAACTGCCTGATGAATGGCTTTTGCCAAACCAACCCCATCCGACTTCGATGCGTCCAAATCCCTCATTGGGTGATACTGAATTTCTACGGGGTAGGTCCGACCTGACACGCGAATCACTGGTGAGTCGAGAAAATGGGTACTGAATTTTTCATAGTTGATCGTTGCCGACGTAACGATTACCTTAAGGTCTGGCCGCTTCGGAAGAATCGTCTTGAGGATTCCTAAGAGAAAGTCGATGTTCAGACTGCGTTCATGCGCTTCGTCGATGATAACCGTGTCGTAACGTTCGAGTAATGGGTCATTTCGAAATTCTGACAGCAGCAATCCGTCTGTTACTAATTTGATCGGAGTTCCATCAGAAACTTTACGATCGAATCGCACCTGGTAGCCACACAAATCACCAAGATCAGACTGCAGCTCCTCTGCTATACGTGTTGCAACAGAACGTGCCGCAAGTCGCCGTGGTTGCGTGTGAACAATTTGTTTCTTGTTGCCACGACCGAGTTTCAGGCAGAGTTTTGGCAATTGCGTTGTTTTCCCAGAACCTGTCTCGCCGACCACGATAATCACCTGATGCGCACGGAATGCTGCCTCCAACTCAGACAATGCGTCAGTCACCGGTAAGTCTGGAAAATTGAGGGTGAGCAGGGACTGGTCTCTCAATCTTGGATGGGGAATTTCACAAGTAAATGAAGGCAAAATAGACTCACAATGGCTCAAAAATAAAACTGAAGGATTACAACGAAAAAATCAACTCGGAACTTTTTTATTCAAACTACATGTGTAACCTTAAATGCCCACGGTTAGGATGTCTTATGAGCCGCTCGAGAGCCATTACTAAAGTTGATACGGTGCCGGAATCATCGGTCTTCCCCTCCAATCATCTAGCATTTTTAAGTCAGGATGAAATTGGTCGGCTGATCGACCGTACTGACTGGATGCTATATCCGTTGATCCGTAGCTGCACTCTCGCGGTATTAAGCAGTGGCATGACGACCGACGATGGTCTTGGTTTATTTGCTGAGCATCCCAACTTTGATATGGAATTCGAAAGACACCCGCGCGGACTGAAGGTGGTCTTGAAAAATGCACCCGCGCAAGCATTTGTCGATGGCGTCCTAATTGAAACAATCCACGATAATCTGTTTTCAGTGCTACGAGACCTACTACATAGCCGCGATCTCAGTAAGAACCTAGACCAGCTAACTGGACCCGAATCGGCGGATTTAGTATTTCAAATTTTACGTAACGCGAAGGTGCTCGACTCGGACCGAGAGTTGTCGCGCATTGTCTGCTGGGGCGGTCACAGCATTAGTAAAGCCGAGTACGACTATGCGCAAGCCGTCGGCCAGGAACTAGGTTTACGGCGGTTTGATATATGTACCGGGTGTGGACCCGGTGCTATGAAGGGATCAATGCGTGGGGCGTTCTATGCACATAAACGCCAGAAATATTCAACTGGGCATTTCATCGGCATCAGCGAACCTGGGATAATTGCCGCTGAGGCGCCAAACGACATGGTATCTGACCTCGTGATAATGCCCGACATCGAAAAGCGGCTAGAAGCTTTCATAAGGATCGCTCATGGCATCGTCATTTTTCCTGGTGGTCCAGGCACCGTGGAGGAGATCCTATACCTACTCGCAATATTGGCAACGCCCGCCAATGAGGAGGATCCGTTGCCTATTGTTCTCACCGGTCCTGAGTCTTCGAGACCCATTGTCGATATCTATGTAACATTCCTCGAAACGGCACTTGGACGGGACATTACTTCCCGCATTGATGTGATAATCGGCGATGCTGCATGTGTCGCTGAAACGATGCAAACGGGTCGTGATAAAGTTAAAAAATATCGGCTGGAAACTAACGATGCTTATTGTTTTAATTGGACGTTGGTAATTCCTGACTCGTTGTCAACAAGCTTTGTACCAACACACGAGACGATGAGTGAGCTCAATCTGTCATTAAGTCAAAATTCGCAAAAGTTAGCCTCGGAACTTCGGCGGCTATTTTCAGGGATCGTAGCGGGCAATGTGAAACCCGAAACACAGAAGCTCGTCAATGAATCAGGACCATTTAAGGTCCATGTAACCTCTGAACTCGGGAGTGCGATCGAATTATTACTAGAACGACTTATATCCGAAAACCGAATGAAAATTGATGGAGTTTATACACCCTGTTATCGCATCATCCCAACTTGTTAAAAAATATCGAAGTTTTAGGCGCTCTGCTGCGTGCTCTACTGCGCATTGCACTGCTTATTGCATGGTTTTTATTGTCGCTGCTTCAACAGACTGCCGGATTTTTATTGGGCACCGGTGACGGTCGTCACCTCAGACTCCGTTTTTACAGGGGAGCTCTACGTATTCTGGGAATCCGTATCCGTGTATTTCATGATTTTAGCCCTCGCCGACCGCTCTGTATCGTTGCGAATCACGTGTCATACCTTGACGTATTTGTACTCGGTAGCCTCATCCCGGCCGTATTTGTTGCCAAAAAAGAAGTCAGAGAGTGGCCAGTGATCGGATGGATAGCTTGGTTACAACGTACTATCTTCATTGAACGCAGGCGTGCAAAGGCTGATGAGGAAATTCGTCCGCTTATCAGAGCATTAAATCAAGGCTCAAACGTAATCGTTTTTCCGGAGGGGACATCAACAAACGGCGTAACTATCCTGCCTTTTAAAAGCACTCTTTTTGAGGCACCAAAACGAGCAAATGCCTATATTCAGCCGGTGAGCCTAATTTACCGTGAGCGACATGGCGACCAACTATCTGAAAAAGATCGCGAGTTTTACACATGGGGAACGGACGCTCCTTTTTTTAATCATTTCTCAAAACTCATTTTGCGCCCGGGTGTTCTTGTTGAAGTGTGGATCCGAAAGCCTCTCAGTCCTCAACTAGATAGAAAAATTCTGGCAAAAACCTCGGAAGAGCGTATTTATTACGCGCTCAGACGTCTTGTTAATCGGCTAGTTTCTTAACTCTCGATTGTGCAAAAGGCAATCGCGTGTGAACGATCGTCGCTAACGCTGAGGTGAATTTTACATGGAAGGGCGTCACTAAGTACTTTATTCTCTGGATTCAATTCGACCACCGGACGACCGAGTTCGTCATGGCGAACAAATAAATCACGAAACCCGAATCCCCGCCCAATACCAGTCCCCAGTGCTTTAGAAATTGCCTCTTTTGCCGCAAAGCGTTTAGCAAGAAATTGAGGACGCTGTGACGCTCTCAACGACTGAAATTCTGAGTGCTCCACGGGGTCAAGGATACGAGAGGCGAAATGATCTCCATAACGTTTCAACACGTTTCGAATTCGCTCAACGTCACACAAGTCGATACCAATACCGCTAATCATCTGCAAGCACGATCCATGATCCAACGGAATTCTCTTACGGCCTCCGGTAACCCAACCATCAGTGCTCTTGCTACCAGACTGTGTCCGATATTTAACTCGTACATACCACCGATGCTCACTATTGGCGCAACATTAAATTTGGTAAGCCCATGCCCCGCATTCACTATGAGGCCTAACCGGTGCGCAAACATCGCGCCTTCTTTGAGCCGCTTCAGTTTCGAGTCCCTCTGCTCAGGCGTGGCCGCATTTGCATATTCACCCGTATGCAACTCAATCACAGGCGCTCCAATCTCATGCGCAGCCTGAATTTGCTCCGTATTGGGATCAATAAATAGACTAACCTCGATACCCGCGTCTGACAATTTAGCGACCTGAGCACCAATTTGAGAGACTTGATTCACCAGATCAAGCCCCCCCTCCGTTGTCACCTCTCTTCGGTGTTCCGGAACAATACAGCACGCCTTTGGCGTCGCTTTTAGTGCGATTCGGACCATTTCATCTGTTGCAGCCATTTCCAGATTCATTGGTGTTCGAAGGTGATCCCTTAGCAACCAAACATCATCATCACGCACATGCCGGCGATCCTCACGTAGGTGGATAGTAATACCGTCAGCACCTGCTTCCTCAACAGCAAGAGCCATTTGTAACAAGTTTGGATCAGTCCCCCCACGGGCGTTACGCAATGTTGCTACGTGATCGATATTGACACCGAGCCTTACGTATTGATTCATCGACTTTTTCTCGCTTCCGACAACATCTCCCGGGACACTAAACGCCGTCCTCCCAGCGTGTGATCCACTAAACCTCGATGCAACCACTTTGCGTGCCTTGCAGTAACCGGTTCAGAATAGACACCCATCGATAAAGCCCTCCAATCCGCGCCGTGCAGAGCATCAACTTCATCAGAATTCACTTCAACCAATTCTTGAAACTGGTGCAAACGATAATATATGTGATCATGAAGTTGTTTGCCGTTACGATCAACATCGAGCATGGGATATGTTCCAGCTGCTTCCAATAAAAACCGTTCAAATCGACGCAAGACGTCAAATGATTTAAGAGAAATATCCTTCACTGAATCTGTATAAAGATCAAATAATCTCTCTACCTCAGCGCCTTCTGGCAGGATCCAATTCGTAATTTCGTTAAGGTATAGAGCACTGATCAACTCCGTCCCCTGAAGCGGCACCCTAGACCCTGCCGGTTCAATTTTTGAGAGCCATGCGAGATTTTTTTTCAACGTCAATAATCCAAATAATGGTTGGAACTCGCTAGCCTTGATTCCACCTCGAGCTATGCATCGAGTAAGCCGATTGTTCTCAGCCAGCACAGTCAATAGAGCGCTGTTCTCACGATAAGGCTGCTTCCGGATGACCCAGAACTTTTGCATCAGTCGTTCTCGAAGTAGCCCAGCGACTTCAGCGCGCGTTCATCATTCGACCAACTCGCCCTGACCTTGACCCAAAGTTTTAACGCCACGCGAGCAGCAAGCAGATCTTCTAAACGCTTTCTGGCCTCAATACCTATTTGCTTCAAACGACCGCCGCCCTCGCCTACAAGAATTGCTTTTTGCCCATCTCGTTCGACCGAAATTAGGGCACGAATTCCCACAAGATCGTCATTACGTTCAAACGATTCAATCTCGACTGTCGTTTCATAGGGTACCTCGTCACCAAGTTGCCGCATAATCTGTTCCCTAACAATTTCTGCCGCAAGGAAACGTTCTGAACGATCTGTGATCTGATCTTCATCGTACATAAAAGATCCTGTCGGCATCTGTTCTTTCAATCCATCAAGCAAAGGCTCCAGATTCAGACTTTTAAGCGCTGAAATAGGAAACACTTCATCAAACACGTGATCCATGATAACTGTCTGGATATGAGGAAGTAGCTCATTTTTATCGTCTAACTTATCGACTTTATTGATAACCCAATAACTGGGACAAGCCGATCGGTGGACCTTCTGATAGACGCGCTCATCGAGCTCATTCCAAATTTTTCCTTCGGTTAGCATTACCACTGCGTCAACACCAGCAAGCGCTTGTTCCGCAGTTTGATTCATCACGCGATTCATTGCCTTAGGCTGCGCTGTGTGCATACCGGGCGTATCAACAAAAGCGATTTGAATTTTACCTTCGGTCCAAATACCCAAGATACGATGACGTGTAGTCTGGGGCTTGCGAGAAGTAATTGACAATTTGAATCCGAGAACGTGATTCAGAAGCGTTGATTTACCTACATTAGGTCTACCGACGATAGCCACAAAACCAAATTGTGTATTTGTATTCATGAGCCGCTTAAGCGAATCAAAGCATCTGCTGCCGCTGCTTGCTCCGCCTCACGTCGAGAACCACCAGTTCCAATTGGGAAATCTGTTAGCCCATCGACCTGGGCCTGGACACGGAAAGTTTGCTGATGCGCGGGGCCGAGCACCTCTAACACTCGATAAACCGGCAAGCTTCTTTTTTCACGCTGAAGCCACTCCTGAAGTGCAGTCTTCGGATCCTTGTCGACCTGATTGGGATTAACGGACGCGAGTTCTAACTCAAACCATTTGTTAACTGCTTCCTGACATGCCACCATCCCTCCGTCCAGAAAAACAGCCCCAATCACTGCTTCAATCGTATCTGCAAGAATAGAATCTCGTCGACGACCACCGCTCTTTCTCTCACCACTCCCGAGTCGGATCGCCTCACCCAACTGCAGCCGTCTCGCGAGCTGCGACAACGACTGACCTCGAACCAAAGACGCACGCATCCGAGTGAGCTTACCCTCCCGAGCCTCGGGATAGCGCCTGAACAATGCCTCAGCTATGACAAAGTTAACGATAGAGTCCCCCAGAAATTCAAGCCTTTCATTATGTGAGGGACCAACACTCCTATGGGTCAAAGCCGACTCCAAATACGCCATATCCTTGAACCGATAACCTAGTCGAGACTGCAAATCGTCTAGATCTGATGAACTCACTGAATGATCCGAACATCGCTCAACGATGGAATAGAGAGAAACGCCTCCCAGTGCATCCAGACAGCAAAAGCACGACCCACAATCAAAGAGTCATCGACAAAGCCCCAAACGCGGCTATCATTTGAATTGTCCCGGTTATCGCCCATCACGAAATACTGACTGTCTGGAATCAGGATCGGACCAAAATCGCGCCCTTGTGTCTGTCTCCGCCAGATACGATGCTCACGCTCACCCAATTTTTCGATAGCCTCTTCAGTTAGTGGAGGCATAGCGTAATTTTTTTCGACGAGTGAAGTGTTCAGCGTCTGAGCATTACCGTTAACATAAACAACCTTATCCCGATATTCGACCGTATCTCCGGGGACACCAACAACGCGCTTTATAAAGTTAATACGATTGTCTTCCGGATATTTGAAAACCATGACATCACCGCGCTTCGGCTGTCCTAATTCGACGACCGTATTACCTAGTACCGGTAAACGAAGTCCATAATTAAATTTATTCACCAAGATGAAATCACCAATCTTCAACGTCGGTAGCATCGAACCACTTGGTATTTGAAAAGGCTCAAACAAAAAAGAACGCAAAACTAAAACGAGAAACAGAACCGGAAAAAATGATCGACTATAATCTACAATGATTCCTGGTTGCCGGCCTTCACGTCTACCTTTAAAATAAACGATGTCGAGACCGTGAACGACGCCGGTTATCAGTACCACAACAACTAGGATAAGTGTGAAATCCATTTCTTAATCTACCTTCAGTACTGCAAGGAATGCATCCTGCGGGATTTCCACACGACCCACTTGTTTCATTCGTTTTTTACCGGCTTTTTGCTTTTCTAACAACTTACGCTTCCGCGTTGCGTCGCCACCATAACATTTTGCGGTCACATTTTTACGCAATGCTTTCACGGTGGTTCTCGCGATCACATGTCTACCAATCGCAGCCTGTATCGCAACGTCGAACATCTGGCGAGGAATCAACTCACGTAATTTGTCAGCCAACTCACGACCTCTCGACTGGGCATGGTCCTTATGCACTATAGCGGCTAGAGCATCCACGCGCTCACTGTTAATCAGAATATCGAGCCGAACCAGAGGACAGTTTTCAAACCGAATGAAGCCGTAGTCCAATGAGCCAAAGCCTCGAGTCGCAGACTTTAACCGATCAAAGAAGTCCATAACTACTTCGGCCATGGGTAATTCGAAATCTATTTGCACTTGGCTTCCCATGTACTTCAAATCCTTCTGCACACCCCGTTTTTCGACACAAAGAGTAATCACAGCACCTACATATTCATTTGGAACAAGGATCGTCGCTGCTACGATAGGCTCACGCATTTCTTCAATCGATCCGATATCCGGGAGCCTTGATGGGTTATCAACGTACAACGTTTGTCCGTCGCTGGTTATCACCTCATACACCACGGTTGGAGCTGACGTAATCAAATCCAAGTTATACTCACGCTCAAGCCGCTCTTGAACAATCTCCATATGAAGCATGCCAAGAAAACCACAGCGGAACCCGAACCCCAGAGCATCTGAAGTTTCAGGCTCATAAATCAGGCTCGCATCATTTAAGGTTAACTTTTCCAATGCCTCTCGGAAATCCTCGAAGTCATCTGTGGACACTGGAAAAAGACCCGCATAGACCTGTGGCTTGACCCTTTGGAAGCCCGGTAAAACATCGGTATTCGGGTATTTAGCATCTACTAAGGTATCGCCAACAGGCGCTCCATGAATATCTTTGATACCAGCAATCATGAAGCCGACTTGACCCGCGCGAAGCTCACCAGTCGACCGCCGTTTGGGCGTAAAGGCTCCCACGTCGTCAACCTGCCAATCACGACCGGTACTTTTCACTCGGATCTTCTGCCCTTTTTTTAAGGATCCCTGAGTCACACGAACTAACGAAACAACTCCCAGATAATTATCGAACCAAGAATCAATAATCAACGCCTGAGATGGTAAAGAGCGGTCGACCTTCGGTGCTGGGATTTTAACAATCAGTTGTTCAAGCAACTCGGGTATCCCCATACCACTCTTTGCTGAACAGGGAATAGCATCTGCCGCATCTATACCTATTATATTTTCAATCTCTTCCTTCACCCGCTCCGGCTCTGCTTGCGGCAGATCCATCTTGTTAAGCACAGGAACTACTTCAAGTCCCTGCTCAATCGCGGTGTAGCAATTAGCTACCGACTGAGCCTCAACACCCTGCGCAGCGTCAACTACTAGTAATGCACCCTCGCACGCGTACAAGGAACGTGACACCTCATAGCTAAAATCGACGTGACCCGGCGTATCAATAAAATTTAGTTCGTAGGTATCACCATCTTGGGCGGTGTAGTTGAGGGTAACGCTTTGAGCTTTGATTGTGATGCCTCGCTCACGCTCAATATCCATTGAATCAAGAACCTGTGCAGCCATTTCACGGTCAGACAAACCGCCGCATAGTTGAATAAACCGATCAGCTAGTGTTGATTTACCATGGTCGATGTGAGCAATGATAGAGAAGTTACGAATGTGTGACGGGGCTACCAAAGCTCCTTTGCTCCTAGCAAAAAATCGCGACAGTCTACCCGTCTAAGCGCAGGGTGAGAAAGGTTGAGTT
>PAWX01000069.1 GCA_002714245.1 Gammaproteobacteria bacterium | reverse complement strand
GGATTATCTCCCTCGCTAAACGACCAATACTTACACCAAACGATTTGGTTGGGTGTCGCTTTTTGGGACAAGATGGCGTGGAGACCATTGTAGATGCAGTACTGACCATGGCAGGACTTCCTGTGGAGTACGACTACTTTCCTGCTGGTTATTCTGTCGCTGCGCTTGTCGAAGGACAGGGCGACGCATATTCGGCATTCGCCGTTAATCAACCTATCACCCTGCAAACCGAATACGGCATGAGAGAGGGAAAGGATTTTTTCTTTGTCAGTTGGGCTGAACTTGGCTTGGGTGGATATGCGAACATGATGTTTTGTAGACGGGAATTTTTAGAGGCTGAGTTCGATACGGTCGTCGGTTTTTTGCGTGGCACCATAAAGGGCTGGCTCTACAATGCAGCAAATCCCTCCTTTGCCCCAGAGCTGGTGGTAAATGGGCCTGGCAGGGATCTCGGGCTGGAAATTAATCAACAGAAAATTCAAAACGAGATTCAAATTGAGTACATGCACAGTGCTCTGACGAAGGAGAAAGGTATTTTTTGGATTGATCCTGAAGATGTTGAGCAAAATATGTACCCCTCGCTGCGAGCCACGGGCAGAACGAATCTACCGCCCGCTGCGGAGATTTTTGACACTCGCGCACTTCAGGCGGCCTATGAAGAAATCACACTGCCGATCACGCTTTGATGCGGCAAAAGCAAATTACGCAGTTATCTAACAACGTACTAAAGGAGGTCTTATGAATTTTGAGTCTTGTGGCGTACTTCCACGGGTCCTCAATGATCTTGCAGCGGCTAAAACGGAGCTTGCGACTTCAGGAGCGGTGATATTCGAGCCCATAGATTGCACTGAGGCAGGCACGAGGGCCTTTGCGCAAGAGCTGTTCGGAGATCGCTTGCGTGCGCTGCCAGATGGTGCCAGGGTTTTTGAAGGTGGCGAGCACGATATTACGCGGGTTCAGGCAACCAATCTAAAAACAACCCCTTGCCACACCGATGGTTTCGCATACGGGGATCTGTACCCCGATTTCATGCTGCTTAGCTGCGCACAAGAATCGGAAATTGGCGGCGAAAGTATTCTGGTGGACGGCTACAAAGTACTCGAAGCTTTGGCAGCGGACGCAGAGCTATCCTGGGCAGCTAAAGCACTTCGAGAGCGTGAAATTGATCAAACGGAGACCGGGATGCAGACCTCCCTAAGTCCGATCTGCATGGACAATGGCAGCGGAAGAACTATGGTGCGAAGAACACTCGAACAGCGCCCCGCTGAGACTTCGGCGGATCAAGAGAAAGACCAAAAGATGATCGACTTGTGGCATAAGAGCATTGATCGCGCCTCGAGGTCAGCTCCTCAGTTCAAATTGTTGCCGGGTCAGGTCGTTATTGTCGATAACTACCGCATAATGCACGGACGCAGCCCTTACGAAGATTTAAACCGAATGCTTTGGAGGGTATGGGTGTGGACCGAAGATTGCCTGAATGTGCCAGATATGCCTCTTGCTTCAGACACAAGATATGCGGCTGCTAGGGGCTAACTGGATTGCATATTCAACTCTGACATAACACGCCAGCCCTGGAATTTGTCGAAAAAAAAGGGAGCGATAAGCTCCCTTTTTCTTGAGTCGTTTTCACTAAAACTTAAACGACGCGTTCATCTGATAGTGACGGGGTAGTTCCGGGAGAACAATCGTACTTCCGAAAAGGTTCGGGAAATTCGATCTAAAGTAACGTTCGTCCGTCAAATTTTTACCATTGAAGGTGAAAGACCAATCCCCAACGTTAAATTTTACGCCAGCGTTAACAAGAGTGTAAGCAGGTAACTTGACTGCCTGTGAATAGCCTGAGTAAACACTGGAAACGTCCGTCACACTTGCAAATCCAGATATGTTCTCGTTGAAGTCGTAAAGGATACTGCCCGATAAAATCCTGTCCGGGATGCCCGCTCTAATCGCCTTTGGATTTGACTCCGCGGTGTAAATATTACCAACTACCGCCCCTCCATAGAACAAAGTTGGATCAATACCCGGTAAATCTCCTGCTCCGAAAAAGCTGAATCGGCGCCCATCATCCAGCGTAGTCAGATTCGTTACTTCAAGATCCGAATACCCTAGCGTGATCGTCAACGCATCCGTGACTAAGTATCTCATTTCAAATTCGACGCCTTCTCCCTTCGACACTTGGTTCGTTACGACGTCCTGCGAGCTCACATTTGTTCTTTCTTGCTCGTAAACGCTCAATTGCATGAACAACTGATCATTGAGGAAGGAACCCTTCAGACCATATTCCTGTAATTCAGAAGACGCCACCGCGTTCCCATCTGCTACGGACTCAGGGTCCAAATCCGCCATTTGACTTGCCACGACTGTTACCTGTTCCGATAGCGTTACGTAGGGAATGACTCCCAGCGGCGTTTCATAAGATATCGATGCTGTCCATGAAAATGCGCTGTCATCATTTTTCCCAAGAAAATCACCTTCAAATAGAGTTTTCTCGCCAATCATCTCCGCCGTTTGGTCGATTTCGTCTTGACGCACACCAAGCAAGAGATCAAGCCCCATTTGCGTTTGGATATCGACCAAAAGGGCAATGCCCAGCACACCGTAGTCGCCTTTTTTGTATTCTGTGTAGTCGTCGTCGATCCGCGTCGCCATCAACCGCCTATCAAGGGCAGTAGAAGGTCCTGTAAGGTCGCGTCTGTCGAAGTACTCGTTGATATAGTCGTTGCCACGTTCATAATCAGTGAATCGGTAGGACGGAGACAAAATAGCATTGAGTTCCAGAGAATCATAAGACTTGGAGAAGGCTATTTGAGACTGTATCTCGTAAACCGAGCTCTCGCCTTGTTGTGAGAAGCCATACGCGTTGGTTCCATAGTTCTCGTACCATTCGTAATAGGCCTTATTGGTAAGAGACCACTCTTCGTTGATCTCGTATTCATGGTCGACGTAAAAAACCCAGCTTTCACTTAGGAGCTCATCATCCGGAGCCACCAATACCTGGTTTCCTGAGAGGTAGGCAGTACCCACTGTCTCGGGATCCAGAGCCATAGACGCAGGGAACTGATCCGCCGTTACCGAAGTTGGGCCCATGAAGTTGAAGTTGAATTGGTCAGCCGCGAAATACTCTTGGTGCGAGATGTCGCCGTCCCCGTTAGTGTCTAGGGGGGTCGCTAGTCCGGTCACATACAATCCCGTATCGACAAGTTCCTGCGTAAGTCGATTCCAACCCGCGACTTGATTGCTTTTCCAATCGTAATACATGCCGCCAAACGTGACCCTCGATTTGCTATCGATGTCCATGTCAAAAGTTGCTTGCAGAAGATTCGAAACTACCTCCGTGTTATCGTAATAACTATCGGAATCTTCAACCTCGCCGTAGATGTAGTACCCAAATTCTTTACCTCCAAGCTCTCCCGGACCACCCACTTCGGCAGCAAGCACGCCTTTTCTCCAACTACCTCCAGTAAGGCTTATTTCTCCAGCAGGCTCTTCCAAATACTGCCCAGTTTCCGCTCTCGCAGATTTCGGGATGAAATTCAAATATCCACCAATCCGACTAGGTCCTGAGATGACCGAAGCGGGCCCCCGCACAATGTCGACCCTATCAGCAGCACCAATCGGAGTCGCATAGTTTCCGGGATTTTCTAACCGGCGTATGCCGTTGAAGTAAACCTCGCCTGGTGTGCCCCTTAGATCCAAAGCACCTGCCGCACCGAAAAAGGACTGAGTGAAGCTGCCTGGTGCCAGCACGATCAAATCGTCGATTTCAGTGATTCCAAACTGTTCGATCGTTTCGATCGATATGACGCTCGCAGAGCGAGGGGTCTCCAAAAGGGTCTTGTCGAAGCCAAAAACGGACTCTATTGGCCCTGTCGGGATTATGCCTATATCGTCTTCAACAGCCTCCTCAGCAACAAATGTTTCCAGTTCAGCAACGTCGTCATCTTCCTCTGCCCAGATTCCCGGGGCTACCAGGCTACCGGCGATTGCCAGCACCCAGATCATTTTAATTCGCAAATTTTCCACACAACTCTCCTAGTGCACTCTTTCCAATTTTCATTCAGCGACAGCCGTTATGTCAAAGCAAGATACGTGCCACTCATTCAATGCCAACAAATGTTATAACTTCGCTCGCGCTACGTTAGCAGTGCACCCATATTGTCGCTGCTTGCTTGACCTTCGGGCAATGCAAAAAAGCTAAATCTCGCAAAAAAATTCAACGACCCCTCACCTAATTGGCTTGAAGAATCCTTTGCATCAAATCAGGCTATGTCAAACTGTGTGCCGAATCGGTGCATGCACTTAAACGGACTAAGTTTCTGCACCGAAATTAAGCGCTCCAATTTCCTCGCGGCAAGGTGTCGCGCTATCGATAGACCGCCATTCAGGTATTTACTCGCCCCAGCGAGATTTTTCGTCCAGTTAGATTGCCAACCTTTTTTCGCGACTTTCGATGCGTTTTGCAATTTTATTAACGTCCGCTGAAGCCTTTTCATTGTATTCACTGACAAGGCACCTGTATCTTACGCTCCTAAGCTGCACTAATTGGCTATGCCCGAACGCATTTATGACCTACTGCGTCGCAATTCAACTAGACGAAGGCTTGGTGTTTTGTTCCGATTCTCGAACAAACGCCGGAGCGGATAGAGTAAGCACCTATAGCAAGATGCATCGCTTCTTTGTCGCCAGCGATCGCTCTTTGTACCTGCTAACCTCGGGCAATTTGGCCACCAGCCAAGCGGTTGTTGCGCAAATTCAACGCGACCTCGAACAAGGCGCTGAATTCAATATCTCCAAAGCCAAGTACGTCACAGAGGTTGCTGACTACATCGGCGAAGTCAGCTCTCAAGCCCAAGCCAAGTACAAAAAAGTCGGCGGACCTGACGCCGAAAGTTTTGATGCATCGGCCACCTTTATCCTGGGTGGGCAAATCGCTGGGGGAGCACCCGAACTGTATTTGGTCTACCCGGAAGGCAATCACATTACTGCGCCTGAGCAGCACCCTTACCTGCAGATTGGCGAGACTAAATACGGTAAACCGATACTGGATCGCATCATCTCTCACGACACCTCTGCCGACACCGCCATGCGCTGTGCCATTCTGTCACTGGACTCCACCATGCGTTCTAACGCCACCGTTGGTCCGCCGCTGGAATGTTTGTTCTATCGCAATGACAGCATTAAGCCCTATGAGCACTACTGCAAATTGGAGGAGAACCACCCTTATCTAATCGAGATCCGCCAGGACTGGGATCGCAGTATTCGCCAAGCAGTGGAACGGCTACCTAGCCTATCTGCCGCTTTTGAAGATGACCCATAATGCCATCGACCAGCTCCAGTTTACGCGCAATCTCAGCACTGATAGTGAAGGGATAGGCATCGCTGCCGCCCACGCTGCGGTTCATCTCATTCAGCACGACGCTAACTTGCTGCCAAGCTGCAATGCGTTCGCTCATTTTCATTGTTGTGCCGTCTTTTTCGAGCAGCCGGTGGGCGTGGGCGGTTTCTAGCGCGTCCAGCATGTGCAAGTAGTGTCCCCAGGTTTCTGCCCAGTCCTCCAGCGGGTGCGCGGTGGCGTAGGCGCTGATATAGCCGCTATGCCAATCGCTGGGTGGCCCTGTTTCGTAATAACACTCGAGTGAGCTAATGTAATCCTGATTTGGATCGCCAAAAAGCTCGGTAAACACGTGGCTGATTTCAGCATCGCGAGAGATCAGCGACCAGTAATAGTGGCCGGATTCATGGCGAAAGTGACCGAGCAACGTGCGGTAAGGTTCCCGCATTTCGCTTTGCATAGCCGCCCTGGCCAAGTCATCGGCTTCCAACACATTCAGCGTGATCACTCCGTTACCAAACCCCGAAGTCACGAAAGTCCCTGCGTAGTGCTCTGGGCTGCTGCGCTCGTCGTCAAGGAAGTCGAATAACAATCCGCCATTGGGATCGCACCAACCGTTCTGCAAAGGCAATCCCAACCTTTGCAGAGAAAAAAACAGCCGTTTTTTCGCCTGTTCTAAGGCCTTCCAATACTGCAGATTATTCGGCAAAGACAGATCGGGAATAGTACGGTTGAACTGACATGCCACACAGAGGTGATGACCACCCTGCCGAGGACGCACCCAATTGCATACGCCGTGATCGTGCCAATTCCCGCAGTAAACGACGTCCTTGCCGTCCACAGGCACCATGGCCATCAGCTCAGGATCGAAACCAACATCCAGACCACATTTAATGCAGTATTGATTTTCAAAAAACAGCTGGGCGCCGCACTGACAGTGAAAGCGCTTCAAGAACTAGCAATCCGAAACCACGCCTTTTGAATTGCCGTGTGCAGTTGATGTAGCTGCAGCTGAAAATCATCGATGAACCCATGCAGCTCTACCTGGGTCATATCTTCCTTCGTCAGGCGATTGAGCCCGCGCCATACACGCCCCAGTGCTCGCAACGGTTCATCGTGGTTGCTCAGTCGCCCCAACTCTTCGCCTATACCCTTTAAGCAAAACTTCACCGAGCGTGGAAAAGCGGAATCGAGAAAAACAAAATCAACGACTGCGTCGCGATCAACCAACGGGCCAACCTGTCTTCGATATGCACTTGCGGCAGACAGCGCTTGAAGCATGGCGCCCCAAAGCAGGGGATCAAAGGCACTGGTGCTGCCATCACGATCCAAAATGTCGCCAGCGCCAACGTCGACCATTCGCGTAGCCATATCTGCACATTCCAATAGCCGACCGACCTTGATAAAGCTGTAGGCATGATCCCGGATCAGCGTGCTCGCCATCAGGCCGTTTATTGTCTGGCAACGCGAGACTACTTCTGCGAGAAAGGCGTGCCGGTTACGTCGTCCGACAGAGTTGGGAGCTACTTCACGAACGAAGAGCGATAGTTCGTTGACCAATTCCCAAGTCTCTTCCGGCAACACATCCCGCGTAGTGCGCACGTTTTCTCGTGCAGCCTCTATGGAATGCGGGATACTGCAGGAGGCAGTATCGTCCGCGACCAAAAATTTCAGTACGTTTTGTTCGTTGACGCTGCGAAATCGCTGATCGAACTGCGGATCCGCATCGAGAATCTGAACCATAATATCCCACCCTGGCTCAGCCCCCTTCGGCAAATCCATGATCAGGTGATTATAAGCGCTCACAATACGCGCAGTATCTTCTGTGCGCTCTAGGTAACGGGACATCCAATACAGTCGTTCGGCTACGCGTGACAACATGGTTAGGACTTACCCTCAACAATCCAAGTATCCTTACTGCCGCCACCTTGGGAGGAATTCACCACCAACGAGCCTTTTTGCAGGGCCACCCGAGTCAGCCCACCTGGCGTTACCCAACTGTCTTTGCTCTGCAAAATAAAGGGCCGCAAATCCAGATGGCGCGGCTGTATGGTGTCATCTACATAGGTTGGCGCAGTTGATAGCGCCAATGTGGGTTGAGCGATATAGTTGCGCGGATTCTCCTCGATCAGCTGCGCGAATTTTTTATGAGTTTCCTTCGTGCTATGAGGCCCTACCATGATGCCGTATCCGCCGGACTCGTTCGCAGGCTTAACCACCAACTTGTCGAGGTTGCCCAGCACATATTCCCGATCTTTCTCGCGCATGCACAGATAGGTAGGCACATTTCTGACAATGGGCTTTTCCTTCAAATAGTACTCAATCATGTCGGGCACAAAAGCATAGATCACCTTGTCATCGGCGACGCCAGCACCTGGTGCATTTGCTATGGCCACCCTACCCGCTCTCCAAGATCGAATCAGACCGGGCACGCCGACAACAGAGTCTTCGCGAAAAGACTCAGGATCCATGAAGTCTTCGTTGATGCGCCGATAAATCACGTCTACCCGAGTTGGACCGTCTACGGTGCGCATATAGACATTATTGTCCTCGCCAACAAATAGATCAGAGCCCTCGACAAGCTCTGCTCCCATCCCGTGTGCCAGGTAGGCGTGCTCGAAATAGGCGGAGTTATAAATGCCGGGCGTTAGCACCACGATATTCGGACGGCGACGAGTGCGTGGCGATAGCGCAGCCAACGTTTGGTAGAGCTTTATTGGGTAATCGTCTAACGGCAGTATGCTGTAGTTCTCAAAGAGCTCCGGTAAAACACGCTTAGTGATCTCACGGTTTTCAATCATGTAGGACACACCAGAGGGCACACGCAGGTTGTCTTCTAACACGAAAAACTGCCCGCTATGATCACGTACGATGTCGCTTCCACAGATATGCGCCCACACACCGAAGGCCGGTGTTACTCCGACGCAAGGCTCAAGATAATTATTGGATTCAAGCACAATGTCCGCTGGAACGACGCCGTCAGCGAGGATCTTTTGCTCATTATAAATATCGTTAATAAACCGATTAAGCGCACGCATGCGCTGTAGCAGACCTCGGCTGAGCTGCGTCCACTCGCGAGCAGTAATCACGCGCGGAATGAAGTCGAAGGGCCAAGCGCGGTCAATGTTGCCGCCCTCGGTGTAGACCGTAAAAGAAATACCCATCTCTTTGATCGCCAGCTCGGCGGCGACTCGACGCGACGCTAACTCTTCGGAGGACAGGCTTTTAAGAAATTTGATCGCCTGGCTGGCTGCTGCGCGAGGATTACCCTTAGCAGTAATCGACTCATCGAAAAATCCATCGGGTTTGTAGGTGCGCCAGCTTTTTTCCATACGGGCCGTAAGCCTCTGTCTGAATAGTACTAAGACACTCGGGCTACGCTCAGTGCGTCAGGCTCTCTAAGGCAACCGTAGCTCCGAAGACCAGACTATCACAACTGCGAAGCAGCCAAAGCCGGTATTGGCTCTGTTTATCGTTTTTTAAAGGGTTTCCGGGGCCGGATGGCTCAAATGCACAAGCAATGCTCGGTGTTCGGGGAACTGGGCAAGCATTCGTGACCGATAACCCAATGTCATATCAGCGTATTCAAAACCCGGCGAAACAGCTTCGCTGATTAAACCAAAGCCGTGCTCACCGTCAGAAGGTATTTGCGAGGCCTTCCATACGCCGCCGGGCACCGTCAGCTGCAAAACGTGCCCGGCGCGCAAATCGTTGCCCATAACGACGATTTCAAGTTCACCGTCTGGATGCAGCAGGTAGTAGGTGATGGGATCGCCCATATGAAAATAATGGACAATGTCAGATCGATTCAAGTGGAAGTGACCGACTGGCGACTCGGCAGCGAGCAAGTAAAAAATCGACGTCATCGAGAGCCGCTCATCGCCCCCCGGTGTTAGCAAGCGATAATCCGCCGCGTAGGTACGGCGAAAAAAACCGCCCTCCACATGCCCCCCAAGGTTGAGAAGCTCTACCAATTCCTCGGCACTCAAACGCTGCCTTACAATCGAATCAGTTGACTTCATCTAGGCGACCGACAATAAGACTGATATCAGCGTGACGACCGCTAATGGGACTAGCAACGGCATGCGACTCCTTACTCAGCGGTTGAAGCGAGGACTGAATGACTGATCGAGCTAACCGATTTATTGCACTTCTAATCACGGGGATCCCGCATATGCCAACCTATATCGCTAACGTGATTTTACCAAAATGCTGTGTGCTTCCTTGATAAGCAAAAGCCTCGGCAATATCCGCGAGATCATAATCAGCATCTATCACGGGTTTGATCTGGCCGCTCTCAACAGCTCGGATCATAGCTTCCTGCATTGCTGCACTGCCCACAGCGACTCCATACACCTGCAACTGCTTAGAGAAAATCATGGGCACGTTAACCTTAGCGGTCACACCACCTAGGATCCCTACCAAGGAAATTTGGCCGGAGGTACGCGCTGCATTGATCGAGTGCTGCAGCGTCGCCCCGCCGCCGATATCGATCACGTGATCGACTCCGCCAGCCGTAATCTTTTTCACCGTGTCACTCCAGTCGTTGTCCTCGGCATAGTTAATAACGTGGTCCGCGCCCAAGGCCTTAAGGCGTTCACCCTTAGCATTGGATGAGGTCGTCGCCACAACCGATACGCCGGCAGCTTTTGCCAACTGCAAGGCTATGATTGATACACCGCCCGTACCTTGAACCAGCAGACTGTCGCCCGCCTGCATTTGGCCTCTCACCATCAGGGCCTGCCAAGCCGTCAGCCCAGCACAAGGCAACGTCGCTGCCTCAGAATAAGTTAGGCCATCCGGCATACGCGTTACCGCGTTTTCCGATACAACAGCATACTCGCAGGCGCAGCCGTCGATGCTATCGCCGGTCACCGCCCGGGTGCGCTCTGGACGATGGCGACCCTCCTGCCAGTCGGGGAAAAATAATGACATCACCTTGTCGCCCTTCTGCCAGCGGGACACAGCAGAACCTACGGCATCGATTTCTCCGGCGCCGTCCGACATTGGAATGCGCCCGTCGCTTACTGGCAGCCCGCCATTTGCAACCAACAGGTCGTGATAGTTCAGAGAGCTAGCGTGCCACCGCACGCGAATCTCGTCCGGTCCCGGTTCAGCACTCTCTTGATCAGCCAGCATAAGATGGTCTAAACCGCCTGGTTTTTTTACTTGTACGACTCTCATACGATTCCCTTTCCGTTGAACTCAATCGTTTACATTAGCAGGGATTGACGGAGTCACGGACACCCTGTGGCGCTGGGCTTTGCGTAACGTTCTTCATGGTCGGATGGGAAAGGCATAACGCCTTTGCTCAGGATTGATCGAAACACCTGCCACCGATTTGGTCAAAGTTCACTGAGGTTCCCGCTTTTACACTATTTACTTCCACCATGGATAGAACGACGGCATCTCTCTGGCAGAATCGCTAAACACCGCTTCGCGTTTTTCTAAGAACGACTGCACCCCCTCCTTACCGCTGCCGATACTTGCGTAAAAAATCGATAGCGAATCAACGTTGTGAGCGTCTCGCGGATGATCTTGCGCAGAGTTGCGATACATCATTTGCCGTGTCAGCGCGATTGCCACGGGACTGTGCTTAACGATCTTTTCCGCGATGGCATAAGCTGCGGGCAGAAGATCATCGGGTTCGTGAGCCGACTTTGCAAAATTGGCATCCACAAGGGTATCGGCTTCGAGAATTTCCGCGGTGTAGCACCACTCTAGCGCCGTCGACAGTCCCACTACCCTGGGTAAGAACCAACTCGAGCACGCTTCGGGAGTAATGCCAATTTTATTGAAGACAAAGCCAACTTTAGCCTTGGTGGAGACAAGGCGGATGTCCATAGCGCAGGTCATCGTCGCACCGACACCAACTGCCGCACCGTTAATTGCGGCGATAACTGGTTTTTTACATTCAAAAATTGCCAACGACACCAGGCCGCCCTCATCGCGCACGCCGTGCAAAATATGCTGCTCATCACCGCGCTCACTGACGTCTTCCAACGTAGGCTGTTGGCTCTCATCAAGGCCAAATACGTTCCCTTCAATGGAAAGATCCATGCCTGCGCAGAAGGCTCGTCCTGCGCCCGTTACCACGATGGCACCCACAGAATCATCTTCGCTCGCCCGGTTAAACGCATCGACGAGTTCCTGCGCCATCTCCAAAGTGAAAGCGTTCAATTGATCGGGTCGATTCAGAGTTAATGTCAAAATTCCTTCTGACACCGCATAAGTCAATGTGTTGTAGTCCACTAAGAGTCTCCTCGAAAATGCTTGTATTCTGTGGCGCGCCTCGAACGCGACCGCACCGCGTCGTCGATAGGGATTATAAACCACAGCACCAGGCCAGTAGAGTGAATCAAATGCGTCGTTGCCTTTCCTCTCCTCGACAACTGCACCGCCCCAACTGTCCAGGTGGTGACTCGTTTAAGACGGCTAAAGCCCTCAAAAATCCACTTTAAACTAGCACCAACTTTGCTCATGATTTTGCAGAGTTAGTGTTTGTCACTTTAATCCCGAAGCGAAAAAGGAGGTGTGGTGCAGGCCTTCATAATCCGTCGATTTCTTGCGGTCATACCAACCCTGCTATTTACCAGCGTGATCGTCTTCGCTTCGATTCGCCTCATTCCCGGTGATGTCGTCGACCTCATGCTAGCCCAAAACGATATCTCCACCGGTACAGATCGGGCCGTGATTGAAGCTGCTCTTGGTTTGGATAAACCGATCTACAAGCAATATTTCATTTGGATCACCAACATTTTGCAGGGCGACTTTGGCTACTCGCTGTGGCAAAACACTCCGGTCGCTGAACAGTTAGCGCTTACCCTGCCCATTACCTTTGAACTGGGTTTTCTGGCGCTGATTGTCGCGCTGACGGTAGCGATCCCGATTGGCATTTACTCGGCAATGAAGCAAGACACGCCGGGCGACTACATCGCTCGCTCTTTCTCACTGTTAATGCTCGCCATTCCAAGCTTCTGGCTCGGTACCCTGGTCATGGTATTCCCCTCGGTTTGGTGGCGATGGGCACCGCCCCTGCAGTACACCCCCTTTTTTGAGGACCCGCTGGGCAATCTGGCGCATATGCTAGTACCCGCTGTACTGCTGGGCCTTTCACTTTCTGCGGTAACCATGCGCATGACTCGAACCATGATGCTGGAAGTGCTCCGACAAGATTACATACGCACGGCACGCGCCAAGGGTTTGCGTGACAACCTGATTATTTTTCGGCACGCCCTGCGGAACTGCTTGATTCCCGTGGTCACTTTGATTGGGCTGCAGGCGCCGTTGCTGATCGGTGGCGCTGTGATTTTAGAGCAGATCTTCGTCGTGCCCGGCATGGGCCTGATGCTGCTGGAGGCGGTATTTCAGCGGGACTATCCTGTAGTTACCGGTGTGTTTTTGATCGTCGGAGTGTCCATTTTGCTGATCAATCTGATCGTCGATCTAACCTATGGCTTTCTCGACCCCAAGGTTAGGCACTGAACGTGAGTGAGGTTACGCTACAAGCTGGGCAGTCAAACTCACTGCTGGCCTTTCACCGCAGAATGCTGCGCGACAAGCCTCTTGGCGGTATCGGCGGTCTCATCTTCGCGCTATTTTTGTTTTGCGGCATTTTCGCTGACCTGATCGCCCCCTACGGCATGAACGAAACTGACATGCGCAGGGTACTACAGGCGCCGTCGCTAGCCCATTGGATGGGCACCGATCACATTGGTCGCGATGTGTTTTCCCGCATCCTCCATGGCGCCCAATTGTCCGTGATTATCGGTTTTCTTGCCGCGGGTCTGGCCACGGTTCTATCCATTGTCCTAGGCGTTCTAACCGGCTACTTCGGGGGCAAGGCAGATATGCTGATTCAGCGATTTGTAGATGCCTGGATGACTTTCCCAGATCTCGTTCTGCTGATCGTAGTAGTGTCCATCGTTGGTCCTGGGGAAGGCCAAATTATCATTATTCTTGGATGCTTGTACGGCATCGCGGGCTCACGGATTATTCGCGGCTCGACCATCGCCGTGCGCGAAAACATGTACACCCATGCAGCCCAATCCATGGGGGCGAGCACACTGCATGTGCTGTGGTTCCACGTACTGCCCAATGTGATGCCGGTCGTCATCGTGCTTTTCACGACTCGAGTAGGTGCTGTCATTCTTGCCGAAGCCGGCCTGTCTTTTCTCGGTTTAGGCATACCGCCACCGGTGCCCACTTGGGGCAGCATGCTCAGCGGCGGTGGCAGAACCTATATGTATGTCGGGCCGTGGTTAGCGCTTGCACCAGGCTTGGCACTGACCGTAGTCGTCTATTCCATAAATGTTTACGGCGATGCTTTGCGAGATATGCTGGATCCAAGGATGCGAGGACGATGATTCGATCTTTTTTTGCACTGCTGCTGACCTGCCTCGGCGGCGCGAGTTGGTCTGCAGAACCGGTCTACGGGGGTGATCTAAACGTTGGCACGGTGCACATCACGCTCTCTCCATTATCTTGGGATCCAGCAGATTGGACTTGGAAAAGTAATCATGATCATGGCAGTGCTCGAGAACAATTGTTCGCCGGTGATTTAACGAAGAGTAAACGCAATGGTGGGCCCTACTCATTTATTGCTGACGCCTATCTACCGACCGATTCCATGCGAGGAGAGCTCGCAGAACACTGGTACTGGGAAGACCCTCTAACGCTAGTCGTAAAGCTTCGTACGGGCGTAATATTTCCGACCAAACTGGGCGTCATGGAGGCTAGAGAATTGGTCGCAGATGATGTGGTGTATTCTTACGACCTGGTCAACGAGAGCCCCAAACGAATAGCCACCTATTTTGACCACATAAAAAGGGTTGAGGCTCGAGACGACCACACCGTGGTTTTTCATTTGAGACACTTTAACGCCGAGTGGCCATACCGTTTTGGCTACGGCTATTACTCCGGAATCAGTCCTAGGGAGATGAGTCAGGTCGATCGCAAAAGCTGGAAAAACGTGACCGGCACGGGCCCTTTTCAGCTGGAGCGCTATGTTCAAGCCAACGCCCACATTTATCGAAAGAACGAGCAATACTGGGATCGAATTAGCCTGGGCCAAGAAAGTTATCCACTACCGTTTGTTGAACGAGTCATCTATCGCATCATTAAGGATGAAGCCACCTACTTAACCGCGCTGCGCACCGGACAGCTGGATATTTTGGAGGCAATTCGCTGGATTGCAGTCGACCACCTAAAAAAGACAACCCCTGAGCTACGGTGGAACCGCTACTTGGCAACGGGGGGACAGTTCATATCGTTGCGCGTGGACCAAAAACCCTTTGATGATATCCGCGTGCGTCGTGCGATGAATCTTGCGGTGAATCAGCAGGAGATCGTTGATCACTTTTATGGCGGGCACGCCGAGCTGATGGCTTACCCCCAGCATCCAGAATTTGGCGAGTATTTTGAGCCGATAGAGGCAATGCCCGATTCCGTGCAAGAACTTTTCACCCACGACCCAGAGGAAGCCCGGCGCCTGCTGGACGAAGCAGGGGTGCCGGAAGGATTCAGCTTCGACCTACAGGTATGCTCCTGCTCGCCATCGCATATGGATCTAGTGCCCCTACTTGAAAGCTATTTTGCTCAAGTAGGACTCAAAACCAACATCCAGACAATGGAGTACGCATCATTTCTGTCGACAATGACGACCAAGACTCACGGTCCGGCATATCTTATGACTAGTGGGCATACAAATCCGATGACGACGATACGAAAAAGTTTCGTTAGCGGGCAGACATGGAATCCTTCTCAGTATTCCGACCCGGAATTTGACGAAAAAGTGCGTGTGCTGCATGAAACGAGAGATGAGCAGGAACGGATCAAAATTCTTCGCAACCTGACACGAGAAATTCTCGAGCAGGCACCCTACGTGTGGCTGCCTATTCCCTACGTGCACACTGCCTGGTGGCCTTGGGTAAAAAATTACGGCGGTGAGCTGCGCGCAGGCGCCGTCCGACCCTGGCCTATATACGCAAGGTTATGGATCGATCACGAGCTGAAAGAACAGATGGGATTCGACTAATGAATCCACTGCTCGCGATCTCGGATCTGTCAGTAACATTCGCCACCGATCGTGGCCAAGTGCAGGCATTGGACGGCGTGTCCTTGAGCCTCAACGCTGGCGAGACCCTCGCCGTTGTCGGCGAAAGCGGCTCTGGAAAGAGCGTGACCGCGCTGAGCATTATGGGCTTGCTCGGTGATTCGGGGCGCGTCAGTGATGGTTCAATTGAATTTGATGGTGAGGACCTCACTAAGGTCTCGGGACAGCGGCTGCGCGAAATTCGCGGCAATCAAATCGCGTTCATCTTTCAGGAGCCGATGTCGTCACTCAACCCGGTGTTAACCATTGGCACTCAAGTTGCCGAACCAATTTGGCTGCATCACAAAAAGTCTTGGTCCGAGGCCTTCGAGCAAGCAGGTGAATTGCTGCGGCGGGTCGCGATTCCCGACGCCGTGAACCGGCTTGAAGATTACCCGCATCAGTTTTCCGGCGGTATGCGCCAGAGGGTCATGATTGCCATGGCGCTGGCATGCCAACCAAAGCTGATTATTGCTGACGAACCCACAACAGCCCTAGACGTTACCGTTCAGGCGCAAATTCTTTCGCTACTCAAAAATCTGACCAAGGAAGCTAACTCTTCGCTGATTTTAATTACCCATGATCTCGGCGTCGTCGCGCGCTACGCTGATAACGTTGCCGTCATGTATGGAGGCAGGGTTATTGAAACGGCAAGTGCCAGGGAGCTTTATAAAAATCCTCAGCATCCCTATACCGAAGGGCTAATGGCCTCCATACCCAAACTGGATGGGGATCCGGGCAGCAGGCTTTACACCATTGAAGGTCAGCCGCCGGACTTATCGAATTTGCCGTCAGGGTGTTCGTTTAACCCTCGCTGCCCCCACGCCCAAGACAAATGCATCATGACCAAGCCGACACTGAGCGAGGTTGCACCAAATCACTTAAGAGCATGTTTCGGCTATGAGCGATAGCAACATTCTTGAGGTTAAAGATCTGCAGGTGCACTTCCCTGTGACCGAAGGTTTGTTGAAGCGCCAGGTGGGCTCAATTGCTGCGGTCAACGGGGTGTCGTTTCATATCAAACGCGGCGAGACCTTCAGTTTGGTAGGCGAGAGCGGCTGCGGTAAATCGACGACGGCCCTGTCAGTGCTGAAAATGCAGTCCGTACTTGATGGCCAAATCATCTTTGATGGAGAGGATATTACCCACCATAGTCCGGCTCAGATGCGGGGCATTCGACGAAAAATGCAGATGGTCTACCAAGACCCCTTCGGATCATTGAATCCCCGTATGAAGATTGGCTCTATAATCGGGGAACCGCTGCGCGTGCACGGCATGGCCGGTGACAAGACGCGGTATCATGCACGCATCGCGTCGCTTATGAAGACCGTTGGGCTTCTTGAGGATATGGCGGAGCGTTACCCGCACGAATTCTCGGGTGGGCAACGTCAGCGAATTTGTATTGCCCGAGCGTTAGCGTTGGATCCTAAACTGATCATATGTGATGAGCCAGTGTCGGCTCTCGACGTCTCTATCCAGGCCCAAGTTGTAAATTTGCTTATGGACCTGCAGGAAAGGCTGGGGCTTACCTATTTATTTATTGCCCACGACTTGTCGGTCGTCCGGCACATCAGCAATCGTGTAGCGGTCATGTACTTGGGCAAAATCGTCGAGGAAGCGGATCGGGATACGCTATTTAAATCGCCCAAACACCCGTACACCAAAGCCTTGCTCGCAGCAGTTCCCGAAGCAGACCCCGAAGTCGAAGCCCAGAGAGCCGAGCAACTGATCATAGGTGAAATTCCCAGCCTGCGCTCTCCACCTCCCGGCTGTACCTTCCATACGCGCTGTGCCGAAGCTATGCCAATCTGCAAGCAACAGGCGCCTGATTGCAGAACCGATGGCGCAAGCTCGCTCGTTTGTCACCTGTATTCCTAAACGCTGTCTCTTCCAAGCCAAATAGAGCAACAGCTTCTATCTCGGCCGCAGATACCAAGCACCGTCGATAAAAAATCTCCCGCCTCACAGGCTGCCTTTTCAACATTTTAGGGTGCTGTCGCGATCAAAAGCTAAAACTTGCGGAGGCCAAAGAACTTGGGTGTTGCCCGATCGCAGAGGCGCACACATAACTGCGCGTTCGTGATTAACGCAATGGGGCACTAACATCGTTATTCAACTCAGAGCTCTTCGATTTTTATCACGCTACCCGGTGACAAGTGGCATGATTAGCGACTGCGTCACGCAATTAGATGTCAGTATCCATGTCTACTTTGCACTTGGGGGAGTTGGGGCGAGGAGATATGCAGAAACGAAATACAAATAGAGCTAACCCCTTAATTACTCTGGCCTGGGGATTTGGCGCTATAAGTGTAGGGATCAAAAATAACCTGCTTGGCGTTTGGATTCTTTTTTATTATAACCAAGTATTGGGCCTAGACGCGTATTTGGTCTCGATAGCGCTGGCTAGTGCTCTTGTTATAGATGCAATATCTGACCCGGTCGTCGGCATTTGGTCTGACAGAGTACGAACCAGATGGGGACGCCGCCACCCTTTCATGTACGCGGCAATCGTGCCTTTTGCGCTGTCCTATTTTTTTATCCTGCAAGAACCGATTGGGGCTACAGATGAGGAGGTTTTCGCAAGACTTTTGGTGCTAATGGTCGTTATGCGAATTTCTATGACCTTCTATGAAGTGCCGAGAAATGCGCTAGGCCCTGAACTTTCAAAAGATTACGACCAACGTAATACGTTGGCCGGTTTAAGCTCCGCATTCGGCTGGTTTGGCGGAGCCGTGCTGTCCCATTATGTGATGTCAGCCTATCTCCTCGAAGGGTCTTTTTCTGACGCTGAAGGCTATAAGCTCCTCGGCTTTTGGGGCGGGTGCTGGCTGTTCATCGGGACTGTCGTGGCGAGTTTGGGTACGCACCGTACCATCCCCTCGCTTTATCAACCTTCGACCAAATCGTCGAAATTTAAGGTCGTGCTAGGGGAATTACGTGAGACCCTATCAAACAGGAATTGGCTTATCCTGTTTGCGGCCGGTTGTGTTTATGCAATTCAAGTCGGCGCAGATACAGGAACAACAACCTATTACAACGAGTACCTATGGCAGTGGCGACCAGAAGAAATCGCGATCTTCGCCGTGTACCAAGCCGTGGCTGTAATAATAGTCTCTCTTCTAGCACCTTATCTCTCGCGGGGCAGAAATAAAAAAAATGTCGCCGTCGCTGTGTTTTTGCTGGCAACGCTTATTGGACCACTCCCTTACTTCCTTAGACTCTTAGATCCCTTAACGGACCTTAGTACATTTTTTTTGAACGGAACTGATCACCTTTGGTGGGCACTACTAATTCATAGCTGCGTGGCAAGTTCACTGGGGGCCCTAGGCTTTATCTATGTTGCATCGATGGGAATGGAAATAGTCGAAGAGGTGCAAGCCGAGACAGGACGCAGAGAGGAGGCTTTGCTAGGGACCGCAAGCAGCATGATGCATAAGTTAATTGGCGCAGGAGGCGTGCTACTTGCTGGCCTGATTGTGTCGTTTTCTGGATTTGATGATCCAAACCTTACGTACGAAACCGCCTCAACCTCTGCAATCACCTCCTTTTCTTGGATTCACATTGCTTTCAGCTTTTTTTTACCGTTAATTTCAACTGCATTGGTCGCGTTCTTTAAAATTGAGAGAGAAGACCACGTAGCACGCACAAAAAAACTTGGGTACGCGAGAGAAAAGGCGTAGCCGCCAGATGGCGCATTCTGCAGCGCCTTTTGCCTAAAAAGATTAACCTCGAAGTCAACATCACGGTGGCGTAAGCACGATTCCGATGACGGCCGCAGACAGCGCCGC
>PAWX01000068.1 GCA_002714245.1 Gammaproteobacteria bacterium | reverse complement strand
TTTGCTAAGGGCGAAGTAGGACGGGATGTACTCCTTGCATCTGAGTCGGCGGCCTACCATAGTCCGGGGACATGCACGTTTTATGGAACCGCTAATTCGAACCAGATGCTTCTCGAGATGATGGGCATTCAGCTACCGGGTTCGAGTTTTATCAATCCCGGAGAGACAATTCGTGATATGTTGACCGATGAGGCGGTTGAGGCCGTATTATCAGCTACACGTAGCGGTGCCCGGTATCGCCCACTTGGGGTGGTCATTGATGCGCGAGCGATCGTCAACGCGATAGTCGGATTACACGCTACGGGCGGATCGACTAATCACACGATGCATCTGATTGCGATCGCTCAGGCGGCCGGGTTGTCGGTCACCTGGGAAGACTTTTCTGCGCTATCAAAAGTGACTCCCTTGATCGCACGTATCTACCCAAATGGCTCTGCTGACGTGAATCACTTTCATGCGGCGGGGGGTATGGGATATGTCATGCGTGAGTTATTGGATTCGGGTCTGCTTATTGATGATGCCTTATCGATAACCGGGAAGATGCTTGGTGAGAGTGTGTCAGAGCCCAAAGTAACTGACGGAAATTTGCACTGGACTCCGCCACAAAAAGAGTCCTTGGACCCAACTATATTGAAGCCTGTTCATGCACCGTTCGAGCAAACAGGGGGTCTTGTGCATTTGACCGGAAATATTGGTGAGGCCGTGATCAAGACCTCGGCAGTGGACAAGGAGCGGCATGTTATCGAGGCGCCGTGTGTTGTTTTTGAGTGCGAAGAGGACGTGAAAACTGCATTCGAGCGAGGTGATCTAGATAGTGATGTAGTCGTCGTGGTGAAGGGACAGGGTCCAAAGGCTAATGGTATGCCAGAGCTTCACGGGCTGACGCCGTCGTTATCGATACTGCAAGATAAAGGTTTCCGTGTAGCCCTCGTGACCGACGGCCGTATGAGTGGTGCAAGCGGAAAAGTACCCGCAGCCATTCATGTCTCGCCAGAAGCGAAGGCTGGAGGCGTAATCGGAAAGATACAAACCGGTGACGTGATTCGATTGGATGCGGCGGCGGGTGAACTATTAGTAAGGGTCGAGCAATCTGTTCTGGAGGCGAGAACAGCTGTGGCTGTACCAGAACCTCAAAGCCCGGCACCCTGGGGTCGTTCATTATTTTCAACACTCCGGCATCAGGCCGGTCCCGCCACATCAGGTGGTGGTCTACAGTTACTTCCGGAGGCGTAATGCATCCTGTATTAAAAGAGGCTCTAGAACGGAGCCCGGTCATGCCCGTATTAGTTATTCCTGAGATTTCAATGGCGACCCCCCTGGCCGAAGCCCTTGCCTCTGGCGGTTTAACGATATTCGAAATTACGTTACGGACCGAGTGTGCATTGGATGCCATGATCGCTATGAAAAAAGCGGTCCCTCACGCTTTAATTGGTGCTGGCACAGTTACCAATACTCAACGGATCAGTGACGCAAAGGAGTACGGCGCGGATTTTGTGGTGAGCCCTGGCACAACTTGCGAACTTTGGGCAGCGAGTGAGGTAAACCAAATCCCGGTGCTTCCTGGATTTTCGACAGCGTCTGAAGCGATGAGGCTCATGGAACTAGGGAGCTCGTGTGGGAAATTCTTCCCAGCCGAAGCCTCAGGTGGAGCGGAATATCTGAAATCGCTATCCGGTCCTCTTCCTCAGTTCTCAATATGCCCAACTGGTGGCATCAAGGCTGATACGGCGTCCAATTATCTGGCTTGCTCTAATGTTGTGTGTGTGGGTGGAAGTTGGATCGCGCCATCTGATCTGTTAGCTGCTGGTGATTACTCGGAGATTGAGGCGCGCGCTCGACATGCTGCCTGCTTGGTTTAACTGGCTCTTGCTAGGTATTTGATTCCTTCGGTCGCCTACTAACTGATCGTCAATAGGTAAGTCATCGCAACGTTTTTTCAAAGACTTGATAGTGGCCCGTCGTGAAACCTTGGCTTAGATAGGTGGTGTGGGCGTCGGTGTTCGATGTGTCGGCGTACAGACGCAATTCACAGGCAGATGAGTCTGTTGCTTCAGATGTCACGTGTTCGAGTAACGCTTTAAATACCCCTTGACGTCTGGCACTTGGCCACACGTAAACACTTTGGATCCACCAGACCTGGGCGTTTCTCCAGTCAGACCACTCGTAGGTAATTAGAATTTGTCCTACGACATGGGCCTCTTTTTCTGCGACCCAATAAATTCCGTGGTTCCTGTTGGATAAAACAGCTCTAACCCCGTCATCGATCTTGGTTGGCGACAGATCGATACCCTCGGTCTCTTTTGCCATGGCACGATTACCCGCTACGATATGGGTCAAGTCTTCGATGGTAGCGGGCCGACAATTGATCATAGGTGAACAGTCCGAGCACAAAAGGTTTTTATCAAGCCCGTCTAGTATGGATGAGAGGCTACGTTCACTCAAACGTATCGAAAACTTCGTTTAATGGGAGTGATATTAACCAGCGGTAGCTTAGATCTAGCAGTATTTTCTGCGCCCGTCCCGGATAGTCGGTAACGATCGAGTAGACGCTAAGACTAATTATGGCCTCGATGTTCTGTGATTCGTTGACGGTCCATGCGTCCACACAGAGTCCTAAATCGCGTGCTCGAGCGAGGTCACTTCGATTGATTTCGCTGAAGTGTGGGCACCAAATGGATCCACGGGCTTTGCTAACCTCGTCAGGTATTGAGACACCAGCTTGGTTCAAACCCGGTAATAAATTTGCCGACGAATCCTCACCAACACTAAGACCGTTTTTCTTTAGTTGGGTCAGATGGTTATAGCCGGTAGTTATGGGTAATCACGGGTACGCAGTCGCGTTAGAGAAATACGCCGAACTTGAGTAGATTGATCCCGATCGATAGGGTGAAATCGAACCCGATCGTACTGTTCTCCGGCAGAAGGCCGCGTGCGCCGCGGTGGCCGACTAGACGAACCGTCTTTGCGTTACCCGAAAATACCAAAACCTGTGGAAAAGGCATCAGTCTTGTAACCTTTCGTCGCCAGTTTTGAGTGATATGCGGGTTTATCGACGTTCAACGAATTCCCACTTATTTCCTTCTAGATCTTTTATTATCAGGCACCTGCCGAAGGCTTCTGTTCTCGGCCCATCCAATATTGCTACTCGGTTTCGCTGGAATCTTTGTATATCAAGGTCTAGGTCTGAGGTATCCATAAATACGAACACCCGATCTCCCGCTTGACGACCGACCAAAGACTCATCCCCTTGTTTGGGGTTGGCAATATTGAACGCCGTACTTGAGTCGGATGTAGCAAGACGCACAATCCGCTTGGATCCGGCCATGAGACTATCTTCAATTAATCTTAGACCAAGCGCGTCACGATAAAATAGGATCGCTGTGTCGATGTCACGGACCAGAATAGTGATTTTATTTATGTGCATGACAGGGGTTCCTTTATCGACGATAAATCTCAGCAGGATTAGAGGGAATTTAGTTAAAGAGCGCAACAGCCTTTTTAGTTTTGGCTTGATCCAGCGGTAGTGACAACGTCGATTCAAACGGTTCAAGATTCTTGCCCTAACCCTTGTCTAATCAGGATGATGCCAGAGCGCATTAACTTTTGTAGTTTATGATAGTTCAAAAGTATAAAAAAATATTTAATGATAGTTTTTTTTTATTAATTTTGGCTGAATTTGCCGACCAAAGGCCTTTTTGTCCAAAAAAATATCGTGTTACAATAAAAAAATAGGACACGATGCCGGTTTCCGGTATCCCAAAGGATTGGGAACAAAAGGAAGGATTCGGGCGTCGACATGGAGGTCGAACTTTACGCCCGAGGATTTTTATCTCTCGCCGAGCTAGGCAGCCGCTTTCTTGATATTTTTTATTTGTAGCACGCAGCTTTGCTAACATGACGTTGCAAGAATAATTCAGTGCGTCTGTGAGAGTGTATTGCTTCTTAACTTTATACATATAGGGTAGCGGCGACATGATCGTAATCGGCGGTGATGCCATTGTGGACTTGATTGGCCGTGGGCAACGCCTGTTCGAGGCCTGCCCCGGTGGTTCAACCCTTAATTGTGCGCTCGCGGTGGGGTTGATGGGGTCTCCCGTGCTCTATGTCTCTACTTTGAGCTCGGACCCCTACGGGGATTTATTAGTTGATCGTCTTTCTGAATGTAACGTGAGACTGAGGCCAAATTCTCGCTCTGAAGCCTGTTCATCTCTGGCTATAGTCTCTTTTGATCAGACCGGTGAGCCTTGTTATGCCTTCTACCGAAACAGTACAGCTGATCGTGAGGTTCCGGTTGCCGACATTGTCGAATCATTTCCAAAGGAGATGTCGGTCTTTCATGTGGGCTCTTGTGCTTTAATTCCCAGAGAAGATCGGGACGCCTGGTTTGAAATTGTGCAGACAGCCAAACAACGTGGAGCTATGATTTCGATCGATCCGAACTGTCGTCCGTCGATGACAGAGGATAGAGACGAATATTTAGAGGGGATGATCCGGTTCTTTAAGGCAGCTGATATCGTCAAGCTCAGTGATGAGGACCTTAATTATCTTCACCCTGAATGGAGTGAGGACGCTTTGGAAACGTTTGCCGAAGAGTATGCGCCTCAACTCTGTGTCTACACAGCGGGATCCGATGGCCTAGTCGGTTTAACTCGCCTTGGGGTGTCTGTGCGCGTTCCCGCGGTTTTACCCGGAGTCCTGGCTGATACCGTCGGTGCCGGTGATTCGCTGCATGGGGCGCTGTTATCAGAGATAGAGAGATTGAACCTAATGGGGGATCAAATGTCTGGGCTGGACAGGGATCAGTTGTTAGAGATTCTGATATTTGCCGTACAGGCGGCCGGGATAAACTGCACGCGAGCCGGATGTCAGCCATCAACACGCCAAGAAATAACCAGAATCTTCGGCTGATCCCTGAAAGATCTTTGGATGTCCATATTAGTCTAGTGTACTCAAGCAGGGTACGGACTTAGTCAAAAACAAAACAGTAAATGCTGCTGAAATAAAAAAGCCCAGACCGAAGTCTGGGCTGAAATCAGCCTCGGTTGAGGTCTAGTCCCAGGACAATGCGCCGCCTACCTGGTATTCGGTGACTCGGGTTTCAAAGAAGTTCTTCTCTTTTCGCAGATCCATGATTTCACTCATCCATGGGAATGGGTTTTCTACGCCAGGGAACTGCTCTGACAAGCCAATTTGAGTGAGTCGACGGTTTGTGATGAATTTCAGATACTCTTCCATCATCTGCGCGTTCATGCCGAGCACACCTCGTGGCATCGTGTCGCGTGCGTACTCAATTTCAAGCGCTAAACCTTCCAAGATCATCTGCGTCATCTTCGCCTGGAACTCTTGCGTCCAGAGTTGTGGGTTTTCATTTTTTACTTGGTTGATAACGTCTACGCCAAAGTTCACATGCATAGACTCATCACGCAGTATGTACTGGAACTGCTCCGCGACACCGGTCATTTTATTTCGACGACCCATCGACAAAATCTGTGAGAAGCCACAATAGAAAAACAGACCCTCAAGGACGCAGTAGAAAGCGATCAGATTTTGCAGCAACTCCTGATCATTTTCCGTCGTGCCTGTCTGGAACTGTGGGTTACCGATCGCTTGGGTGTACTTCAGTGCCCAGGCCGCTTTTTTGGCCACTGCAGGAATCTCGCGATACATGTTGAAGATCTCGCCTTCATCCATTCCGAGTGACTCAATGCAGTACTGATAGGCATGCGTATGGATCGCTTCCTCAAACGCTTGACGTAACAGATACTGGCGACACTCAGGGTTTGTAACCAACCTGTAGATTGAGAGTACAAGATTGTTGGCAACCAGTGAGTCGGCGGTCGAGAAGAATCCAAGATTCCGTTTTATGATCATGCGTTCATCGGCTGATAGACCATCGCTTGAACGCCATAATGCAATATCTTGGGTCATATTGATTTCTTGTGGCATCCAGTGGTTAGCACAGCCATCCAGATATTTGGTCCACGCCCACTCATATTTAAATGGCACTAGCTGATTTAAATCGGCACGACAATTAATCATCCGTTTCTGATCTACCTGAACACGCTCTGCACCCATTTCGAGTTCTTCAAGGCCTGGCGCGACGTCTAGCTGCTCAAGTGCTTTTTGAGCAGCTTCATAGGCAGCTGATCCGGTTGGCTCGTAGCGTACTTGATCAATCGGTTCAGACACTGACTTTGCTTCGATCGCTAGCGGTTGTGGTACCTCTTGTTTTGTCTGCATCGGTGGAGTGGCGATTTGTTCATCTGGTTCGTTAAACGCTTCCCAATTTAGCATTGTTGTTTTTTCCTCTTAAATTCGTCTTAATTACTGACAGGCCTCGCAATCTGGGTCATCCAGACTGCAGGCCTTGGGAACAGAAGCAGGTTCGGTAGCCTGTGGAGGCTGACTTGCGGCAACCGCATTCAGGTTCGATTTGTTGATGGTCGATTTCTCTGTCTGTGTCGCGCCCAGAGCGCGCAGATAGTAGGTCGTCTTTAATCCACTGAACCATGCCATACGGTATGTCACGTCAAGTTTCTTACCATTGGCATTGGCTATATAAATGTTTAAGCTTTGTGCTTGGTCGATCCATTTCTGCCGACGCGCGGCGGCCTCGACTATCCAGCGTGTTTCCAGCTCAAACGAAGTTGCATACAGGGCTTTAAGATCGTCAGGAATACGCGCTATTTGTTGCACCGACCCGTCATAATATTTAAGATCATTAACCATCACGTTGTCCCATAATCCACGCTCCTTGAGGTCGCGAACTAGGTATGGGTTAACAACTGTAAACTCTCCGGAAAGATTCGATTTTACGTAGAGATTTTGGTAGGTCGGTTCAATCGATTGCGACACGCCCGTGATGTTTGCGATCGTGGCCGTTGGTGCGATGGCCATAACGTTTGAGTTCCGCATTCCATCTTTGGCTTTTTCTCGTAGTTCCGTCCAGTCGAGCTGTGCGGTGGTGTCCACGTTAAGATAATTGGCTCCACGTTCTTCCCTTAGTTTTTCAATTGAATCAATTGGTAGGACACCTTGAGACCAGAGGCTCCTATCAAAACTTGAATAGGCGCCGCGTTCGCGTGCCAGGTCGGCAGATGCTTCGATAGCGTGATATGAAATCACTTCCATTGATTCATCAGCAAACTGGACGGCCTCTTCTGAACCGTAGGGAATGCCGAGTTCATACAGCGCGTCCTGGAAGCCCATAACGCCAAGCCCGACAGGGCGGTGTTTTATATTTGAGTTTTCTGCCTGAGGGACGGCGTAATAGTTAATATCGATGACGTTATCGAGCATGCGTACGGCTGTTGTGATGGTCTTCTCGAGTTTTTCACGGTCAAGCCCACCTTCTTTAGTGACGTGCTGCCTGAGATTCACGGAACCCAAGTTACAGACCGCTATTTCATCGGCCGATGTATTGAGCGTGATTTCGGTACAGAGATTTGACGAGTGCACTACACCGGCGTGTTGCTGGGGGCTTCTCAGATTACATGCGTCTTTGAATGTTATCCAAGGGTGGCCTGTCTCGAATAGCATCGAGAGCATCTTTCGCCATAAATCTTTCGCTTGCAATCGTTTGAAGTGGGTTATTTTACCGGAGTGTGTCATGGCTTCGTATTCTTTATACCGGTCCTCAAACGCCGCGCCGACAAGGTCGTGAAGATCTGGACAACTCGATGGTGAGAAGAGTGTCCATTCTGCGTCTTCGAATACTCGCTTCATAAAGAGATCAGGAACCCAGTTCGCCGTATTCATGTCGTGAGTCCGACGACGGTCGTCACCAGTATTCTTTCTCAATTCCAAAAACTCTTCGATATCCATGTGCCAGGTTTCAAGATACCCGCAGACCGCACCCTTGCGCTTACCGCCCTGGTTTACAGCCACGGCTGTGTCATTGACTACCTTGAGAAACGGTACAACGCCTTGGCTTTTCCCGTTGGTGCCTTTGATGTACGAACCAAGCGCGCGTACTGGTGTCCAATCGTTACCTAGGCCACCTGCCCACTTTGAGAGCATCGCGTTATCTCGGATCGCACCATAGATACCGTCGAGGTTATCTGGCACGGTGGTCAGGTAGCAGCTCGATAGCTGGCTTCTCAATGTGCCGGAATTAAAGAGTGTTGGTGTCGACGCCATATAGTCAAAGCTTGACAGTAGCTGATAAAACTCAACTGCCCGCTCTTCACGATTATCCTCGCGAAGTGCTAGACCCATCGCTATGCGCATGAAGAACACTTGCGGCAGCTCGATCCGGACTTCATCTTTGTGTATGAAATAGCGGTCATACAGCGTCTGAAGTCCCAAGTACGTGAACTGATTGTCTCTTTCGGCTATTAACGCTGTTGCCATTTGATCGAGGTCGTATTCCAACAGCTCTTCAGAGACTAGCTCGCTCTTGACAGCTAACTGCAGAAACTCTTTCAAGGCTTGTGGATAGAATGTTTCCATTTCAAACTGGGTCGACTTTTCAGCAACACCTAAGCGTGTAAGTGCCTTCGCTCGGATGTCGTCAAGCAACAACCGAGCAGTGACGTAGCTATAACTTGGTTCTTTTTCTACCATCGTCCGTGCGCTCATAATGAGAGCAGCATTGACGTCTTGCTGTGTTACACCGTCATACAAATTCTTCAATGTTTCCTGAAGAACCAGCGCTCCATCGACGTCAGCCAGACCGTCACAAGCTTCGGCAATAACTGTCTTTAAACGGCCAACGTCCAGAGGCTCTTTGGATCCATCGCCTTTAACAATTTTGATTTCGGGATGGTCTTCACGTGGCGACTCGACCTTTTCTAACCGCATGCGTTTTCTTTCTTCGCGATATAAAACATAGTCCCGCGCTACTCGGTGTTCTCCATTGCGCATTAAGCACAACTCGACTTGGTCTTGGATATCTTCTATGTGGACAATACCGCCGGATGGCATCCGCCGGTGGAATGTGTCTACCACCTGAGCTGTTAATTGCTCTACTGTCTCGTGAATCCTATTACTTGCCGCGGCGGTATTACCTTCCACGGCTAAAAATGCCTTGCTCATCGCGACAACGATTTTTGTAGCATCGAAACCGACGACTGCACCATTTCTCTTCATAACCCGGATGTCGCCAGGTGTCGGAGTTACATCTGGGGACACGGGCGCAACCATCGGTGCGGCCGTTTGTTCTTCTTGTTGCTCACCGCTGACGCGGCTCGATCGATACATGCGGCCTCCACCTAGTCCGTGTTTACTGTTTTGCCTACTACCCCTATATCTAGGGGTGACTAAAAGTAAATAACACAAGATACTGTGGTTTGTAGGTAAGTCAATGCAAAATTTTTGTGGATAAATTGGGGAGAACTGGATTGTAAGTTCTCCAAAGCCAGATTTTCTCTGCCTTTGGGTTTGCTTTGGCTGTGGATAAATATCAGATCAATTTATCGATAAATTTTTTTCATCAAGATGGATTTTTTGATTTCCATTTTTGTCCGCTTTTACCCCGATTTGAGTTCAATAACCGTGACACTTATTTTGGCCAGTTGTGACTCTGCTTGAGCCAACCGTCCGCGTTCACGTTCGACCACGTTTGCCGGCGCTTTATCAATGAAGCCAGGATTACCTAGTTTACCTCTTAATCCTTGGATATCAGCCTCTAACCTTCTCACCTGTTTTTCAAGCCGGGCGACTTCTGAATTAACGTCAATTAGTCCTGCCATGGGTACATGGACCTCTAATTGTCCGATCAGTTGTGTGGATGATGCTGGGATCGGTGCACCAATATCTAAGAAGTGGATGCTAGAGAGTTTTGCGAGCGGTATGATCAATGTCTCGAGACGGGTTAGGCGATCTCTGTCGTCAGAGGTTCCGCCAGCCAACATCATTGGAATTGCTTTGGCTGGTGACAAATTCATTTCACCGCGGATCGTTCGGACTGCCACTATTACGGATTTCATCCAGTCGACATCGGCCTCGGCTGAAGTGTCAACTTTCCCACCATCATGGACCGGGTAGGGCGCTTTAGATATGGTGTCGCCGCCGCGACCAATGAGTGGTGCGATTTGTTGCCACAGCTCTTCGGTGATGTAGGGCATTAATGGATGCGCCAGACGTAAGATAGTCTCTAATACACTTACCAAGGTGCGTCGTGTCGCGTCCTGTGTCTCACTGCTCGCCCCGCCCTTCGAAAGAATCGGTTTAGTCAGTTCCAAGTACCAGTCACAGTACTCGTTCCAGACAAACTCGTAGATCGCCTGACTTGCCAAATCCAATCGATAACTTTCGATTGCTCCGGCCACTCTGCTTTGGGTTGCCTGCAGGCTCGAGCTGACCCACCGATCAAATACCGTCATGTGAGAGACGTCGAGGTGACTCAAGTTGTGGTCTTCTACCTTCATCATCACAAATCGGGTCGCATTCCAGAGCTTGTTGCAGAAGTTTCTATATCCCTCGATCCGCCCCACATCAAAGTTGATGTCACGGCCAGTTGATGCCAGTGAACAAAAGGTAAACCGGAGGGCGTCGGTGCCATAGCTTTGCAGTCCATCTGGGAACTGACGCCGGGTCGCCTTCTCGATTGCTTGCTTCATCTTGGGCTGCATCAGAGAGCCAATTCTCTTCTCTACGAGGTCCTCAAGCGAAATACCATCAATCAGATCGATTGGATCCAAGACATTACCCTTGGATTTAGACATCTTTTGACCTTCTGCGTCCCGTACAAGTCCGTGTACGTAGACCGTCTTAAATGGTATTTGCCCCGTGAATTTTAGGGTCATCATGATCATGCGGGCAACCCAGAAGAAAATAATGTCGAAGCCCGTTACTAATACACTTGTCGGGTGGTAGCGCTTCAGCGCCTCGGTATCGTCTGGCCAACCCAGTGTTGAAAAAGTCCAAAGTGCTGACGAGAACCACGTGTCCAGGACGTCGTCGTCTTGTGTCAGATTCACGCCGGAGGCGAGGTTATATTTCTTACGCGCTGCCGCCTCATCTTCCGCCACATAAATGTTGCCAGCCTCGTCATAAAAAGCCGGAATCCGGTGACCCCACCAAAGCTGCCGGGAGATACACCAGTCTTTTAGATCACGCATCCAAGCAAAATAGGTGTTTTCCCATTGTTTCGGTACGAATTGGATAGAGCCATTTTCCACTGCCTCGATTGCTGGTTTTACGAGTGTCTCGACAGCGACAAACCATTGGTCAGTTAGCAAAGGCTCTATAACAACACCAGACCGATCGCCTCGAGGCACTTTTAGAGTGTGTGGGTCTATTTTCTCAAGAAGCCCTAGGGCGTCTATATCTTCAACAATTTGTGCCCTTGCATCAAACCGATCCATCGCTCGATAGGCGTCAGGTACAGCGTCGTTTAGTTTAGCGTCTTCGGTCAAAATATTTATCACTGGGAGGCTGTGACGTTGACCCATTGAATAATCATTAAAGTCGTGCGCGGGTGTGATCTTTACACAACCCGTTCCAAACTCAGGATCCACATAATCATCTGCAATGATCGGAATCTCGCGATCTGTTAGTGGCAGAGCGATGGACTTACCGATTAATTTCTTGTAACGCTGGTCTTGGGGATGTACAGCAACAGCAGTATCGCCCAACATCGTCTCCGGTCGCGTGGTTGCGACGACCAAGTGACCCGACCCGTCTACCAATGGGTATTTGAAATGCCAGAGCGAGCCCTTTTCTTCCTCGCTTACCACCTCCAAATCAGAAATCGCCGTGTGGAGCACAGGATCCCAGTTTACCAAGCGTGTACCGCGATAGATCAGTCCTTCATCAAAGAGTCGAATAAAGACTTCTCGAACGGCGCGGGAGCAACCGTGGTCCATGGTGAAGCGTTCGCGAGACCAATCTACTGAGGCTCCCATGCGACGGAGCTGCTGAGTAATCATTCCGCCCGAGGTGTGTTTCCACTCCCAAACTTTCTCTAAAAATTTCTCGCGACCTAATTCATGGCGTGAGGTATCGGACGCCAATAACTGACGTTCGACCAGCATCTGTGTGGCAATACCCGCGTGGTCAGTTCCAACCTGCCAGAGGGTGTCGTCACCATGCATCCGGCGGTAGCGGATTAGGGCATCCATGATGGTATCTTGAAATGCGTGGCCCATATGCAATGAACCGGTCACATTGGGTGGGGGAATCATGATGCAGTAGGAGGTGCCTTGCCCGGAGGGCTCGAAGTGCCTGTTTTGTTCCCAGAATTTATACCAGCGAGTCTCAATCGCCGCAGGATCATATGTCTTATCGAGAGTATCAGTCATGAACGCAGATCGTGTTGTGTTATCGGGTAGCCGTCAAATTTTAATTTTTTCCAGTTAGCTCGGGTAGTCTTAAGCACGTCTGGGTTTTGCACCACGATTTCCACCAAGTGATCAAACTGTGAGAACCAGGAAGGCAGAGCTCCACCTAAATTCACCAACACACCATGGCGTTCGGCAGGGTCTTGCCAACCGATTCCAACCGGGGCTTTGGGTGAGTTTCGCTGATCGATTTCATGC
>PAWX01000067.1 GCA_002714245.1 Gammaproteobacteria bacterium | reverse complement strand
TTTAAAAGTAGGTAAAAGAAGATTTCTTAAAATCACTTAATAATGGAAAACATAATAATTCTATTTTAGCCTTATCTTATGAACATAATTTGTTTCTTCAGGAAACGCGTTTAAATTCCTATTCATATGACAGCGTTGATCGTTTATTTTTTTGCGCGACCCTGACGGTCACCTTTGGAGCGATTGCGTTTAGGCGGTCAACAACGACAGTGTCTGAGAGCAATGATAATACTGAAAGAGAGCCCTCGAGCCTCTCTGCCGCAAAATCCCAGTTGGGTGATGATGCTCTAACCTCTTCAACGGAAATTCCGAACCATGGCCAGAATGCCCACGTGATATTTCCTTGTAGCTCGAGCCTGACTTGTTGTTTCTGGGCTGCGTTAACTAGCGTGGGCTTGAGATCATTCGGATCCAGTACCTGAGTGATGTAGGCGACAGAAGCCGCTGAGGCAACTACTGAAACTATCACTAAGATTAAGAAAACTCTTATAAATCGCATAGCACCCTCTGTCGTCAGTCAAGCCTAGTACCGCTATACTACGGTGTTTATAGCGGCTTAAGGAACAGGCCATGGCACATCGTATTGCCTCAGTCGAACGAAATACACTAGAAACCCAGATTCAGATCAACTTAAATTTGGACGGTACGGGCGTAGGTGAGTTTAAAACCGGCATACCGTTTTTCGAGCACATGCTTGACCAAGTCTCACGTCACGGGATGGTTGATCTTTCAATTCAGGCCAGTGGTGATCTTGAGATCGATGACCATCACACGGTCGAAGACGTGGGGATCACACTTGGTCAGGCGTTTGCTCAGGCAGTGGGTGATAAAAAGGGGATGACCCGTTACGGTCACGCCTACGTCCCCCTGGATGAGGCCTTGAGCCGTGTAGCCATCGATTTTTCAGGTCGACCCGGCTTATTCTATGAGGTTCCTTTCACTCGTTCTATTGTTGGCGGATTTGACGTGGATCTGTTTCGCGAGTTTTTTCAGGGCTTTGTAAACCACGCACAGGTGACTTTACATGTCGATAATCTGAAGGGTGATAATTCACACCATCAGATAGAAACTGTCTTCAAAGCTTTTGGGCGTGCGCTTCGTATGGCGCTAACTCCAGACTCTCGTATGAGTGGGATGATACCGTCGACCAAAGGATCGCTTTGAATGGTGCAGACTGTTGCCGTCATCGATTATGGTTCTGGAAATTTACATAGCGTTACAAAGGCTATTGAACATGCTGGTATCTGTCGGGTCATAGTGACATCAGACGCGTCATCTATTCGCGCTGCCGACAGAGTTGTGTTACCTGGTGTGGGGGCGATGGGCGACTGTATGCAAGGACTCAAAGACCGTGCTCTTGACAGTGTCGTCCTTGACCTCATAGGCACTAAACCTTTGATGGGCATCTGTGTTGGTATGCAAATTTTAGCCAAATATGGAGAAGAGAGCTCCGGTGTTCAAGCGCTTGGTGTTTTCCCAGGCCAAATTACGCAATTTTCCAAATCAATGAAGACGGATGTGGGCGCTTCATTGAAAGTACCGCACATGGGCTGGAATGAAGTGATTCAACAGCCTCATCCGATGTGGTCAGGTATACCTGACCGTACACGTTTTTATTTTGTGCATAGCTATTGTTATGCAGATGCCAGTGCCGATTGTGTGATCGGACGGTGCGAATATGGCCTCCCCTTTGCCGCGGCGCTGGCGACACAAAACGTTTTTGCTGTTCAGTTTCATCCGGAAAAGTCGCATGACGCAGGTATTCATCTTTATTCTAACTTTTTAAGCTGGGATGGAACATGCTGATTATTCCTGCTATCGACCTCAAAAACGGATCTTGTGTGCGGCTGCGGCAAGGGCAGATGGAAAACGCGACCGTATATTCTGACGATCCTGTCGCAACAGCAACCCGATGGGTCGAAGCGGGAGCGAGGCGATTACATGTCGTGGATTTGGATGGCGCTTTTGCAGGAAAGCCGGAGAATAAAGAAGCTGTAGTTCGAATCCTAGCGGAGCATCCAAACTTGCCAATACAGCTGGGTGGTGGGATTCGTGATTTAGCCACAATCGAAGCTTATCTCGATCTTGGCTTGGCTTGGGTAATCATCGGAACTCAAGCCGTTAAAGATCCGGTATTGGTGACAGAAGCATGTCATCAATTTCCGAGTCAGATAATCGTTGGTGTTGATGCTAAGGATGGTTGGGTTGCCACTGACGGGTGGGCAGAAGCAAGCACGATATCGGCCGTCGATGTTGTGAAAAGATTTTCAGATGTGGGGGTTTCATCAATCGTATACACCGATATTGGTCGCGATGGCATGCTGTCGGGCGTTAACGTTAAGGCGACAGCGTCCCTGGCTTGTGAGACTGGTTGTCCGGTGATCGCATCCGGGGGCCTGAAAGGATTATCTGATGTCACTGAGTTGTTGGCAGTCGAATCTGATGGTGTGGTAGGGGCAATCACTGGAAGAGCGATCTATGAAGGTACGCTGAATCTTGCGGACGCTATTCGGTTGACGGAGACCGATTAGATGGGTCTAGCGAAACGTATTATTCCTTGTCTGGATGTTGACCAAGGTCGGGTGGTGAAGGGCGTTAGATTTGAAGATATCCGAGATGCTGGAGACCCCGTAGAAATTAGTCGTCGTTATAATCAAGAGGGCGCGGATGAGATTACTTTCCTCGATATCACGGCGAGTCACGAGAATAGGGCGACGACCTACGAGACCGTATCGCGTATGGCGAGCGAGGTATTTATTCCTCTGACAGTCGGTGGCGGCATTAGAAATACGGACAATATTCGTGACTTGTTGCTTGCGGGCGCAGACAAGGTATCTATAAACACTGCGGCCGTATTTGAGCCCGAGTTTGTGAAGAGAGCTGCTGATAAATTTGGCTGTCAGTGTATCGTCGTTGCGATCGACGCCAAACAGATCTCTTCAGATCGGTGGGAGATTTTCACACATGGGGGACGTAAACCGACCGGTATCGATGTCGTTGAGTGGGCTGTTCGTATGGTCTCTTTCGGGGCAGGAGAAATTCTGCTCACATCAATGGATCGTGACGGAACACGGAATGGATTTGATTTGGGCCTAACCCGTTCAGTGGCGGATGCGGTGACAGTACCAGTCATTGCCTCGGGCGGTGTTGGTAATTTGACGCACCTGGTCGATGGCGTGCTCGAGGGGCATGCGGAAGCTGTGTTAGCCGCCAGTATCTTTCATTTCGCGCAGCATACTATTGGTGAAGCCAAAGAGACTATGGCGAGATCAGGGATCGAGGTCCGTCTGAACGACTAAGTAGTTGAGATCCACGTAGCAAGTTGTAGGCATGCAATAGCTGGTTATCTTGGGTCAGCCTGTTAATAACGCGGTCACTTGTTATATCTGCATTTTCCGCGTTTTCCAGATGCTTGGGCAGGTCAGTCTCTCGCACCTGAGAATCTGACTCGATGGGGGCTTCTCCTCCTGAGACTTGAATTGTTGGCTGAATGCCCTTTGCCTGAATTGAGCGACCACTTGGTGTGTAGTAGAGCGCAGTCGTTAGTTTTAGTGCATAGTCATTTTCTAAAGCCAAGATGGTCTGTACTGAACCCTTCCCGAAAGATGGTGTTCCGATTAGAACAGCGCGTTCATGGTCTTGTAGCGCACCTGCAACTATTTCTGATGCCGAAGCCGAGCCTCCATTGATGAGAATAACTATCGGTTCTTGGCTTAAGACGGCGGTATTGGTTGCTTCATATTTTGATTCGAGAAATTCATCGCGACCTTTGATGGTAACAACTAGTCCTTCACTAACAAAAGCATCGACCACTTCAACGGCAGCTGAAAGAACACCACCTGGATTGTTTCTAAGATCTAGAATGAGACCTTTGAGTTTCTCCTGAGATTGAAGCTTACTGATGGCTTTAACCAAGTCAGAGCCAGTTCTATTCTGAAATTGAGAGATCCGGATGTATCCAATTCCGTGCGGAAGTATTTCTTGTTTGACACTCGTGACACGAATCACTGCTCGCTCAAGAGAGATAGTCAATTCTTCTGCTTCCCCATCGACTTTCCGGAGTATGTTGAGTTCCACTTCAGAGCCAATCGGCCCACGTAGTAGCTCGATCGCTTTTCGCAGGTTTACATCGCGGACGGTCTCATTATTCACGTGTGTGATGATATCCTTAGCAAGAATTCCAGCGCGCGATGCAGGCGAATCATCGATCGGCGCAATCACCTTAATCAAACCGTCTACCAAGTCCATTTCAATCCCAATGCCGCCAAATGAGCCTGTGGTTGAGTCTCTAAGGCTCGACACATCGCGTGGTTTCAAATAACCCGAGTGTGGGTCGAGCTTGGTTAGCATTCCATTGATAGCGTGATTCAGGAGCGTTTGATCATCAATTTCCTCCACGTACTCATCCTTGATGTGTTCATACACTTCAATAAATGCACGGAGCGCCTCGAGAGATTCGACGTCTCGTATCTGTTCATCCGCTTGACCAAAAAAGGACAAAGAAGTCGAGAGCAGAAAGCCTAGAATGCTTTGTGTCGTTTTCATTATAGTCTCAGTTTAACCATGAACTTGGGTTGACCGCTTTTCCATTTCGGGTCACTCCAAAATATAACGCTGCCACGTCCAGACTACCTGTATTCCCGATAATCGCAATCACCTGTCGTGCAAGTACAGATTGGCCTGTCTCAACTTTCAAGCTTTGATTGTGTCCATAAATAGTTGCGTGATCATCATCGTGGGCGATTACGACTACGAGACCATATCCAAGCAGGTACCCTGCATAAGCTACCTTGCCTGCTTGCACTGCTTTAACTTCGCTGTTGTTCGTGGCGCCAATTACGAGCCCCTGCCAATCACCGAATCCGTCCTGTCGACTCTGTCCAAAGCGCCGCAAAACACGACCGTCGACAGGCCAACGCATCTTGCCCTTTAACGACTCAAGGGCCGCACCTTTGGATCTCAGTTGTAGTGCTCTGATTCGCTGATCCAGAAATTCTAGGTCGGAATTAAGTGCATCCTCACGTTGCTTTTTGGTCTTTAGGGTCCGAGTCACACTCGCAAGCAGCTGTCTCTGGTCACGGGTTCTTCGGGAAAGTGCGTTACGCTTGCTCTTTAGATTCATCGAAACTCTTTGCACTTTTTCTAAGTTTCGTTCTTGCTCAATTAGTAGGTTTTTTAAATCGGCGGCGTTTGCCTTGATGCGAGAAACGCTCTGTTTGCGAGCATCCAGCAAGAATGGTAAGTAATCTGATAAATTCCCTTTGCTTTGAGCTTTAGGTCTGAAGGTCTTTCCGGTTATATAATAAGCGATTAGCTCATTGCGGTAGTGGTCAAGTGCGATACTGGCCTGCCTAGAGGTTTCTTGGATTTCTTCCATTGTTTGTTGTTGTGTGCTTCGCAGTTCACGCACTAGTCTTTCGGAATTAGCGACTGAAAGAGTTAGATTTGCAGATTCAGTATTTAAACGGTTGAGTTCAGATTTAATAATATCTAATTTTTTAGTATCCAACTGAACATCGCTCTTCAGGGTTTTGAGGAGTTGTTCAGCAAGTTGTCTCTGCTGCTCGGCGTCTTTAATTTCGTTTGCCTGACTTTGAATGCTACAGATCGCGATCGATAACCAGATCAGAATAGGCATCAGAAAATCAGAAGCGACCGACCAGACATTTCGATAGGTGGGTCGATATTGAGCAAGGCGAGAAGAGTAGGTGCCACATCCTCTAGCGCACCATTGGCAAGCTTGGCCGCGTTCACCGGATTTGAGGCAAGCCAAATTGGTACCGGTCCATTCGTGTGTGCGGTAAATGGTTGCTCATTTTCTGAATCAAACATCTGTTCCGCATTTCCATGGTCGGCCGCAATTAGACAAGCTCCCCCGACTGATTCACACGCTCTCACAACAAGGTTCACGGCATGATCCAGTGCTTCCACAGCTTTTATGGCAGCCTGAAAGTTTCCGGTATGCCCGACCATATCACCGTTGGCAAAATTACAAACAATCAAATCAAAGCGTTTTTGCGTGATAGCGCCAACAAGGAAATCGGTAATTTCGGGTGCGCTCATTTCAGGTTTTAAGTCATAGGTAGCAACTTTTGGCGAGGGTATCAATTCGCGGTGCTCTCCGGGTAAGACTCGGTCGCTGCCACCATTAAAGAAAAAAGTTACGTGGGCATATTTTTCGGTTTCTGCTATCCGAAGCTGTGTCAAGCCTGCTTGTGACACAACCTCACCTAGTGTGTTTGAGTATATTTCCGGTGGAAACGCTACTTGTACCCTTAGGTCATCAGCGTATTGTGTCAATGTCGATACATTGAGTGCAGTTACCCAGTTCGGACGATTTAGTTCAGATAGTGTGGGTGCAGTTAATGCTTTGGTGATTTGACGCGCCCGATCTGCGCGGAAGTTCATAAGTATCACGACATCTTCCGGACGCAATTCCCATGACTCACCCAAGCGCGTTGCTTTAACAAACTCGTCACTTTCACCTCGTTGGTAGGCTTGTTGCAAGCCTTCGACAGCTGTTCCGGCTGAGTATTCAGCTTGGCTCTTTGTGATCAGATCGTAAGCACTTTGGATGCGGTCCCAGTTGTTATCTCGGTCCATCGCGTAGTAACGACCGCATAGACTCGAGAATTTGTAGTTGGTGTGAACGGTTTCCAATCTCTGGAAGCGAACCATTGACGTTTCGGCGGACTTGGGGGGCATATCCCGCCCGTCGAGGAATGCGTGTAATCGAGTCATCGGAACATTAAGTGTGTCGGCTAGCCCGATCATTGCTTCAATATGGTCCTCGTGGCTGTGTACTCCACCCGGGCTCAATAACCCGAGGACATGCAGTGTGCTGCCTTGATCTTTTGCCTGCCGGCATGCGCTGACTAGTACTTCGTTCGTATCGAAGCTACCCTCATCAATTGCTTTGCTGATACGGGTGAAGTCTTGGTAGATAACTCGTCCTGTTCCTAGGTTCATGTGACCAACTTCAGAATTACCCATTTGGCCTACGGGCAAACCGACCGCTTCGCCAGATGTCTCTAATTGAGCATGGGGCACACTCTGCGTCAGTCGCTCAAATGTGGGTGTATTTGCATGATGGATGGCGTTGTCATCCGCTGCCTCACGGAGTCCAAATCCGTCCAAAATCAAAAGTACAACGGGTTTCGGTCGCATGTATTGGTCCAGAATTTATCGAATCGTACGGATCTCGCCAAAGAACTGACGAGGGACCCGTGACTTCGCCAGCGACATCATTATACTCGACGTCTTAATTTGGATCACGGTCTCTCGTCATTTATGCAAAATTTTATCGGATTTGTACAGGAAAACTGGGTACTCGTAGTGTTGTGGATATCGGCGGCAGGAACGTTGTATTACACAGAGACGAAAAAGGCAGGTAAATCAGTGAATACCACTGAAGCAACACGCATGATAAATCGTGAGAATGCATTGATTTTGGATATTCGAGAAACGCAAGAGTTCACAAAAGGCCACATCGCTGGCGCATACAACCTTCCTGCTAGTGTTGTTGAAAAAAAACTATCAGAGCTGAATCGTTATAAGACTTGTCCGGTCGTTGTTGTTTGTAAAATGGGAACGTCGGCCGGGTCTGTGGTAAAAAAACTTAAGAATCAGGGTTTTGAGCAGGTAGTTCGGTTGGCAGGAGGTATGGCTGAGTGGACGTCAGCCTCGCTTCCGGTAAAAAAAGGAAAGTTGTCTTGACAAGGGTGCTGATGTATACCACCGGTTTTTGTCCATCCTGTGTAATGGCAAAGCGACTCTTTGATGATTTAGGGGTGCCGTATAACGAAGTTAGGATTGATCTAGATCCAGAAAAGCGACGACAGATGATGGAGATCAGCCAGCGGCAGACAGTTCCGCAAGTTTTTGTCGGTGATCGCCATATTGGGGGTTGCAACGATACACAGGACGCGCTTCGTTCAGGGCAACTTAAAATTTGGTTAGAGGAAGTAGGTATTCATGTCTGAAGAAGTGGAACAAAATTTTTCAATCGCGCGAATTTACACAAAAGATTTGTCGCTTGAGTCACCCAAGGTGCCGCAAATTTTTGAGAAGCAGTGGGAGCCGAAGTTAAGTCTTGAGGTAGATGTCATTAATGCGCGGCTGAATGACACGTTGTACGAGGTGATTCTGAAGCTTGGTGTAACCGTTCAAACAGACGACGAAGTTGCGTTTTTAATAGAGATTCAACAAGCGGGTGTATTCGTTTTACAGGGATTCGATGATGCGACAGTGGAACATATTTTAGGTTCTATGTGCCCAAATATCCTGTTCCCTTATGCTCGTGAGACGATTGATTCGCTCGCTGTTAAGGCAACGTTTCCTGCTCCCATGCTCGCGCCTATTAATTTCGATGCTTTACTCGAACAACGAAAGCAGCAAACGACCAATTAATCGTCGCTTGAATCTGAATCCGTAAATCCAAGTTCTTTCAGCTTTCGGGTGAGGGTGTTTCTTCCCCAACCTAACTTTTCAGCGGCGTCCTTCTTTCTGCCGGCGGTGTCTGTTAAGGCGACTTCGATCAGTGTTCGCTCAAATTCCTCGGTTAGCTTGGGGATTACCTCACCTTCGTGTGATTTAATAAGACTCGCTACGCGCTCCCGCAATAGTCCGGTCCATGTCAAAGTATTTCTCGGTACGCCATCGGCAGGGGAGGTGATCTCAGGCGGCAAGTCTTGCGCTTGAATTTGTGGGTTTGGAGCCATGACCGATAGCCAACGACACATGTTTTCAAGTTGACGCACGTTACCCGGCCAATTGAAATCCGACAGCGCTCGCTTAGCATCGTCACCTAAATGTTTCGGTTCGGTATTAATCTCACGCGCAGCGACTGCAAGAAAGTGCTCGGCTAGGCCTGGTACATCCTCTCGACGATCTCTTAAGGCCGGAAGTTGAATACGGATAACATTGAGTCGATGGAAAAGATCTTCACGGAATGAGCCTTCGCGAACACACTCTTCTAAATTTTGATGCGTCGCAGCAATAATACGAACATTCACCCTCACAGGCGATGTTCCACCTACCCGGTAGAATTCGTTGTCTGCCAGCACACGCAATAATCGTGTTTGTGTATCAAAAGGCATATCCCCTATTTCATCTAGGAAAAGGGTACCACTGTTGGCTTGTTCAAAGCGGCCAATTCGCGCACCGGTTGCACCAGTGAACGATCCTTTTTCATGACCAAAGAGTTCAGATTCAACGAGGTCCTTTGGGATGGCCGCCATGTTGAGTGCTATAAAAGGACCAGCTTTGCGTGGAGAGTTTGCGTGTACAGCCTTTGCCACAAGTTCTTTACCTGTTCCAGATTCCCCATTGATCAAAACGGTAATTTCCGCTTGTGCCAAGCGGCCGATGGCACGGAATACATCCTGCATAGCTGGCGCTTCACCGAGAATCAGTGGGGTTTCATCTCCAACTTTTTTTTCGTTAACAGTAGGCGTTTCTTTCTGACGCTCTAGCGCTCGTCGTACAAGCAAAATGGCATCATCGACATCAAAAGGTTTCGGTAAGTATTCAAAGGCGCCTTTACTGTAGGATGCGACAGCACTATCGAGATCTGAATGCGCAGTCATGACGATTACGGGTAACTTTGGTGAAACCGTGTGGAGATGTTCTAGAAGAGAAAGTCCATCTTCTTCGGGCATACGAATATCAGTCATAACAACCGCTGGAGTATGTATTTCCAATGCTTTACGAACTGCTTTAGCTGAATCAAAAACTGCGTGTTCAAGACCCGCACCCTGAAGGGCCTTCTCCAAAACCCAGCGAATTGAGCGATCGTCATCCACGACCCAAACAGTAGGTGAGCTCATTGTATGTCTCCGAACGGTAGTATTATATCTACCGCAGTGTGTCCTGGTTTTGAATTGACTTCGATCCAACCGCGATGCCGTGAGATTATAGTCTGTGTGATTGAAAGCCCGATGCCTGACCCTTGTGCTCTACCAGAAACCATAGGGAAGAATATTCGATCTTTAAGATCCTCTGGAATTCCTGGGCCGTTATCCTCGATCCGAACTTGAAGCATCTGATGCGAACCTCTGGATCCCGGATGCGTGCGTCTAACCGCGCGCGTTCTGAATCGTACCCGTGCAGATGGCGTATTCGCCTCGGTAACCGCCTCGAGCGCATTTTTAGTAATATTTAAGATCGCTTGATATAATTGTTCTGCATTTCCTTCTGTTTCTGGTAATGAAGGGTCATAATCTCGTTCGAAATCAATTTTTCCACCTGCCTCAGCACTTAGGAGCGATCTGCATTGCTCTAACAGTTTATGGATGTTGATTGGATCACTGATTTGTTTCAGATTTGGACCGATTAAATTATCAACCAGGCCGGTAAGCCTATCTGTTTCAGTGATTATGACTTCAAGAAATTCTTTATAGATAGAGGCATCAGCTTCTTTTGAGAGTAATTGAGCTGCTCCCTTAATGCCGCCTAAAGGATTTTTGATCTCGTGAGCTAAGCCTCTCAGTACTTGCTTCGAGCTTTGTTCATCTTTTGAGTACTTTACCTCACGAGCAATTTTTAAAATTTGATCAACTTCGGCTAGCTCAACTAGGACGGTCCCATTGCCATGGAAACTATGTTGCAATTTACTAAAAGAAGCATCTATCGTGGATACTGATCTACCCGAGGCGAATTGCAATTCCCTATATGTAAAGTTGTGACCAAGCTCAACACAATCAACTAGTGAGTCCCCGACTTCACTAGCTTGCGGGTCGGAAATGAAGTCTGACAGTTCGCGGTTTTTTAGATATTTCCAGTTGGTAGCGACTATCCGACATGCTGACTCATTAGCCCAACAAATTTTTCCATGAACATCTAATACCATGATTCCGTTATTTAAGGAGTTAAGGAGTGCAAGATACATCGTTTGGCAATGACGGAGACCGAGGTCTCCGCCTTAGTCTGTTAAACACTATAGTACATGCCAAACTCTACTGGATGGGTTGTCATGTTCAGACGTTCCACCTCTTCCCGTTTTAGTTCAACGTATCCATCGATCATGTCATCAGTGAAAACGCTCCCAGCAGTGAGGAATCCACGGTCTGCATTGAGTGCGTCTAGCGCTTGCTCAAGGCTTGAGGCAACCGTTGGAAGATTCGAAGCCTCCTCTTCTGGCAAATCATAAAGATCTTTGGTAGCTGCTTCGCCTGGATGAATTTTGTTCTGAATTCCGTCTAGGCCTGCCATCAGCATTGCAGAAAAAGCGAGATATGGGTTTGCCGTAGGATCTGGGAACCGTACTTCGATGCGACGTCCCTTCGCGCTTGATACGTAAGGAATACGGATTGATGCCGAACGATTACGTGCTGAATAAGCAAGCATTACCGGCGCTTCGAAACCTGGTACTAAACGCTTGTATGAGTTGGTTGATGCATTTGCGAAGGCATTAATTGCACGAGCATGCTTGATGATACCGCCAATGTAGTACAACGCCTCATCGGACAGCCCTGCGTATCCGTTGCCAGCAAATAAATTGTTGCCATCTTTCCAGATCGATTGGTGACAGTGCATTCCGGATCCATTATCGCCGACTAGTGGCTTCGGCATGAACGTCGCGGTCTTGCCATAGGCATGTGCTACGTTATGAACCACATACTTAAGGATTTGCACCTCGTCGGCCTTTTTTACCAATGTATTAAATTTAACACCAATTTCGTTCTGACAAGCTGTACCAACTTCGTGATGATGCACCTCCACTGTGAGTCCCATCGCCCCTAGGGTTTCACACATTGCTGTTCGTAGATCCATCGCGGAATCCACTGGCGGTACCGGGAAATATCCCCCCTTGACTCCGGGTCGATGAGCCATATTGCCATTTTCAAACTCTTCCCCGCTTGCCCAGGCTGCCTCTTCAGCGTCTATTTTGTACATCGCACCTGACATTTCAGCCTTCCACTGAACGTTGTCAAATACAAAAAACTCGGGCTCTGGCCCAAAGAAAGATGTATCGCCAATGCCAGTCGATTTCAGATACTCCTCTGCGCGAAGGGCGACAGATCGTGGGTCTCGTTCATAACCCGCCATCGTGCTAGGTTCTACAATGTTACATCTTATGTTCACCGTTACTTCTTCAGTGAACGGATCGACAACCGAGGTAGCGTCATCGGGCATCAATATCATGTCTGACTCATTGATTCCCTTCCATCCGGCGATTGACGAACCGTCAAACATGGCGCCTTCGGCAAAAAACTCACCATCTACCTTTGATGCTGGAAATGTTACATGCTGCTCTTTACCGCGAGGATCTGTAAAGCGAAGATCTACCCAGCGGGCCTCGCTGTCTGCTATTAGTTTCAAAGTATTCTCGGACATTTCTGACTCCGTGTGTCGAACTCGATACCCCAACCCCTTGGGTTGAGCGCTGTTTGTTAAAAAGCAATCACCGTGCCGTTTTTGTGAAAGCCCGTTTTATAAAACAAATACAGTTACTATTGTGGTGCAGGGGCGATAAATTTGCACCTTTCGTGTGCAGATTCCAATTTTATTGCACCATAGTGGTGCTTTTAATCCGCATCTTTCAAAAAAATTACTACTAGATAGAGAGTGTCCGCTATACTCCGGCGCGGCTGGAGAACCCTATGATTGAGAGGATACGCAACGTAGCTATCATTGCGCACGTTGACCACGGAAAAACCACCCTTGTTGATAAGTTGCTTGCAGCGTCAGGCACTTTGGACCGTAAAGATATTCAGCATGAGCGTGTGATGGATTCGAACGATCAAGAGAAAGAGCGTGGTATAACCATCCTTTCTAAGAACACAGGTCTCAATTGGAACGATTACCGGATAAACGTTGTGGATACGCCTGGGCACGCTGATTTTGGAGGCGAGGTTGAGCGTGTGTTGTCAATGGTCGATGCTGTTTTGTTGGTGGTGGATGCGGCCGAGGGCCCAATGCCCCAGACCCGCTTTGTGACCCAAAAAGCGTTCAAACAAGGGTTGAAGCCGATCGTTATTGTGAACAAGGTCGATAAGGTTGGGGCCGATCCTCATGGCGCGATCGATCGAGTATTTGATCTCTTTGACCAGCTTGGTGCTACTGATGATCAACTTGATTTTCCTGTTGTCTACTGCTCGGCAATAAATGGCTTGTCTGGTTTAGAGTTTGATCAGCTGTCTGAGAGTATGGATCCGATCTTCAAGGCGATCATCGACCATTGTCCAGCTCCTCGCGTCGACCGTGATGGACCATTACAGCTTCAAATTTCAGCATTGGACTATAATGCATTTCAGGGTGTTATTGGGGTTGGCCGAATCCGTCGTGGTCAGTTAAAACGAAATCAGCCGGTCTCTGTTATTGATCGTAACGGCGACATCCGAAATGGTAAAATTTTGCAGATTCTCGGATATACGGGTCTCGAACGACTCGAGCAACAGACAGCCACGGCAGGTGATATTGTGTGTATTACTGGTCTGGATCCACTGTCAATCTCGGATACCGTTTGTTCAGTTGCGTCCCCTGAAGGCTTGCCACCACTTATCGTAGATGAGCCGACGGTGAGTATGACCTTCCAAGTCAATGAGAGTCCCTTCGCGGGAAGAGATGGAAAATACGTAACGTCTCGCAATATTAAAGAGCGTCTCGAGCGCGAGCTCATTCATAATGTTGCGTTACGTGTTGAGCAGGGCGAATCTCCTGATAAATTTATTGTATCGGGACGGGGAGAGCTTCACCTGTCTGTTCTAATTGAGTCGATGCGTCGCGAAGGTTTTGAACTGGGTGTGTCGAGGCCTGAGGTGATCATTAGGGAGGTCGAGGGCGTTAAGAAAGAGCCGTACGAGTATCTGGTCATCGACATCGAGGATCAGCATCAAGGCGCTGTCATGGAAGCTATGGGACTTCGCAAAGCTGATATGAAAAATATGAAGCCTGATGGCCAAGGGCGGTTGCGTTTAGAGTACATAATCGCTGCTCGTGGGCTGATTGGGTTTAGATCACAGTTCCTGACTATGACCTCAGGCACCGGCATCATGAGTCATGTATTCGACCATTATGGACCACTAAAACGAGGTGAACTCGGAAATCGAGTAAATGGCGTGTTGGTGTCAATGACAAACGGTGAAACTACAGCCTATTCACTGTTTAGTTTGCAGGATCGTGGCCGCTTGATGCTCGGGCCCGGTGTCGAGGTTTATGAAGGCATGTTGCTTGGTCTCCATGCACGGTCGAATGATCTCCCCGTAAACCCTGTGAAGGGTAAGCAACTGACCAATATCCGGGCCGCAGGAACTGACGAAAATTTAATTCTAACGCCGCCAATCAAGCTAACACTTGAGTCTGCTCTCGAATTCATTGATGATGATGAACTCGTGGAAGTAACACCAAACACTATTAGGCTTCGCAAAAAATTACTCAAAGAGTCTGACCGCAAGCGTGCAGGTCGGGCCAAGGCGGCAAGCTAGGAGTGCATGCCGCCCCATTAGGGGGCGTATGCACAGATTATATCGGAAATCTTATCCATATTTAGAGGAGATGGTGACCACTAGTGACGGTCAGCATTGCCTATGGGTTGCTTTGTACGGAAATCCGCAGGGTTTGCCGGTTATTTGTTTACACGGGGGCCCGGGTGCCGGCACCTCGCCGCTCATGCATCGCTTCTTAGACCCCGAGATTTACCACATTCTATGCTTTGATCAGCGTGGTTGCGGTCAATCAACCCCGTCCGGATCGCTCAAAGGCAACACAACAGAAAAACTACTCAATGATATCGACCAACTCCGGGTGCATTACGGATTCTCTCGATACGCGTTATTTGGGGGTTCTTGGGGTGCTACGCTCGCTTTACTTTACGCTTCTCGAGAGCCCGGCCACTGCCTCGGAATCGTCTTACGTGGAATCTTTCTGAATACAGAAAATAACCTTCATTGGCTCTATGGCGATGGCGCATCGAGTATGTTTCCAGCCGCATGGGCTGATTTCACTGCCCCTATCAACCACAGCCTTGGATCGATAAATGACGTATTAACAGCCTATGCCGAACTTTTACACGCCGACGATGAGTTTACGCGCTTGCAAGCGGCCCGAGCTTGGAATTTGTGGGAATACCGGTTATCAGTCGCTGATTCTCAGGCGACACAGGCTAGGAAAACTGGACCGAGCCACGAACTCAGCAATGCGCAGATCGAACATCACTATTTAAGCCAACATTGTTTCTTTGATCCCAAAATATTTGATCGGCCAAATGCTGAACTTGACGCCATTCCTATGTATTTGTTACACGGGGCAAACGATTATGTCTGTCCGCTAGGTAACGCTAAGCATTTGAAAGCACTCTTCCCCCAAATCAACCTTGAAATACTGGAAGGCGCTGGTCACTGCGCATTTAGCCCCAAAATGGCAGAAGGCCTGTGCGTGGCGACCCGCCAACTCGCTGGCCTGTACGGTCATTAACTAGCTCGAATCAGGCTTTTGGGGCCCTTCAGTTGGGTCGGAATCCTCAGGGAGTTCAGGTTTATTGAGCTCTTCTGGGGCTGTTGAATCATTGCTCTCCTCACCAGATGGCTTACTCTCGAACCCGTCCAGCTCGTCGGTTTCGTCTGCTTCATCAGATGCCTCGTTCTGGATGAGCGCTACAGTCTCAGGCTCGCTTGTTTCTTCGATATCAACACTCGAGTCTGAAGCCCGGGGAGCTCCAACGAAGCGAGCACCGATTAGCCCCGCTTCGAAAAGCAACCACATTGGAACAGCTAGAAGTGTTTGACTAATGACATCCGGAGGGGTTATGAGCATACCTATAACAAAACACCCGATGAAAACATACGGTCGTTTTTGTTTTAACGATTCGGGCGAGGCAATACCAGCTTTTACCAGAAGCATGGTTGCGACAGGAATCTCAAACGCGAGCCCAAACGCCAAAAAAAGCTTTAAAACAAATGACAGATACGCGTCAATATCCGTCATGACGGTCACGCCGGTGGGACCTATTGTTGTAAAAAAACCAAAAACGAGCGGGAACACAGCGTAGTACGCGAAAGCCATACCGGCGTAGAAAAGAAAGATGCTCGATATTAAAAGGGGCGCAGCGATTTTTTTTTCGTTGTGATAAAGACCCGGTGCAATAAATCCCCAGAGCTGGTAAAGGATCATCGGGGCACCACAGTAGACGCTCAGGTAGAGAGCGAGCTTAAAGGGGGCGAGAAAGGGCGAAGCTACTTGAGTCGCAATCATCGAGGCACCTTCAGGTAATAACGACTGCAGTGGCTCAGCTAAATATGCGTATAAATCATTCGCAAAAGCAATGAAGGCAATAAAAAACAGCAGGATTACCACTAGTATTCTTATTAGTCGATCGCGGAGCTCTATCAAGTGGGCGATCAGAGGCTGATCATTCAGACTTGGATCGCTCATTCTTTTCCATAGCTGTTTTAGTGGGTGTTTGTTCAAGACCGAGTGGGTCTTCGCCGGTGATGTCCTCCATCTTCAGACCTCCACCACGAGCTTCAAGTTGACGCTTGAGATCCTCGAGCTCTAGCTCGCGATTGATGTCTCTTTGGATAGACGAGACCTGGCCCCGCAGCCGCTTGACCCATAGACCGAGGGTCCGAGCTAGCCTGGGGAGCCGCTCAGGACCAACGACAACGAGGCCAATAATCGCGACAAGTAGGAGCTCGGTCGCACCGATATCCAGCACTTAGACTTTCTCTTTCGCTTTAGTCTGTTTTTTCGTTTGGGTTTCGTTAGATTCGCTCTGCTGGACAGTGTCTTCTGTTGCAGCTTGAGCGTCCTCGTTGCCGTCTTTGTCTTCGGATTTATCTGTTACTGATGCCCGGAATCCTTTAACCGCACTACCCAAATCAGTCCCAAGCGACTTAAGTTTTTTGGTACCAAAAATCATGATCACGATGGCCAAGATAATCAATAATTGCCAAATACTGATACCACCAATACCCATAACAGGCTCCTATTTTTCTATATGTATGTTGTTAATTAAAGCCGGTAAACGGGCCACCCCCAAGGACATGGTAGTGCATGTGATACACTTCCTGATGACCTCCGGGACCCGTATTCAACACTGTTCTGAATCCCGAATCCAGTCCTTGCTCCTTCGCAATTTTAGGAATCTTAAGCTGAATTCGTCCTAAAAGGCCTTCATCAGCGTCTGTTGTGTCCCATAAATTAGCGATGTGACGACGTGGCACCACCAAAAAATGGACAGGGGCCTTTGGATTAATATCGCGAAACGCCAGACACTCGTCGTCTTCGAATATGATGTCCGCCGGCACTTCACCGTCTCGGATTTTACAAAAAAGACAATCAGTCATGATTATCCGCTCGATTTGCTTTTTCTAAAAGTCCGCCGACGCCCAGACGCTTCTCGAGCTCCGCTAACACAGCACTTGGGGGTTCTTCTAGGTGTGACAGCAAAACTAGAGTGTGGAACCAGAGATCGGCTACCTCGTGGATCACATCTCCATTATTTTTTGAGCGCGCCGCATCTTTTGCAGCCATGACGACTTCAGTTGATTCCTCGCCTACCTTTTTTAGGATGTGATCAAGGCCTTTATGGTGCAATTTAGAGACATACGATTTTTCAGGATCACCGAAGCGACGCTCTGCTAACATGTCTTCGAGAACTTCTATGACTGTCATTGATCACCTCTGTATAACACATCCGGGTCAGTTAGTACGGGCTCTACTGGCTCCCATGTACCGTCACTACCCGGCGCCCAAGAAAAACAACTCTTTCGTCCAGTGTGACAAGCTACTCCTTCCTGTAGGACATCCAAAAGGATCGCATCCCTATCACAATCGATCCGCACATCGATTAACTCCTGTGTTTGTCCTGATGTCTCTCCTTTCCGCCAGAGCGCTTTACGAGACCGTGAGTAGTAGACCACATTTCCTGTCTCTAAAGTTTGATCCAGCGCGTCACGGTTCATCCAAGCAACCATTAGAATAGTTTTCGTGATGTGATCTTGAGCGACCGCGCATATAAATCCATCGGTACTGAAGCAAACATCATCGAGAAGCCGACTTCTGCGATTTTTTTCTTTGATTTCCATTGTTATCGCCTTACCAAGAGCACTAGTGACAATACAGCAATCATCAGAGGCCAATACATTGCTAACCAATCGTGATCAAAATTCAATGCTGATCCCGAAAGGATGAGACCGAATACACCGAGTATGGTGCTAACATATCTTGACAGTCGTCGCTTCTTTGCTTCTCCTGCGATACGCGATAGCGACTCTGCTTGTTGCGTTTGGATTGCCTCGAGACGTTCCAATCTCTCGGGCGCTGACAAAACAGTGTTTGTAAGTGCGGGGAATTGAACAGCCCATCGAGATATATTTCTTTTGGCATATTCTGCAATTCCACGTGCACCTAGACGCTCCTTTACCCAACGATCGAGGAATGGCTTCCCGGTTTTCCAGAGATCAAGTTCTGGATACAGCTCACGACCAAGGCCCTCGACGTTCAGAAGCGTTTTCTGTAACAAAATAAGTTGTGGTTGCACTTCCATCTGGAATCGTCTGGCAACCTCAAACAAGCGAATCAATAAGATTCCAAAGCTGATTTCACCTAAAGGTTTTTGGAAAATCGGCTCACAAACCGTTCGGATAGCACTCTCGAATTCACCGATATTGGTATCCTTCGGCACCCATCCTGACTCGACATGGAGTTCTGCAACGGCACGGTAGTCTCGGTCAAAAAAGGCAATCAGATTCTGCGCAAGATATGCCTGTGACGTTGGATCCAGTGTTCCCACGATACCAAAATCAACTGCTTTATAAACCGGGCTCTCTGGATCTGAGATATCTACGAATACATTTCCAGGGTGCATATCAGCATGAAAGAAGCTGTGATCAAAGACCTGTGTAAAGAAGATCTCAACCCCGCGCTCTGCCAATCTCTCCATATTTACTTTCTTGTCTTTGAATATGTCAATCCGTGAAATCGGTGTCCCGTAGACTCGCTCTTCAACCATGACATTACGGCGCGTGTAATCCCAGTATATGTTGGGCACATAGCAGATCGGCGAGTCTATAAAGTTTCGTCGGATTAGAGCTGTATTGGCGGCTTCGCGCATCAGATCGAGCTCGTCTAGGATGGTCATGCGGTAGTCTGATAAGACTTGAACGAGCTTAAGGCGCTTTCCGTCAATGAAATTCTTTTCAACAAACTTCGCAATCGTCATCATAAGTTTGAGGTCTTCTTCGATGACTTTTTCAATACCCGGACGAATCACCTTGATAATAACTTTCTCGCCCGTCTTCAGTTGCGCTGCATGAACCTGAGCGACGGATGCGGATGCCATAACCTCTGACGAAAATTCACTGAAGATTTCGTCAATCGAGCAATCAAGCTCAGTTTCGATCATAGACCTTGACACTTTTTCGGAGAATGGTTTTACTCGATCTTGGAGCTCAGCTAGCGGGCCAGCAATATCTGGTGGGAGCAGGTCTCGACGTGTAGACAGCATCTGCCCAAATTTAACAAACACAGGCCCGAGCGTCTGCAAAGCATCTCTTAAACGCTCTCCACGGCTACGCTTGTCACGTACAGACGGGGCGCACCAAGCCAACGCTTTTAAAAAACGACGCTTAGGCTGAGGCAATAATTCGTCAATTCGCTCTGAGAACAAAACTCGAAGAATTTTTAGTAGGCGGAATGAGCTACCCATGTTGACCCTCAATGCGTTTTAAGCGTGCTTCCAGCCGGTCAATTTTTCGTTTCAGCGAGGTTGCTCTTTTTTCCGTATCCAAAAACAAGTCCGAGGTGATCAGAGTACTTTGTTCAGACCGCAAAAATTCATGGGTTTGCCTTTTGAGCGATGCTCGGCTCGTTAACCATTGCGCACGGGCTGTCCGTAATGTTTTGATCAGTAGATTAGCTGGAACGGGCCCTAGCGCTCTTGTAGCCGCATCCTCCCAATCTAAATCTATATCCTGAAAAGTTTTCTGCATGGTTTGAAGGACGCCCACGCTACCGCGGATATCGAGACCTTCAAAAATTAGAGGCGCATTAGGTTGTGTAAGTGCCTTGGCCGTTTCGATAAGGCTTCCAAGAGTTCCAGATAGCTCCACATCTGCACTTTGCTGTGGTTCTGTGGCTAGCCACCAGCGTTCTTCTCCACAACTGATCCAAATATCAAGATCGAGATCAGTAATTCTTACTTTCAAAACCTTACCAACCATGGGTGCCAGTCGTTCGGGCCGAATATCTGCGGCATGCATACCTGCAGAAATCACTTTTTCAGAAGCGGCAACGAGGCCCGCAATCATGAGGCGTGGAATCATGCTTTTACCCCGGTATGAATCGCGACAATGCCTCCGGTTAAATTTGTGTAAGTAACAGACCCAAAATCGGCTTCTCTCATCATTTCTGCGAGCGTATCTTGATCGGGGTGTTTTCGAATTGATTCGGCCAAGTATTGATATGATTCTTTGTCCTGCGCGACGAAATGGCCCATTGCTGGGAGCACCGAAAAACTGTAGATGTCGTAAATTTGAGAGAGTGATGAGGAGACTGGTTTTGAAAATTCGAGAACCAATGCTTTGCCAGTTGGCTTTAGAATCCGATGCATCTCGCGGAGGGCTGCATCTTTATCAGTGACATTTCGAAGACCGAATCCGATCGTCACTCTATCAAATGCTTCATTCGGATATGGCAGTGTTTCTGCGTCACATTGGCACCAACTCAGACCCTTCAGCTTTCCATTATCGATACATTTATTCCTACCGACGTGGAGCATCCGCTCATTGATATCGGTGATGACGACATGGCCTTCAGAGCCAGCTCGGCGCGACATTCCACGCGCTAAATCACCGGTACCTGACGCCAAATCAAGAATCTGCATTCCAGGTCGAATTGCGATTGTCTCGATGGCTACGCGCTTCCAAATGCGATGAAGGCCAGCAGACATTAAGTCATTCATCAGATCGTAACGCGTCGCGACGCTATTGAAGACTTTCCGAACGCGATATGTCTTTTCCTTAATGGGGACTTCTTTGAATCCGAAATGTGTGGTTTTTTTCATATCACCTCATAGGATGAACTGTGACAAATCTTCATCTTGACTAAGTTCTGTCAGGCGCGACTCGACATAGTTTCGGTCGATTGTGACTGGTTCAGTGGCTATTTGCCCAGTTTGGAATAACAAATCCTCTAGAACCCGCTCAACCAGAGTATGCAAACGCCTAGCCCCTATATTCTCGGTCTTCTCGTTCACGCGAGCGGCAATTTCTGCGATCGCGTCAATACTGCTATCTGCGAATTCAATAGTAATACCGTCCGTTTGTAGTAGTGCTTTGTACTGCGTCACAAGAGAATGATCTGGCTCAGTGAGAATGCGGGCGAAGTCATCAGGCTTCAGTGCATCGAGTTCAACACGGATAGGCAGCCGACCCTGCAATTCCGGAACAAGATCTGATGGCTTAGACAAATGAAATGCCCCAGAGGCGATAAACAAAATGTGATCGGTTTTGACAGATCCAAATTTGGTTTGCACTGTTGTACCTTCGATCAAGGGAAGCAGGTCACGTTGAACGCCTTCGCGACTAATATCTGCACCTTGGGTGTTTTCACGGCGACATACCTTATCAATCTCATCTAAAAAGACGATGCCGCGGCCTTCAACGTTGGCTATAGCCGTTGACTTGACATCATCGTCAGAGATTAAGCGGGCCGCTTCCTCATCAACGATAATCTTGAATGCGTCCTGTATTAGCAGTTTCCGTCGTTTCGTATTGTCCTGACCGAATTTGGAAAACATGTCTTGTAGTTGGCTTGCCATGTCTTCCATACCTGGAGGTGTTAAGATATCAACGCCTACGCCTGATGCTCTAACATCGATTTCAATTTCTTTATTATCCAACTCACCTTCTCGTAATTTCTTTCGAAAGACCTGACGAGCGCCACTGTTATCAGATTGAATTGGCTGATCGCCTCTCGGGGGCGGAAGTAAAATGTCGAGGATCCGCTCCTCGGCACGATCTTCCGCCCGATCACGGACATTAACCAAAAGACGTTCGCGTTCATCTTTAATCGCAACGCCTGTGAGATCACGAATAATTGATTCAACATCGCGGCCCACGTAGCCGACTTCGGTGAATTTTGTTGCTTCGATCTTAATAAATGGAGCCTCAGCAAGCCGGGCTAGTCGTCTCGCTATTTCGGTTTTACCTACACCAGTAGGGCCAATCATCAGGATATTTTTTGGTGTGACTTCTTTGGCTAATTCTGATGAGAGCTGCATGCGACGCCAACGGTTGCGCAAGGCAATTGCTACAGCACGTTTGGCATCAGCTTGACCAATAATGTGCCGATCAAGCTGCGATACGATTTCTTGTGGCGAAAGGTCAGTCATGGGTTGTATTCAGTTCATCGATAGTAAAATTACTATTTGTATATATGCAAATCTCGCCAGCGGCTTTCAGTGCCTCTTCGATAATCGCACGTGCCGGAAGTTTAGTATTTCGGAGAAGCGCAAGCGCTGCGGCTTGCGCAAATGGCCCTCCCGATCCGACGGCAATAATTCCATTTTCTGGCTCCATGACATCTCCGTTGCCGGTGATGATCAGAGATGTTTCGGTATCTGCAACCGCTAGAATTGCCTCTAGTCTTCGCAATATGCGGTCTTGTCGCCAGTCTTTTGCCAGTTCCACCGCTGCTCTAGTTAGATTGCCTTGATGCTTTTCAAGCTTTGCATCAAAGCGTTCAAATAGAGTGAAGGCATCGGCAGTGCCGCCAGCAAAACCAGCAAGAACCTGATTGTGATAAAGACGTCTTACTTTCCGAGCATTACCTTTCATCACGGTATTGCCTAAGGTAACTTGTCCATCACCACCGATGCAGACCTGATCACCTCGTCGGACTGAGACAATCGTTGTCCCGTGAAATTGCTCCATATTTATTCCTTTCGCTCAAGCGGGTTATAACCATTTTTTGTCAACGTATCGACTGTCGCTTGCATATCGCGAATAGTTTTGAACGGCCCAAGTACCAGTCGATACCATCCGCCGTTGGTTGGACTTGGTGGGATCACTCGTGCTCTAAGGTCTAAAAACAGTAGTGTAACCCGGGCGTCCTCTGCTGCCTCTGCGTTTCTGAATGAGGCGATTTGAATAATCGTACTCTTTAACTTCTCAGCGACGGCCTCATCGCTTGCCTTTCCTTCTTCGAGATCAATGGGGACTTCACCAGAGATCAACAACTTATAAAAGGTATAAAAGTTCTCAGGCGCTTCTGGAATCTCTTGTTCAATTGTGAGGGCCCTTTCTGTTGCAGTAGAGGTGTTGGATGAGGATGTCTGATTTGTTGGTTCAGACAGTGTCGGTTGAGGCGTATCTGTCATTTCTATGTCCTTTGCATTTTGGTTCAACCAAATGAGAATCACAACGACGATGCCAAGCAAAATAATGCTTAACGTAACCCCAATAGCAGCACTTGGACCTTTTTTTTCAGTTCTTCGATGTCTTGATGCTTGCGTGGAGTAATCACGCATTACATCGATCTCGGAGCACTGACACCAAGCAAAGAAAGTCCATTCCGAATGACAATCTGTACGGCCTTTGCAAGTGCAAGTCTTGCATCTCTGGTCTCCAATGTTTCTACTAACAGCCGGCTACCGTTGTACCATCTATGAAAATCAGCCGCTAAATCCTGCAGGTAATAACAAACAAGGTGGGCCTCCAAACCATCTGCTGCCCTTTTAATTACCTCAGGGAATCGACCAATAGTGGTCGCTAAATCTAGCTCTTCTTGGGTTGTTAAATCTGCCAAGTTATTTATGCCACGATTTTGATCAAATGGTGTGTCATTAATGCCTTCAAATACTCGACATATCCGGGCGTGAGCGTACTGCACGTAATAAACCGGGTTATCTTTCGACTGGCTGGTAGCTAGTGATAAATCGAAATCAAGGTGTTGATCTGCCTTACGCATCACATAAAAGTAGCGGCAGGCATCGCGACCGATATCCTCTCTTAGTTCCCTTAAGGTCACAAAAGAACCTGAGCGGGTCGACATCTGCAGGCGTTCGCCATCTTTATACAAATTCGCAAATTGAACCAAGCGGATAGTCAGTCGCCCTGGATCAAACCCAAGTGCTTGGGCAGCCGCCTTGATTCGCACTATATACCCGTGGTGGTCAGCGCCCCAGACATAAATAATTCGGTCAAATCCGCGTGACAATTTGTTGGCAATATAAGCGATATCGCTTGTAAAATAGGTGGTCTCGCCATTCTCTCTGCGAACTACACGGTCTTTGTCATCGCCAAAGTCGGTGGACCTAAACCATAAAGCACCAGCGTTCTCATAAAGATGTCCACGGTCCTCGAGTTTTGCGATTACCATATTTATCTCACCTGAGCTCACAAGTGACTTTTCACTGAACCACTGATCGAAGTTTGCACCAAACTCAGACAGATCCTCTTTGATGTCAGAAAGAATTGCTGAGAGCGCAAGATCGAATGGCTGCCACCATTCTCCGCCTAGGCACTGCTTGCTATTCTGAATGAGTCCATCAATGTGTGCGTCTTTTTTTTCTTCTGAGTCGGCTATTACATTTTTTAGTAGTTCATTAAACTTAATTTTTGATGAAATGCTTGATTTCCGTAACAGCCTCTCGCCGAGGTCTGAGATGTAATCACCTCGGTAGCCTGCTGATGGAAAACTAACGCACTGGCCGGTCTTTTCCAGGTATCGTAAAAAAACACTCACCGCTAGAATGTCCATCTGACGACCTGCGTCATTGACATAATATTCTGCTTCCACATCATGTCCACGAGCACTCAGTAGGTTCACAAGCGTGGCACCATATGCGGCTCCTCGGCCATGGCCGACATGCAAGGGACCCGTTGGATTGGCTGATACATATTCAACCTGAATCCGCTCGTTGGTGTGACCATGATGTCCGAAATGTTCATTATGCTCGAGACAATTGATTACCGGTTCGAAAGCGATCTCTTGCGCTAGGCACAGATTAATAAATCCAGGACCTGCAATTTCTATGTAACGGATCATCTTGGATGGAGGTAACTTATCGATGATAACTTCGGCCATTTCGCGCGGGGCCATTTGAGCAGCTTTGGCGTGCATCATGGCAACATTTGTTGCCAAATCCCCATGCGCAGGATCGCGAGTATTTTCAATCTGCACAACCCTCCGATCAGTTGCCTGAATGATGTCTTCGTCGATGAGTTGATCGAGCGCTTGTTCGAATAGCGCAGCGACAGCGTCCTTCATAATGTCTCTCCGGTTGAGGGCGCGAGTGTAGCATCACCAAAGATTACGGGGGTCGACATCTAGCTGAATCAATACTTTTCCATACTTCTTATAAGCCCATGGGCCGGTTGCTTTCAAAACCCACTGAACCACTGAACGTTTGCCAAGGATTAGCAATTGTCCGTGATATTGGCGATTACGGCGTTCCATCGGAGCGGGAGCTGGTCCTAAGATCTTGACCGGGCTATTCAACGCTTGGATCTGTTGGGCGATATCACCAAGGGCACTAAAAACGGGGGAAGGTGCCAAAGCCCGAGCGGTAATCAAAGCCAAGTGAGAGCTTGGCGGCCAGTTAAATAGCGCGCGCTCAGCAATCATTGCATTTGCAATCTGGTCATAATCTTGCGTAAGCATACGTGTAATCCAGTCTGAATCCGGCTGGTGTGTCTGGATTAGTACTTGGCCACGATCCTCGTGTCGTCCAGCTCGACCAGCAACCTGCGTGAGAAGTTGAACGAAGTGTTCAACGGATCGGAAATCTGCGTTGTATAGCCCCTGATCCGCGTCAGCCACAATGACTGTTGAAAGTTTCTTAAAGTCATGGCCTTTGGCGAGCATTTGAGTCCCAACCATGATGCAGGGGTCGCCGTTTATAACTGGCTCCAGTAGCCTTTGAAAGGCGCGTCTACGTGTTGTGGTATCGCGATCAAAACGAATAATGGGGATATCAGAAAATGATGCAGATAGCGCTTCCTCGAGGCGCTCGGTTCCCTGACCAATAGCTAGTAAATTTGTACCAGCGCACTCCGGGCATACATTAGGCTTTTTTAAACGGTGATCGCAGTGATGGCACCACAGACAATCTGGTTGTTTATGCAATGTGGGCCTCCCGTCGCAATGTTTACACCCCGGTGTCCAACCACAGTCCGTGCACATTAAGATGGGCGAGTACCCGCGACGATTCAAGAAAACCAGAACTTGTCGCCCGCAATCAACCGTTTGCCGAATTGCCCGGCGTGATGCGCCAGTTAATCCATCTCTTGGTTTGTCTTGACGCGCATCAATAAGACGAATCAATGGCGCGGGTCTTTTGCTTGGGCGAGAAGATAACTGCAGTCGTTTGTATTTTCCAAGCTCTGCTCTATGCCAAGTCTCCAGTGACGGTGTTGCCGAAGATAACACCACAGGGATACCACGTTGTTGGGCCCTAACAACCGCTAGATCTCTAGCTGAATATCGGCATCCCTCCTGATTTTTGTAAGCACCATCGTGTTCTTCGTCAATCAGAATCAAACCTAGGCGAGGCATCGGGGTAAAAAGCGTAGATCGTGTCCCAATTACTACGTCAGCAAGACCATCTGAGGCCGCCACGAAGGCGCTGGCCCTTGCTCCGTCGGCAAGGCCAGAATGAGACACAGCAAGCTGACCATCCAGTTGCTCCCGAATTCGTTCAACCATTTGACCGGTAAGTCCGATCTCGGGAACAAGCAATAAGACCTGCCGTTTTCGTGCGATTGTCCTATGAATCAATTCAGAAAAGATTTGCGTTTTACCACTTCCTGTGACCCCTTGCAGAAGGAAGCATTGAAAGCTTTGATAAGCCTCATCAACGGATTGAATGGCCTTGGATTGGTCGTTGGTTATTTGATGAGCGCAAGGTCGTGCGAGCCCCGATTCTGTCTTTGCTGTGGGCATTGGTCTTCCCTTTCGAATCGGTGCCGGGAGACTGGATAATAAAAAATCTCCCAGTGGGGCGTTATAATAGTCCGACGCAAATTGAACTAAAGCCTGTTGTTCCTCACTGATAATTGAATGTGCATCAATGGCAGACAAAATGGGTTTTATGATTTTTAGGGTCTTGGGTTTTTCGGTTTTGCCTGCGGTTATTCCTATAATTTCACGAGATCCAAGCGCTACTCGGACCCGCACACCCGCATTGATTGGGGTCTCCGACGCATAAATGAGCGGCTCGAAAAAAGGACCGGGAACAAAAACTTTGATGAAAAAGCGTGGCATAGGCTTCCTTGATCGCCTTAATTTTTGATAACATGCGCCGCCCACTATTGATGCGGTGCCTAACGCGCAGGGCGGTTGGGGAGGCGGCATCGAGTATACAGAGGATAAAACAGATGAGAGCTGATATTCATCCAGCGTATTCAGACGTGAAGGTCACTTGCTCATGCGGGGCGGTTTACGAGACGCGCTCAACAAAGGGCGAGGACTTTACCGTAGATGTATGCCAAGAGTGTCACCCCTTTTACACCGGGAAACAGAAGGTACTCGACACCGGAGGTCGTATTGACCGCTTCAATAAGCGCTTTGGTGGACGCGCTATTTCGAACTAAAACAAGTGTTAAGGGGACTTTTTTTGTGACCCTTGCGTTCTCGAGCGTTGTTTTTGCCGAGCCGTGTCCAACCCCAAAAGGGTTGTCCCCTGAATTTGGGATCAATCGGGTCATTGACGGGGATACCGTCGTTTTTGACGACGGATCTCGCGTTCGTTTAACCGGATTCAATTCTTTCGAACTTAACGATTCGGGTTGGAAAGGTCGATCCGCGCGAGAGGCTAAGCGAAAGGTTACAAAGTGGTTATCAAGAAAAAAAGTTCGCCTCGCACCATGGCCGGCAGCTGTGGATCGATATGGTCGATTGCTAGGTAATTTATGGTTGGATGATAAGTATCTTGGCGAATTACTGGTTTCCGAGGGTCTCGCTTTGGTGGTATCAGTCCCGCCCCAAAATAAATTGGTAAGTTGCTTGTCTTCTATTGAATGGGCTGCTCGTAAGGCAAGGAAAGGTTTTTGGTCGCTTGGTCAGTTGCCAGAGCGCATACAAGCAATGGACAAAAATGGTTTTCGATTTGGAGTGGGTAGTGTGACCAAGATCATCGATTCTAAGTCCTTTATATTGGACAGTCGCCTGCGTGTTCTTTTGCCTAAGGCAGACCCAAATGTGCATATCGGAGTCCGTTTTGAGGTCCGAGGATGGGTTTCTAGATCTCCGCAGTGGGTGCAAAACGATGCTCCGTGGACCCTAAAGTTAAAGGATATGACCAATAGGGTCCGTGTGTTTTAAAACAATTGTTGCGGTGTTTGAATCGATTTACCGTCGTTCGCCGGAATTACTGTTTCCGGTAATGGTTCCCTCGGGGGATTTTCCAGCAAGAAATATTCACGCATTGTATCCTTTTGGGATGTGCGTGCTTTGGCCCCTGTCTCTGGATCAATCCGGGTAGCTACAACACCAGTTGGTAGTGGAGACATATCCTCTTGAATGTCCTTCAACGCGTGTTTCATGAACTCAATCCATATCGGGAGAGCGGCACGACCGCCGAACTCTGACCGTCCCAAGGTTTTCGGTTGATCAAAACCGACCCAGACAGATGCCACGATTCCTTTTTGATAACCATTGAACCACGCGTCAACTTGATCATTGGTGGTTCCTGTTTTGCCTGCGAGGTCAAAACGCTTTAGAGATTTTGCTTTTTTTGCTGTGCCTCTTTGTACGACATCCTTCAACATGTCGTTGATCAGGAAGTGGATTCGTTCGTCAATCACTCTTGGCGCGATCCTGTTTGTGTAGTCTGCTTCAAATAAATCCGTCTTTACGGGACGGATTCGGTTATCGAAGGCAAGATCAACAGATACAGGACGTCCATCACATTCAATTTTACAGATGCTGACAGGCCTAGTTTGGAAGAGTACAGCGCCGTCTGCAGATTCGATACGATCTATGAGATGATTTTTTACTCGGAACCCGCCGTTGGCAAAAATGGCATATATTTCCGCCATATCTAGCGGAGTGAGAGATGCTGTCCCCAGGGAGATGGAAAGATTTCTCGGAAGTTTTGCGGCATCAACCCCAAAACGCTCAGCAATATCGATAATTCGGCTTACACCTAGTTCTCGAACAAGGCGAACGGACACTAAGTTGCGGGATCTGTATAGGGCAGTGCGAAGTCGTGTTGGTCCAAGAAATGTGCCACCGGAGTTTTGTGGTCGCCAGTCGGTTGCCCCCTCCGTCTGATCAAATACAACTGGCGCATCGTTAATGAGTGTTGCAGGCGTCATTCCCGATTCGAGTGCAGCGGTGTAGATAAGAGGTTTGATTCCTGAACCGACCAAACGACCGCCCTGAGTTGCACGATTGAATTTTGACTCAAAATAGTTGAAGCCACCAATCATTGCCTGAATGGCACCGGTATTTGGATCTAGAGCCACAAACCCTGACTCAACCTCTGGTTTTTGTGCGAGCCACCATATGCTCTCATCTCTTAATACCCGAATAAGATCTCCGGGCGCTACCAAGGTCCGAGCATCTTTGATTCTCGGGCCGATAGAATTGACGCTTTTGTATTCACGTGCCCATCGATATCCGTCCTTTTCGATCGTAACCGATTGGTCATCAGAGGTAATGGCTCGGATTGTTTTCTCGGTGACAGATACAACTACGGCAGGCTTTAACGGACCAATCTCGTCAACATTCTTTAGCTGTCGTTTCCAATCAAACAGCACAGTTCCGGAAAGTGTCCGCTCGGCACCTCGCCATCCATGACGTCGGTCGTAGTCCATCAGGCCACGGATTACAGCGTTCTGGGCGTATCTCTGGAAATCACCGCGAATTGTTGTAAATACACGCAGGCCGTCCGTATAAGCGCGGTCGTCAAAGATCTCAAGTGCAATCCTCCGGGCTTCTTCGGCGACATAGGGTGCGGTTAGATCCAGGTGAACACCATGTAATGACGCGGTTACGGGATCTTGGATTGCAAGTTCAAAATCATACTTTTCAATGAACTTAAGACTGAGCATGCGTTTTAAAATCCAGTCACGACGTTCTTTAGCGCGTTCCGGATTTGCGACTGGATTATATTTTGAAGGAGCTTTCGGCAACCCTGCGATCATTGCTGACTGTGCCAGAGTCAATTCATCAAGGTTTTTTCCGTAATAAATTTGTGCCGCAGCATTTACGCCATATGCTCGGTGGCCAAGAAAAATCACGTTAAAATAGAGTTCGAGGATTTCATCTTTGGTAAGTGTTTTCTCAATTTCGAGAGCGAGCAGAATTTCACGAAATTTGCGGCCGAAGGTTCGTTCGTGGGTCAAAAAATAGTTTTTGGCTACCTGCATCGTGATCGTTGAGCCGCCTGATTGAATTTGGCCGCTAGAGACTAGCTGCCAAGCCGCGCGAGTGAGGCCAAAGGGGTCAATACCGACGTGATCTCTAAAATTGTCATCTTCGGCTGCTAGGAATGCTCGAATAAGATCTAGTGGGACCTCATTGATACTAACTGGGTCTCGATGTTTTTCACCGAACTGCGCGATAAGTTGTTTGTCGGCTGTAAATATTTGTAATGGTGTTTGTAATTTTACGGTACGGAGTGATTCAACATCCGGTAGACCCGGCTTCAAGTAAACATAGCCACCAATTACCACGGCCGTTGCGAGAATAGCTGTGGTCAATCCAAGACCGATAAAAAAGCGGATGGGCCCTATCACAAGAATTCCAAGTCCAACATACTTTCGGATTGTACCTAAATTTAGGGGCTAATATCGATGTGATAACCTTAAATTGTTTATAGAATTTTTGTAGTTAACGAAATCGTATCCAAGCACTCCAAACCAAAATAAAAATTTTCACGACCTTAAGTCCGTATAATCAGTCCGTATAACCTTAAGTCCGTATAATCTTAAGCCTATATAATAAGTTAAGCGTGCGAAATTATCGATTTTTCGCAGTCGTGCACCATCGAGGTGTGAAACAAGAGCTGTTAAACTCCCAACCTGTATGCATTCTTTAATTGAGGATACACGTTGGATATTTCTCTTCCTCTAATACTAATTGGTCCGACTGGAGCAGGTAAAACAACGGTGGGTCGGGTACTTGCTGCAAAGCTTAACGTTTCCTTTTTTGATCTGGACGAAGAGATTGAGACGCGTTCTGGGGCTAATATTCCTTGGATTTTCGACGTAGAGGGTGAGGACGGATTTCGTGATCGTGAAACGAGAGTTTTTGCTGATCTTGTAAGCCAAAGTGATGTTGTTGTGTCTACTGGAGCAGGTGTCGTTTTACGTGAGAAAAATCGGGAACTTTTGATAAAGCATAGACACCAAGTGATTTGGTTGCAGGTTGATCTAAAAACACAGCTGGATCGACTCAAAAATGATGGGAATAGACCCCTAATTCAGGTTAGTGACCCTCGAGGGAAATTGCGAGCAATGGCTGCGGAGCGCGAGCCGCTCTATCAAGCTCATTCGGCGATACAGGTGCAGACCAGTAAAAATAACCCGGTAATCGTGGTAAGACAAATCATAGAACGATTAAAGGGAGAAAATCATGAAAACGCTTAACGTGGATTTGGGAGAACGTACATACCCGATTCACATAGGGCATAATTTGATTGATTCTGATCTGCTCGGTTCAGTAATTAGGGGGCACCAAGTCCTCTTAGTTTCCAATGAAACTGTTGCTTCCTTATATTTAGACCGCGTGTTATCTAATTTAACTGCGTTTGAGGTCGCGACCGTAATTCTCCCCGATGGTGAGAATCATAAGAATATTGGGACGCTGGACCTGATCTTTTCGGAAGCATTAACAAAGCGATTCTCTCGAAATGTGACTATGGTCGCTCTGGGCGGTGGCGTAGTGGGTGATATTGTTGGATTTGCTGCTGCAACCTATCAGCGGGGCACTGATTTTTTGCAGATTCCGACCACCTTATTGTCGCAGGTCGATTCGTCAGTTGGCGGAAAAACTGGAGTAAATCATCGGTTGGGGAAGAATATGATTGGGGCATTTCATCAGCCAATCGCGGTATTAATTGATACAGATATATTAAAAACTTTACCTGCCAGAGAGATGTCCGCCGGTCTTGCCGAAGTGATCAAGTATGGATTATTGGGAGATGTAGCATTCTTATCCTGGATTGAGGATCACCTTGATGAGTTAATAGCCAAGAACCCCAGTGTGTTGTCAAAAGCCATTGAGCATTCATGCAAGATGAAAGCTGCCATAGTCGCACGTGACGAGCGCGAGCACGGAGTTCGAGCACTTTTAAATCTTGGACATACCTTTGGTCATGCGATAGAGGCACATCTAGGCTACAGTGGTTGCTTGCATGGAGAGGCTGTCGGTACAGGAATGGTATTGGCGGCGAGAGTGTCACATGTTATGGGATTGCTCTCTGAATCTGATGTGATTCGGACTGTATCGATTTGTAAACGTGCCAATCTCCCTGTGAGGCCACCAAAAGGCATGACCCCCAACGATTTTTTAGAGCACATGGCTGTTGATAAAAAAAATATCGATGGGCGTCTTCGGCTCATATTGATGCACTCGCTTGGGATGGCCTTTGTTGAGGAACAGGCACCGATGGCTGTTCTTGATGACGTGCTTCAAGCGTGCTGTCACTAGTTCGATCTCAGCGAGCATGTGTTGAACGCATTCGAGCGGCCGTTCGTTGGGCCAGAAGTATGGTTGTTTTGGTGGGCGCGCCCGGTCAAGGAAAAACCACCGTTGTGGATACACTGATACGCAGAGGTCCGGTCAATCCTCTTCGTCTAGAGGGCAAATTTCTCGGAGACCGAACGGATGTAGTTCTTCGGATGGTCGGACTCACAGGGCTGCGCCCAGAAGGCACAAATATCGATATGCTGGCGCGGTTGCAAAGTAAAAAATTTCCTAGTCTTGAGTCTGGTGTTCCAGAAGTGATTGTTGACGATGCGCACCACTTACGGGACGACGTGTTGCAATTATTTCATGAGTTGACTGCTGGCGCTTATGGGCGTCGATGGTCAATCCTATTAGTTGGTGAGGACCAGTTAGTTTCACGTTTGCAGGCCTTGAAACCGTTGCCTGCTCTGCCAAGTACTGTTCGATTACCGTTGTGGGATCAGCAAGATTTAGAGCAGGCGTCAGGGGATCTGCAGTCTTACGAAGAAATATCTGATCTGGTGTCGCGTGTGCTAAGACAGTATGCATCGCAGCCGATGCAATTACTCCGCGCGATCAATGAAACAGAGCGCACAGGCTTGACAAAATCGCAAGTCGGCCACACTCATTCTAGGTGGCAATCACTCCGTCTCTCAACGGCTTGGCTAATTGCGAGCGGTATGGTTTTTGTGGCTTTGTTGGGTATAGTTGTGTTTGTTCAGATGGGTACCGAACATGATGCTGCTAGTCCACAAACGATAATCCTTCTAGCACCGCATAATAAGTAGTTTTCGCGAGCTTGCCGCCCATTTGCTCCTCGATGCGGGGGGCCTTATACTATTTGGCCTTTTTTTATGGATCTAAATCGTTGAATCCTGTCGACACGAACAATTTGCTAGAGCTTTTGAGGTCAGTTCGCGAGGTTGGCAGTCAGGTTTTAGCGGGACGTGTCACGTCCCGTTTTATTTGGGGTTGCGGCCTATTGGTCGTGTATTTTTAGGAAGAAACATATGGCCAAAGGTCTCTATACGCCTGGAGAGTTTCGCGATAACTGCGGTTTCGGTTTGATCGCCCATTGTGAAGGTGAGGCGAGCCACGATCTATTGATGACCTCGATTGAGGCCCTGACTCGCATGACGCATCGCGGTGGGATCGCTGCTGACGGTAAGACTGGCGATGGTTGTGGTTTACTGCTCCAGATGCCTGACGGTTTCATGCGTCACGCTGCCAAAGAAGCAATTGGTGTTGAGTTAGGTGATTTGTTCGCGGTGGGGATGCTATTCCTGTCAAACGATTCAGACGCTGAAATTCAGGCAGTCAAAGCAATTGAAGATGCACTAAATTCCCGGCAATTGGGTATCGTTGGCTGGCGCGATGTGCCAGTAAATCCAACAAATTTGGGTCCCATCGCACGCGGAAATATGCCTGTTTTCAAGCAGGTGTTCGTTGAGCCTCAAGGCCAAGATAAAGAACAATTTGACAATGAATTGTTCATGGCCTCTCGACTGATTGAGCGTGCGATCGCATGCAATCCAGAGAACTATTTGTGCTCGTTATCTCGCCGCGTCGTCTCGTATAAGGGGTTGATGATGCCGGTAGATCTGCCTAATTTCTATCCGGATTTGAACGACGCGTTAATGGCAACGGCGATCTGCGTGTTCCACCAGCGATTCTCGACAAATACTCTTCCACGCTGGCCACTTGCGCAACCTTTCAGATTGCTTGCGCACAATGGTGAGATTAATACCATCGCGGGTAACAGAAACTGGGCCAATGCGCGTGGCCATCTGTTTAAGTCGGATCGACTACCAGAAATTGATCAGATCCTTCCATTGGTCAACTCAACTGGTTCAGACTCTTCAAGTCTCGATAATATGCTCGAGGTGATGGTCGCTGGTGGCATGAATCTGTTTCGGGCGATCCGGATGCTCGTCCCACCTGCGTGGCAGAATGTGGATGATATGGACGCGAATCTGCGAGCATTTTATGAATATAACTCGATGCATATGGAGCCATGGGATGGGCCGGCGGGAATTGTTTTGACTGATGGCCGCTATGCGTGTTGTTTGCTCGATCGTAATGGCTTGCGTCCGGCCCGATGGGTTAAAACAAAAAATGGATATCTCACACTTGCATCAGAGATCGGAACGTGGAACTACCATCCCGAAGATGTTATCGCGAAAGGTCGGGTTGGACCCGGTGAGATTTTGGCTGTGGACACTGAAACGGGCGAAATGCTTGCTGCAGATGATATTGATCATCAGTTAAAGGTGCGTCAGCCATACAAGCAGTGGCTTCGCGAACAGACCATTCGCTTTGAAGCAGAAATGAAGGATCCTTTCTCTGACTTAAAGAAGTTGACAGAGCAGGGGCTTGACCCTTACCTCAAACTATTTAATTTGACGAGTGAAGAGCGTCATCAAGTAATAAAGCCGCTTGCCGAAACTGGTCAGGAGGCGGTGGGCTCGATGGGTGACGATACTCCGATGGCGGTGCTGTCGACTGAACAGCGCCATGTCGCTGACTACTTCAGGCAACAATTCGCTCAAGTGACCAATCCGCCAATTGATCCTTTACGTGAATCGATCGTGATGAGTTTGGAAACTTGCCTTGGCATGGAACTGAATCCGTTTGAGGAGACTGCCGACCACGCCGAACGTGTAATCCTGCATTCTCCAATATTGTCGGCGCCTAAGATGGATCGCCTAAAAGGCTTTGATCATCCGAAATATGGTCGTATCCAGATCGAATTGGCATTCGAGCCAACACTTGGGCTGAAGGCTGCAGTTGAAATCGTGCGTCAGCAAGCTGTGGATGCGGTTCGCGCAGGAAAGACCTTGCTGATTCTCTCAGACCGCCACGTGACTGAGGATCAGTGGGTCGTGTCTGCAGCGATGGCTACGGGTGCGGTACATCACCGGCTGATTGAGGAAGGCTTACGTTGTTCTGCGAATATCATCGTTGATACTGCTGAGGCACGCGACTCTCATCATTTCGCAGTCCTTCTCGGATTTGGTGCAACGGCAGTCTATCCATATCTGTCGTATCGTGTGATCAACGATCTGGTTGAAGCAGATGAAATTGTGGGTGATCCGCTCGAGTTGCATCGTAACTACCGTAATGGCATCAATAAGGGGCTGTTGAAGATCTTATCGAAGATGGGCATCTCGACGATAGCGAGCTACCGTGGTGCACAACTTTTCGAGGCGGTGGGGTTGTCAAACGAAATTGTTGATCTCTGCTTCCGGGGCGTCCAAAGTCGAATCGCTGGCGCTGATTTCTCCGACTTTGAGAACGATCAGAAAATTCGTCAGTCATTGGCGTGGTCAACACGGAAGCCGGTACCGCAGGGCGGGTTTCTGAAGTATATGCACGGCGGCGAGTATCATGCTTACAATCCGGACGTCATTCAAACGCTACAGCAAGCCGTACAGACAGGCTCTTACTCAACTTACCAAAAGTACGCGAAACTTGTGAATGAGCGTCCAGTCGCTACCCTGCGCGATTTGCTGAAATTTGAAAAAGATGCTGGTCGGGCAATCACCGTTGACGAGGTTGAGCCTGTCGAATCGATTCTGCAGCGGTTTGACTCGGCTGGCATGTCATTAGGAGCCCTGAGCCCTGAGGCACATGAAGCCTTGGCTCAAGCGATGAATGAACTGGGAGCGCGCTCGAATTCTGGCGAAGGCGGAGAGGATCCAGAGCGTTTTGGTACAAGCCGCGTCTCGAAGATTAAGCAAATCGCATCCGGTCGGTTTGGTGTGACCCCGCATTACTTGGTAAATGCCGAGGTATTGCAAATTAAGGTCGCACAGGGCGCGAAGCCTGGCGAAGGCGGTCAGTTACCTGGCGGTAAGGTAAATGCGTTGATTGCGAGACTTCGTCATTCAGTGCCGGGCGTAACATTGATCTCACCGCCGCCACATCACGATATCTATTCGATCGAAGATTTGGCGCAGCTGATTTTTGACCTGAAACAGGTCAATCCTAAAGCCTTGGTTTCGGTTAAGCTCGTGAGTGAACCTGGTGTTGGAACAATTGCGGCTGGTGTAGCTAAGGCCTATGCAGATTTGATTACGATTTCGGGCTACGACGGTGGCACTGCCGCAAGTCCACTGACATCGATCAAATATGCGGGTTCCCCTTGGGAACTTGGTCTCTCGGAAGCACATCAGGCACTGCGCGCCAATGATTTGCGTGGCAAAGTACGTTTGCAGACCGATGGCGGATTAAAGACCGGCGTTGATGTAGTCAAGGCTGCAATCTTGGGTGCTGAAAGTTTCGGCTTTGGTACGGCACCTATGGTTGCTATGGGGTGTAAGTATTTGCGTATCTGTCATTTGAATAACTGTGCAACCGGTGTTGCGACACAAAACGAACTACTGCGCGAGCAACACTTCCGTGGAACCGTTGAGATGATCAAGCATTTCTTCACCTTTGTGGCTGAAGAGACGCGAGAAGTGATGGCCGAACTCGGTGTGAAGACATTGGCTGAACTCGTCGGTCAAACTGACCTGTTGACACAGGTTGGCGGTAGATCGCAGCGGCAGGTAAAACTGGATTTCGCCCCCGTTCTCTATCAGGGACCAGAACACGAGGGCAAACCACAACTGTGCGCGGTTGATGAGAACCCACCATATGATGAGGCACCATTGAACCGGGCGATTGTTGAGGCGACAGGTAACGCAGTTGCTTCTGGAACTGGTGGTGAGTTCGAGTTCACGATTACAAACCAAGACCGTTCTGTTGGTGCGACTTTGTCCGGTGAAATTTCATTGGCTCATGGCCGAGAAGGAATGGCGAACCCCGTGCGCTTGAATTTATCTGGGACGGCTGGCCAGAGCTTTGGGGTATTCAACGCACCTGGTCTTGAAATGAATCTGCGTGGTGATGCGAATGATTATGTCGGTAAAGGTATGGCTGGCGGTCGACTCGTCATTGCACCACCAGCAGGCTCGCAATTTGCTACGCAAGAAACATCGATTATCGGTAATACCTGTTTATACGGTTCGACTGGTGGAACGTTGTACGCCGCAGGTCGGGCGGGCGAGAGGTTCGCGGTTCGTAATTCTGGTGCCACAGCAATTATAGAGGGTGCTGGTGATCATTGTTGTGAATACATGACCGGTGGTTTGGTGATCGTGCTTGGGAATACTGGCCGTAACTTTGGCGCTGGTATGACCGGAGGGTTTGCTTACGTTCTTGATGAATCACGGACCTTTGTTGATCGCTATAATCATGAACTGGTGGAAATTACGCGTGTCAGTACTGAGCAGATGGAACAATATCGCGCACACCTGCGGTCACAGATTCGCGACTATGTGGAAGCGACTAATAGTCAGTGGGGTCAAACCATCTTTGCTGACTTTGAGTCCTTCGTCAGCCAGTTTTGGCTTATCAAGCCGAAGGCCGCAAGTTTGGGTTATCTACTGGCGTCATCGAGGTCAGGTGCGCAATAGCAGATTTGAGGATTGAGTACGATGTCCACACAGAAAAATAATGACTTTCAGTTTTTAGATGTTGGAAGAGTGGATCCTGCTAAAAAGGATCTTGACCAGCGCAAAGATGGGTTTACTGAGATTTATCATCCGTTTTCGAATAAGGATGCTGGATCGCAGGCACATCGATGCCTTGCCTGCGGGAATCCCTATTGTTCTTGGAAGTGCCCAGTGCACAACCATATCCCCAATTGGCTTGAGCTGATTAGCCAAGGGAACATCATGGCTGCTGTCGAACTGTGCCATAAAACCAATTCTTTACCAGAAGTTTGCGGGCGGGTTTGCCCACAAGACCGCCTGTGTGAAGGCGCGTGCACGTTGAACGATGGTTTTGGTGCGGTCACGATCGGTTCTGTCGAAAAATATATTACTGACACCGCGTTTGCCTTGGGTTGGCGCCCTGATATGTCGGATGTTGAGTGGTCCGACAAGCGTGTCGCGATCATCGGCGCCGGTCCGGCAGGCCTTGCTGCTGGGGATATTTTGGCACGTGGTGGTGTGAAGCCTGTGGTATTCGATCGTCATCCTCAGATCGGTGGTCTTTTAACTTTCGGGATCCCCGAATTCAAGCTCGAAAAATCAGTGATGAATCGTCGTCGTGAGATCTTTGAGAGCATGGGTATCGAGTTCCGTTTGAACACCGAAGTTGGTAAGGACATCTCTGTCGGTGAGTTGATGGAGACCTTTGACGCGGTCTTTTTGGGGATGGGGACTTATACCAACATGGCTGGTGGATTCCCTGGAGAGAATTTCCCGGGAGTTTTTAAAGCGCTGCCGTTTTTGATTTCGAATGTGAACCGTTGCCTCGGATTCGAAAAAAATCCCAGTGAGTTCATCAATATGCAGGGTAAGCGTGTGATCGTCTTGGGTGGTGGTGATACCGCAATGGACTGCAATCGGACATCAATTCGCCAAGGAGCGAAGTCTGTGACCTGTGTCTATCGCCGTGATGAAGCCAATATGCCTGGATCGCGTCGTGAGGTCGCGAATGCGCGGGAAGAAGGCGTGAAGTTCATGTTTAACCGCCAACCGGTTGAAGTTGTCGGAGATGCGACCGGTGTCACTGGTGTAAAATTTGTGACGACCCAGCTTGGTGAGCCGGATGCAAACGGTCGCCGAAGTCCGGAAGTTGTTCCAGGATCTGAAGAAGTGTTTCCCGCAGACTGTGTGCTCATCGCTTTTGGTTTCCGTCCAAGTCCGGCGGATTGGTTCACTGATTTGAATATTAATACCGCGGATTCGGGGCTTGTTTTAGCGAGCGATGACCAAGAACTCCCGTATCAAACGACCAACCCTAAGGTATTTGCTGGCGGCGATATGGTACGTGGTTCAGACTTGGTGGTCACTGCAATTGCAGAAGGCCGCAATGCGGCACAATCAATTCTCGATTATTTAGATATTCGATAAAGATATTGGATTCTTACGGGAATCTCGATTAGACAAAGTGTTTTTGAAGATACACGAAAAGAGGGCAACAAGAATGCGCGACGAAACACTGGCCATCCATGCGGGATATCAGACTGATCCAACAACCAAGGCGGCCGTTCCACCGATTTGCCAAAACGTGGCGTTTGAGTTTGACGATGCGGCGCATGGGGCTGCGCTATTTAACCTCGAAGTCCCGGGAAACATCTACACACGTATCATGAACCCAACGTGTGATGTGCTTGAGCAACGTGTTGCCGCTCTTGAAGGTGGCATCGCTGCGCTTGCGGTCTCATCAGGTATGGCAGCAATCACTTACGCATTGCAGACACTCGCGAGTCAGGGTCACAACATCGTGACAACACCACAATTGTATGGTGGAACATACACGCTATTTGCGCACATGTTACCGAGCCAAGGTGTCGAAGTTCGTTTTGCGGAAACTGATCAACCCGAAGACCTAGAAAAGTTGGTCGATGAAAATACGCGCGCGATTTTTTGCGAAACGATTGGTAACCCGGCGGGTAATATCGTTGATATTCGTGCGATGGCCACCATGGCCGCTCGGAACGGATTGCCTCTGGTTGTCGATAACACGGTTGCGACTCCTGCCTTGTGTAAGCCAATTGACTTGGGTGCCAACATCGTTGTGCATGCACTCACAAAGTTCATGGGTGGCCACGGTAACTCACTGGGTGGCATTATCGTTGACGGTGGAAATTTTGATTGGACCGCCCAGGCGGAAAAATTTCCGGGCATGACAGCCCCAGAACCAGCCTACCACGATGTCGTTTATTCAGACGCGTTTGGCCCGGCGGCCTTTATCGCGCGTGCTAGAACTGTTCCACTTCGAAATACGGGTGCGGCACTTGCCCCGATGAACGCGTTCCTGTTACTTCAAGGGATTGAGACTCTTAACCTTCGTATGGAGCGTCATTGCGACAATGCACAGAGGGTCGCTGAGCATTTAAAATCGCACTCGAAAGTGGAGTGGGTGAGTTATGCCGGTCTGCCAGACCATCCGCATCACGGGTTGGCTAAATCACAACTCCGGGGGACACCTTCTTCGTTGTTGACGTTTGGGATCCAGGGAGGCTTCGACGCGGGAGTCAAGTTCTATGATTCATTGGGTTTATTTAAGCGACTAGTTAATATAGGTGACGCAAGATCACTGGCGTGTCATCCTGCATCAACTACTCACCGCCAACTGTCTGATGCGGAGCAACTTTCCGTCGGAGTGAAGCCTGAAATGATTCGTCTGTGTCTCGGCATTGAACACATCGATGACATTCTTGCTGATCTCGATCAGGCCCTTTCATCGGTATGACTCCAGAGTTAAAAAATGACCGTTTTTTAAACGCATTACTCCGCCAACCTGTCGACCAAACCCCTGTTTGGATGATGCGTCAGGCGGGGCGCTATCTGCCGGAGTATCGGGCGACGCGCAAAATTGCCGGAGATTTTTTGAGTCTCTGTAAAAATGCAGAGTTTGCCTGCGAAGTGACTGTCCAACCACTTGA
>PAWX01000066.1 GCA_002714245.1 Gammaproteobacteria bacterium | reverse complement strand
CTACGCGCATTCAAGTTAGCAGCCTTCGTCGGCTGCATACTCGCCGCCATCAATCACGGCGACGCATTGCTTGCGAATACGATGACCCCGGGTAACTGGCTAAAAGTGTTGTTGACCTTCTGCGTGCCCTACTGGGTGTCCTGGTACTCGGCGATAAAAGCCAACTCTTCCAACGCTTAGGCCGCGATGCCCGCCTCTGTCACGGGATCTCCAGCAACTCGGACATGCCGCATGACGCGAGGCTTGGCATAGTCGTAAGGTCGAGCGCGATGCAGCACACAGCGGTTATCCCACATCGCAACATCGCCAGGTTCCCATGCATGGGCAAATACCCTAGGCGACTGACAGGCAAAAGTCGTCAAGCGCTCAAGCAGCGCCTCAGATTCAGCCTCCGACAGCCCCGGAATGCCATGGGCGTGGCGTCCAATAAACAGGGCAGGACGTTGGGTTATCGGGTGCACTTTGACCAGCGGCCGCAAGGGGATTTCTTGGTCGCCTAAGCCGTAAGAAGCCCCCACGGAGGGTTTGTGCCCGACCTTGGCCTGACTGTAGAACAACGAATGATAGGCAGCTAGGTCAGCGATTTGCTCCCGAATTTCATCATCAAGGGCATCATAGGCGGCGCGCATATCCGCCCACTCGGTTTGGCCGCCCTGTGCTGGCACCACCTGAGCAGCCAAGATCGAGGCCCGGGCAGATAGTGGCATATAAGTGCTGTCGGTATGCCAGCCTTCATTGCCTTTCAAAATCTGAAACTGATCGCTATTTGGATCAACCGCGCTACCGTCTAACTTGCGATTACTGATCGGCACTGACTTTCGATCCGCAACAAACTCTTCCAGCTCACCGATGCGCTCCCCCAACGCGACATGGGCTGCCTCTTCTATGTGCTGGTTCGGAAACACCAGCACCGCATGCTTATACCAAGCTGCCTCGATGACAGCCCACTCATCATCGCCCAAGCGATTCAAATCCACCCCAGAAACGGTCGCGCCAAAAGCCGTCGTCTGGGTCATTTGTATAGGCTCAATCTGCATAACCTCCCCCATATCGTTTTGTAACTACACCTAGCTGGAGCCAATGGACAATAAATTTTCCACAGGCCGATAGAGTTCTTCCAAATAGACCACGTCGTCGCTAGCGAGCTCAATGGCCGTTGCCGCCACCAGATCATCCAATTGGCTAACCTTAGATACACCAACAATGGGCGACGTCACTTCAGGCTTGCTCATAAGCCAAGCAACGGCAATTTGCGCAGGCGAGCACTCATACTTGGTCGCGGTCTCGATCACGCGCTCAGCGATTGGGAATACATGATCGCCATGATAAAGACTTTCTGTGCGCTTGCGGTCCTGCCCTTGTGATCGATTGGTACTGCCGCCGCCAAACCCACCCTGGTAGGACCCCGCTAAAATGCCACGCGCCAACGGTGACCAAGGTGTAAGCGCAACCCCAGTGCTGGCACAGAAAGGATTCATTTCGCGCTCTTCCTCTCGGTATACCAAGTTATGGTGATTCTGCATCGACACAAACGGCGTCCAGTTGTTCATCTTTGCGGTGAGCTGCAGCTCGGCAAACTGCCAAGCAAACATCGAAGAGCCGCCGAGATACAGCACCTTGCCGGCCTTCACAGCATCGTGAAGCGCTTCCAAAGTTTCTTCGATGGGCGTGTGCGCAGAAACCGGAACACCGTGTGGGTGGCGGTGGATAACCAAGTGATCGATATAATCATGGCCTGTGCGCTGCAGACAGGCGTCAATGCCTTCACGCACATGCTTGCGTGACAGCCCACCTTGGTTGGCGCCGCGGCCCATGGGCATGGCGATTTTGGTCGCCAGTACGTACTCATCGCGAGGCAGCAGCTCCTTTAGCAGCGCCCCGACAACTTCTTCAGAGGCCCCCAAACCATAGATATCGGCGCAGTCAAAATAAAAAAGACCATGGTCTATGGCTGCTTTAACGATGGGCCTCGCCTCATCCAGCGTCAACGTCCAGTCGCCTTGGTGCCCACGACCGGGAATACCAAAGTTCATGGTGCCAAGGCAAAGCTCAGACACGCGAAGACCGCTTTTACCCAATTGAACCGCTTCTAACATCCCCGTCCCTCACCCTTAGTGCTTAAATTTCAGACCGCTGTTATAACAGAAATCCGGCGCCTCAAGCGCCCTTCCCATTTCCTCAAAGCCACAGGCTTTGCTAACGTTCGTCGGTTAAGAAAATAAGAGCAAAATCATGAAGCAGTCCATCGCTGTTGTAGGCGCCGGCATCTGTGGCCTCTTTACTGGCCTTTCGCTCGCGCGCAAAGGTTTTGACGTCACGCTGTTTGAGCGCGACGTGCCGCCACCAGAAGGCAATGCGGAGGAGGCCTTTTTCTCTTGGCAGCGCCGCGGAGCTGCACAATTTCGCCACCCTCATGCATTCCTTGGCTTGATGTGCAGCGTGCTGGGCGAGAATTATCCAGACCTGTTGGACGAGTTGCTGGCAGCTGGAGCGCGCAAACTGACTTTTGAAGACATGGTGCCAGATCATCTGACCGACCAATATCAGCCCGAGTCCGGCGATGAAAAACTATGGATGCTGCTATGTCGGCGAGCAACGATTGAAACTGTGCTACGCCACTACGTTGCCCGCGAATCTAACCTGCGTATTCAAAGCCAGACCTATGTTACCGATGTCATCGTCGAGGAAGCACAGTCGGCGCAAGGCGGACCAACTCTCACCGTCACAGGCTTGGAGTTAACTGACCGACACAATCAAAATACTAAGTCGACCCACAGCGCAGACATCATCATCAACGCATCCGGCAGAGCAGATAAGTTCTATCAGTGGCTGCAGCACAAAGGTGCGGAAATTGTCGAACAGCGCGACGATGCAGAGATTGTCTATTACACCCGACACTACGCCTTGAATGAGGGCGTTAGCGAGCCGAAACGCGACAGCGAGAACCCATCTGCTGGTGATCTGGGTTATTTGAAATACGGCGTTTTCCCCGGTGATAACGGTCATTTCGCCATCATCGTATGTCTGCCTAATGACGAAACGGAACTACGTGAAGCGGTGAAAGACGGAGACAAGTTCAACCAGATTTGCATGAACATTCCCGGGCTCGTGCCTTGGATGAACCCCGCGGCCGCCACGCCCACCACGGCGCCCTTTGGTATTGGCGAAATCCACGCGGTTTGGCGGGACTACATTCCAAGCGATGAAAGTCCCAAATTGTTGAACTACTTCGCCGTTGGCGACGCCGCAGCTCGCACCAATCCGCTCTATGGACGCGGCTGCAGCACGGGCACCCTGCATGCCCACTTACTCAGCGAAGTACTCAGCAGTGAGTCAGATCCTTGGCAGCGAGCACTTGCTTTCAAAGCCAAAACCGAAGAAGAAATCCGACCCATCTTTAATGCCAGTCTCAATGAAGACAAAAACGGCATTAAGAAAGCCGCTGCTGCTCGTGAAGGACGCAGTTTAGATAAGGCTAAATCGATCAAACATTGGTTTGCTCTGGCCTTTGGCGATGCCTTGGTAGCGGCGGCCAAGTACCAGCTACACGTACACCGAGGCATCATGCGGACCGTAAATCTGGTTGAAAAACCCGGCAACTTCTTAAAAGACAAGCGCATCAGAAATACCGTGTTTCGCTATATGCTGCGCGGTCGCAAAAGGAATGCCGCCGCGCGCATTCAGCGCAGCGCCAGCCGCGATGAAATGATAAAAATCGTTGGCGAACCGACGTAACACCCGAACATCAACGACAGTTCGATAAGCAATCAAAAACACTTGTTCAAGGAATCGCATAATGAAAAATTTATTCTCAGTCGATGGCAAGGTTGTCGTGGTCACCGGCGGCTCGCGGGGGATCGGCGAAATGATTGCCGCGGGCTATCTGGCCAACGGCGCCAAGGTTTACATCACCTCGCGCAAAGCAGCGGTTTGCGATGCAACCGCCCAGCGATTAGCCGAAACTTGGGGAGGAGAATGCATCTCGATACCAGCCGACATGGCAACCCTAGAAGGCATCGAAGGGTTTGTCAGCGAGCTATCCAGCGATGAATCTCACGTCGATATTCTGGTGAATAATGCCGGCGTTGCTTGGGGCGCACCGCTAGAGGAATTCCCTGAAGTGGGCTGGGACAAAGTCATGGACACTAATGTGAAGGGCGTCTTTTTCTTAACCCAGAAGCTGCTGCCGCTGCTGGAACAAAATGCCGCACATGACACCCCCTCACATGTCATTAACGTAGGCTCTATAGATGGAATAAAGACACCGATCTTCGACAATTTTTCTTATGGCCCCTCAAAGGCCGCCGTACACCACCTCACCCGCGTGCTGGCGGCACACCTGATCAAGCGCAACATTATCGTCAATGGTATCGCGCCAGGACCCTTCCCCACTTACATGCTCAGCGCAGGCGTCGGCGCCGGCGGTGATACCGAGAACACCGACTGGGACGCAGTGGGAAAAAGTAACCCTCGAGGCCGCGTCGGCAGCCCGGAAGATATTGCCGGGCTGGCCATATTCCTTAGCTCTCGTGCCTGCGGCTTTACTGTCGGCGATGTAATTACTTGTGATGGTGGCTCGGTCGTTTCCTGAGAAGTTATAGAAGATCGCGTTTTTGAATGCCCGACGAATACATGGCAATGAGGCGCTGATCTTGTTCGTAGTTGGCTGCTGCAGTGGTGGGAATCGACTCGCGCAGCTTCTGCACCGCTTGATCTACCGACTTGAGCTCGACAAGCCCCGCTTCATCTTTGGGAGGTTGCTCAATAAGCCGCGCCAGTCGATGGATCAACGCCTCACAAGTTTCTGCACTCTCAGAGAACTTGCCTGCCCATGCGCAAAACGCCATATAAATATACAGCGTCTCACGTGTACCAAAGTGGCTGACCTGAGTAGCGTCTAAGGGTGTCGCGACGGCGACCTGGTTCAGCTGTGCTACGCCTTGACTCATCTCGGCCAGAAACGCTCCATACTTGGGAGTGAGCGTCAGTCCTTGACTGCTGCGCTCGAGGCAATAGTAGTTGGCCTTATCTCCACGATCAGACTTGATGATGAGATGCGATAGCGTTGCACAGCAAGCCACCCACGTTTTGTATCCGCTGACCTTAGTTTCCTTGTTGAGTACTGTGGCGGTAACGCCGGGCAATGGAGGCTCTCCCTTGCGGTCTTCAGATACCGCGAATGCGGCCATGCTGCCAGCGGGCAACTGCGCAAACGTGTGTCGTAACGCGCTCTGATACCCTGCCACAAACACCCAAGCTAGCCGATCTGCCAGCAACCCACCTTGCACCGCCTGAGCTACTCGCGAGGAAAGCGGGGCGACTTGTCGGAGCCACATATCGGCAAAAGCCCGCTCATCCGATAGCACTGCCTCTGTGTGACGGCTGAGTGCGTTGGCATAATCAATGCTCATACTGGTGCTACCCCGCGAACCTGAAGGCGATGGATTAGACGGTGATTATCGCCGTGGTCGTGTACCGCATAATGAAGTAGGCACCGGTTATCCCACATCACTAAATCCCCAGCTTGCCATTGATGACGCGCTTGATATTCCGGACGCACGCAATGCTCATACAGATAATCCAGCAACACTTTGCTCTCTTGTCGCGACCAGTCGCGAAACTGCCGGGTAAAAGCACGGCACACGTAAAGCGCCCGTTCACCGCTCTCATCGTGGGTGCGCACTACGGGGTGATCGGCTTCAGACGCCTGATCAGGGTCTTCCCCGTACAGCCGCGCAAGGTCTTTCGCCGAATGCTTCGCTATCAACGAATCCACCAGAGCTTTCATGCCAACACTGAGTTCTTTATAGGCCAAAATTTGATTGGCAAAGGCCGTTTCACCGCCAATGGCTGGGGCTTCCAGTGCGTACAGCATGGTGAGCTTAGGCGGCGCCGGGTCGTAGCTCATGTCCGAGTGCCAATGCTGATTTACATCCCGCGACTTACCGCGGTTTCGCAGCTCAATAAGGTTGGGGTAGCCAGGCAGGCTGCCATAGGGAAACGGTATGAGTTCTCCCCAATACTCGGCAAAAGCAATTTGCTCGTCAGGCGTTAGCGCTTGCCGAGGAAAAACCAGCACGTGATGCTCACAAAAAAGTTGGTTCAACTCTTTTGCCGTTTCTGCACCGATGGTGCGCACATCCAAATGTTCTACAACCGCCCCCAAGGGCGCGGCCATCTGTCTCACGCGCATTAGAACTCCCCAATAAACTTCAGCTGTAACTTAACCACATCCCGGTCGATTTTGCCGGTGCAAAACCGATCAAACATCGCGGTACACTTTTGCGCAGAAACGCAGGAGCAGACTCATGCCGTTAAGCACCGACATCATTGGTATGCAAACCCAGACAGTTGAACATCAAGTAGATGCGCGCTGGCTGATGGCCTATGCCGCCAGCCTCGGCGATCTGAATACTCACTATATGGACACCACCAAAGCGATTGCCGGACACCCAGTATTTCCCGTCTGCCTCGAGTGGCCTTCCATACTCGAGACCCGTCAGCTGGCCGGTAGCCGTAGTCTCACCGACACCGAATCCGCCAAGGGCGTACACGCCGCCCACGATCTGCATATCTACAGACCCATAAGCGCCGGCGAGACACTGCGCACTAAAGCCACAGTTGTGGACGTTCAGAGCATGCGGCCCGGTGCTGCGTCGGTAATGCGCTTGGATACTTGGGATCAGCAAAATGAGTTAGTTTGCCAAACCTACCAAACAAGCATTTATCGGGGGGTCGAGGTCACGCGCAACGGCGCCACACTCGCCATGATGACGCCGACGCTGCCTTCCCAAGCCACCGCATTTGAATTAGCAAAAACCGTCACGGTCATAGTTGATGGCGGGCTGGCTCACAGCTACAGCGAGTGCGCACATATTTGGAATCCCATTCACACCGACAAAGCAGTTGCCCTCGCGGCAGGCTTACCCGACATCATTTTGCACGGCACCGCGACACTGGCGTTGGCGATCAGCGCCCTAGTTGATCACTGTGTGGGTGGAGAGCCAGATCGAGTCACACGGCTCGGCGGACGCTTCGCCGCTATGGTGTTTATGCCAAGCGAAATTCAGCTTGAGATCGGTCATCCAGTCGACGACTGCATAGGTTATCGTGTCCTGAATGCCCAGGGACAAGAGGCCATCAGCCAAGGCTTTTTGGCATATCGATAACTAAAACTACTGCTCTAGAAAAAGCCTTTGGAGCGCCTTAACTCCGCGCCCGCTAAACCCTAGGCAACAGATTCCAAGTCTTTTACATGGTTTTCTTTCAAAGCATTGATTGAAAGCCACGTTAATATATTGGCTAATGCAATATAGCCCGCAACCCACATCGAGCTGCCGGCGAAGACGAGCAAACTGGTTGCGATGATGGGTGCAAAACCACCGCCTAAGATTGCCCCTAACTGATAACCAAGCGAAGCCCCGGAGTACCGGACTTCGGTACTAAAGAGTTCTGCAAGCAGCGCAGCCTGAGGGCCATACATCATAGAGACCAATATGTGGGCGACAGACAGAGCGAAGGTAATCAGCAACCAATCACCGGTGTCGATCAGTGCGAACATGGCGAAAGCCCATAAGCCGGTCAAAATTGCCCCCAACTTATAGATGCCGCGACGTCCATGACGATCTGACCAAGCACCGAAAATAAAGTTCGCCGGTATCGCAAACATCGTGCTGATCAGCACTGCGGTCAGCATGTCGGAACGGGCAATATTCAACCCTTCAGGGTCGTTGCCGTAGGAAATAATCCATGCCACGCAGATATAAAACGTCACCTGCACGCCCAAGAACGATCCCGCGGCCAAACCAATTTCACGAGGATAGGTTTTGAGCGCCTGCACGACTGGCGAGCGTGGTTTCGCTGCCGCAGGCTCTGACGCTCCCGCAAGCTCCTTGAATGCCTCAGTGTCTTCAAGTTTTAGCTGCACGTAAAGACTCAAACCAATGAGTAGGACGCTTGAGATAAAGGGTACGCGCCAACCCCAATCCATAAAGGCCTCATCGGACAAGCTACCACTTACCGCCAGGAAGGCGAGATTCGCCAGTACTAGGCCAGCCGGTGCACCTACCTGCGCAAACGCGCCATAAAATCCGCGCTGATTTGAGGGCGCGTTCTCAGTCACCAACAACATTGCACCGCCCCACTGACCACCCACAGCTAAACCCTGCACAAAGCGCAAAAATATCAGCAACAGTGGCGCCAGCGGCCCGATGTCAGCGTAGCCGGGTAGCAATCCAATCAACGTCGTGGCGACACCCATCATCATCAGTGCGGTGACCAGTGCGGCCTTACGTCCGACTCGGTCACCAAAATGACCGAACACCACGCCACCGACCGGACGAGCTAAAAAACCCACGGCGAAGGTGCTAAACGAGGCGAGGAGGCTTACATAACGCGGCATATCCTCGGCGAAGAAGAGTGTGGGAAAAACCAGCGCCGCTGCTGTACCGTAAATAAAAAAGTCATACCACTCGATACTGGTGCCGCCCAGTGCAGTCATGGCAACCGTCCGCATGGAACGCGCGGTAGGTTCCGACTTCACGGTGCCTGTTTGCTCTGCTGGTGCTTGATTTTCGTTCTGATCGCTCATGGAGATCATTCCTTACGTCGTTCAACTGGCTACATAAAACACAGAAAAAGGAGCACAAACAGCCGAGTTTTCAAACGCCGACCCGTGCTTGCTCAGCGAAGAAAAAATGCTGTGTTGAGCAATTGGATTCCCCTCGGCCTCGCTCTTAAGACATGATAACCGATCGTTCCATAATGACGAGTCGATTCGGACAACTCATGATCACCCGATTACTGTTGCTTAGCGTTTTACTGGTCGGCCATAGCGTTCTTTTAGCTGACCCTCCTTTGCGTATCGCGGTTGCCAGCAATTACGCCAACGAGCTAAACAAGTCGGTGGCTCGCTACCAAGCAAACACAGGGGATACCAGGACAATCAGTGTGAGCATTGGCTCCACCGGTAAACTCTTTGCGCAAATTCAAAGCGGCGCGCCATTCGATCTGTTTTTCGCCGCAGACGTTGATCGACCGAAAAGGCTCGCGGCTAGCGGCGTCGCCCTAGGTCCGAGCCAAATCTACACCACCGGCCGCCTAGTGCTCTGGCACCCCAAACACAACACACGCAGAGGACTGGGTCAGCAGCTTGAGCAGGTTGTTCGTCTTTGCGTGGCGAATCCCCAACTCGCGCCTTATGGGCTAGCGGCCAAAGAGACACTACAGCATTTGAACTGGCAACCGCCGACTGCTAGGACCTTGGTCACCGCGGAAAACGTCGGCCAAGTCTTTGCCATGGTCATAACAGGCAACGCCGACGCAGGGTTCGTCGCCCTATCTCAGGTGCGCGAGCAACAAGTACCAAGCAATCAGTACTGGATCATTGATGAGCGCATGCACCAGCCCATCGAGCAGGGCGTCGTGCTCCTAAGAAATGGTGCCCAGCCCGAAAGAGCGCAAGCATTCTTGGATTTTTTGCTCGAGAAATGAACTGCAAGCGCGCCAAAGAAAAAAGCCGAGAAGACTCGAGCCGGCACAGTCTGCCAGCCCGAAGAAGTCGTCCGTTATCGACCAGTAAACGTTGGTTCACGCTTCTCGACAAAGGCCTTGGTCGCATTCTTGTGGTCTTGGGTCTGACCACAGTGCACATGGTGGGTGGCTTCTAAATCGAGGCAGTCGTCTACGTCACCAGAGGACATGGCCCGGGCGAAGTTTTCCTTCATGTAGCGATAGGCTACTGCTGGGCCAACGGCCAGCTGCGCTGCGATTTCTTGGGTTTTCGCTGCCAACTCGTCGGGCTCGCAAACCCAATTTGTCAGTCCCAAACTCAGCGCCTCTTCGGCACTCACCCGTTCCGACATAAAGTACAGCTGCCGAGCCTTCGCTGTGCCGATCAGTTGAGACATAAAGAATGTGCCACCGTAGTCGCCAGAGAAACCGACTCGTGCAAAGGCCGTGGTCATAATGGCATTGCTCGCCATCACGCGCATGTCACAAGCCAGCGCCAATGAAAGTCCGGCGCCAGCAGCCGCTCCAGGCAGTGCAGCGATGGTAGGCTTTGGCATGCTGTAGAGCTTGCCAGCCGTAGCACGCTGGTTCACGCGCTGCCGATGAATAGCGCCGTCGATGGTGTTGTCACCGACAGTCCCGTCACCGCTGGCAGCCATACCCTTAACGTCACCACCTGCACAAAACCCCTTACCTGCACCAGTGAGCACAACACAGCGTACCTTGGTGTTGAGTTCAGCATCTGCCAACTGCTGCGCGAGTGCTGCGGTCATCTCTCCACTCATGGCGTTACGCGCTTGCGGACGGTTGAGCGTCAACGTTAGAACGCCTTCGTCTAGGTTCGCGAGTAAGTCCTCAGTGCCCGTATCAATATTCGATTCCATGATTGCTCTCTCGATCAGTTAAGTTGTAATGAGCTTAACAATTGCTTCAAAAATGCAAAGCCCAGAGGTGACCCCTTTCGTTGTGTTAATTGCAAGGTGCAAAAAACTCCCTAGAGTTATTCGGATCATTTTTTGCAGTGCCCTCCCATGCTCACAACAATGTGACCTTGCACCTTGCCACCGTCGCTCCCGCCGCAATGCTAGGCACTTACCTGATATTTTGGGCCAAAGGCACAGCTACCCATCGGCTGTTCGGCAAGATTTATATGATCCTAATGCTCATTACCGCGCTGGCTAGCCTGTTTATTCCCGCTACGGTTGGCCCGCGGTTCATAGGCCATTTTGGGTGGATTCATATGCTTTCTTCGTTGGTAATCGTCTCGATACCTCGGGCCTACTATGCGGCCAGAAAACACGACGTAGTCAGCCACAAATTTTCTATGGCCGGGGTCTATTTTGGCGGCATTTTGGTCGCAGGCGGATTCACACTTGCACCAGGCCGCTATCTGAACCAGCTATTCTTTGGCTAGTTTAGTCGCTGCCTTCGGTCACGCATGCGACCTGCGCGGCGAAACATTTGCGGCTGACCCCGGCGGCCAACTGCGCTTATACTCAGGCGCAATCAACATGCCATGGATTGGGGCGCGCTATGAGTGAGCAGAAGAACCAGAATTTCGAGACTTTCGATCTAAGTATTGAGAACAACATTGCCCATATTTGTTTGAATCGCCCAGAAAAGCGCAACAGCATGATCCCGTCGTTTTGGGAGGATCTCCCAAAGGTCGTGCGCGACATTGACAGCAACTCTCTAGCCCGCGCTATTGTCATTTCTTCCAGCGGCCCGGTATTTACCGCCGGCATGGATCTCAACGCATTCGCGCCCAAGGACCACTTGAGCAAGGAAGAAACCAAGCGCGAACGTATCCGTCACGGTGCAGCGTTTTATGACAGCGCACGGAAAACGCAGGATGCATTCAATGCGCTGGAAGCCTGTCGGATTCCCGTTTTGGCGGCAATTCAAGGCGGCTGCGTTGGCGGCGGGCTCGATATGGTGACTGCATGCGATATGCGTTACTGCACCCAAGACGCCTTCTTTACAATTTTTGAGATCAACATCGGCATGACCGCCGACGTGGGTACCTTTCCGCGACTGGTACAGCAAATGCCCGAAGGTCTAGTGCGCGAACTCGCCTACACCGGACGACGTATGCCAGCCGACGAAGCGTTGAGCACGGGTTTGGTCAATCGCGTCTTTGCCAATCACGAAGAAATGCTCGCAGGGGTCATGACCATTGCCGCAGAAATTGCTTCAAAAGCACCGTTAGCAGTTTATGGCTGCAAGCATTTGATCAACTACTCCAAGGATCACACCACGGCTGATACGTTGGATTACATCGCGATTTGGAACGCATCATTCCTCCAAAGTCAGGAAATGCAGGAAGCCATGATGGCCAATGCGGAAAAACGTGAGGGCGATTTTGCGCCACTACCTACGCGCCAAAAGAGCTTTGGCTCGAACTAAGCAGGGATTGTCAGCAATAGATTCGCTAAAAAGACGACCGGGAGAATAACGATGACCATTCAGTTACGACAAATTTGCTTGGTTGCCCATGAACTTGAGTCAGTCATCGATGATCTGCGCAGCATTCTGGGCATCAACAGCTGCTACGTAGATCCGGGTGTAGGCAAATTTGGCCTTGAAAATAACCTCATGCCCATCGGCCGCAATTTCCTCGAGGTAGTCGCCCCAATTCAAGAAAACACGGCGGGCGGTCGCTATCTGGATCGACGCAGTGGCGACGGTGGTTACATGGTGATCACCCAAATAGATACGCTGCCAGAGCATCAACGCCTGCGTCAGTGCGCGCTGGACAACGGCGTGCGCGTCGCCCACGAGCACACGAGCGATCAATGGACGCTCACCCAGCTGCACCCAGGTGATTTAAAGGCAGCCTTTCTCGAGCTGGAATACGATGCCGAAGAAGACTTCAACGGACGCTGGAATCCTGTAGGCGGTACCGGCTGGGAGCATCAGGTTAAGCAGGACGTCACGCTCGACTTCATCGGGGTGGAGCTACAGGGCGATGAACCAGAGGCGTTGGCAGATTTATGGGGCAGATGCACCGATTTGCCCATTGAGCATGATGCTGATAGCAATCCAACCATCGCCTTTAATAACGTCGTACTGCGTTTTGTCGCGGTCACCGACGGGCGTGGACCCGGTCTGGGAGGGATCGATATCGCCGTGGCGGACCGGGAGCATATTCTCCGCGAAGCTAAGGCCCGCAAAGCCTATATAAGCGATGATCAGGTCAACATTTGCGGCACACGCTGGTATCTCAAAAATGCTTAGTCTTCACCAACACGATCACCCACAATATGCTGGTCGATGAGTGACTGTATGTCGCCCTTGGTCATGCCAAGTTCTCTCATAATTTCTCGACTATGTTCCCCGATATGAGGGGCACGCTTAGGCTCGACTTCGCTCATTGGGGCGGAGACAAATGCAGGCTTGAGATAGTGCAAGACACCCAAGTCGCCGTCGTCAAACGTGCCTAGCAAGCCCCTCGACGCAAGCTGCGGATCGGCAATCACTTGGGAGAGCTCATTAACCACGGCGCAAGGCACATCAACTCGGCTGAGCTCAATCAACCATTGCTCGTTGGTTCGATTAACTGCCACCCTGGCAATCAAAGCGTAGAGTTCATCGATGCGATTTGAACGTTCGGCGCCATCACTAACCCAACCCTCATCGGCCAATTCTGATTCACCCACCAATAGCAAAAAGTTGATCCACTGCTTAGTACTGTAGGGCATGATCGCCATGTAGCCATCAGCCGTCGCATAAGGTCGTCGGTTGCTGGACAACAGTCGCTGATAGCCAACGTCACCTTGAGCCGGCGACATGGTCTGGCCAGCTAGATGTTCAGCCAAGTTAAAACTCGCCATGGCCTCTAGCATCGGCACTTCAATTCTCTGTCCCTCGCCGGTGCGCTCACGACGCACCAACGCCGCCGCAACAGCTAGGGCCAAATGCAGGCCGACGACTTTGTCGCAGAGTATGCTGCGCACGAACTGGGGTGCACCGTTTGTGTCTGCGTTGAGGGCCGCGAGCCCAGAGCGGGCTTGAATGATGTCGTCGTAAGCTGGGCTATCGGCGTCAGGACCGTCGCTGCCGAAGCCGGGCGACCAGCAATACACGAGGTTGGGTTGAATGAGCTGCAGTTGTTCGTGAGCGATACCCAATGCAAAGGCCGACTTGCCGCGCATGTTATGAACGACAACATCTGCGTCTGCAACCAGTCGGGTTACCACGTCTTTGCCCGCACTATGCTTTAAGTCAATGGCGATACTGCGCTTGTTGCGATTGAAGTTGGCAAACCCCGCGCCGATGTCCGCACTCGGTCCAGGTCGCGCTGCGCGAAACCCATCGCCCTCGAGGGGCTCAACCTTGATGACATCAGCACCAAAGTCGCCAAGAAATTGGCTGGCATAGGGACCTAATACGATAGTGGTGAAGTCCACCACCTTGATCCCCTCTAGCAAATTCAACACAGCGCTATGTGACTCCTGAAGTATCAGTCGAATTCTTTTTCGCCACTGGCGAATAACAAATAAAAGACCATACCGAACAGGGTTACGCCTGCGGTCACCTGAAACACCAGATCCCAAGAACCCGTGTACTCGAGGATCAGGCCAGTGACCGCCACGCCGACAATGCCGGGTACGGTGCCAGCGGTGTTGGTAATACCCATGAGCGTGCCCGCATGACGAGGCGCAACGTCCATATGATTGACGTTGAAACCGCCGATACCTGCTGCACCAAATAGCTTGCCTAGGCACAGGATGCCGATTGCAGCCCATACCGTATCAACTGTCGTGACCAAGAACAGACAGATCGCTAAACCACCAAACGCGATGGTTTGCATGATCTTGCGTACTTTGGTGATGCTCATGCCGCTAACGATCATGCGATCGGCGATATTGCCTGCAACGTTTAGACACAGAAACGAAGTGATATGCGGCAGCATGGCAATGTAGCCAATATCGCCAAAGGGCACGCCGAGACCCTCGTTCACGTACTTAGGTAGCCAGGACAAGATGACGTACAGCGTCCAGTTGTTGCAAAAGTGCGCGATCAAAATAGCCCACACCGCCTTACTTTTGAGAAATTCCAAAATAGGCGGCGTTGCTTGATCTTCTGCGACCTCGCTAATTCGCGCATTTGATTGGATAAAGTCGAGTTCGGCCGCGGAAATCCTCGGATGATCTTTGGGTCGCGTGCTGACAATGTACTGCCAAGCGGCAAACCACAGCACGCCAACCAGACCGAAGAGATAAAACGCCCATTCCCACCCAAGGTACGTCACGATGATTGGGGTAACGACTAGGGCAAAGACCGTGCCGATCGGAATGGCGCTGGCGTTAAATGCGATGGCTTTCGCGGTCTCACCTGCAGGAAACCAGCGCGTCACCAAGCTGTATACCGAGGGGAAGGTTACGGCCTCGCCCAAGCCCATACCGATTCTGGCAAGATAGAGCATCATCAGGCCGCCCATAGCAGCCAAAGGTGTGATCAATGTGAACAGCGACCAAATCAATACGCCCATACCGAGGACAATTTTGCCGCCATAAGTATCCGCCAGTCGGCCGCCGCCGATTTGCATCATCAAATAGCCGATATAGAACGACGATAGAATGTAGCCCTGAGTTTCTAGATTCCAGCCGTAGTCCTGGGCCATTGGAATGATGGCCACAGAAATATTGACCCGATCGATATAGCAAACAAATGTCGCTGCAAAGCACATGGCGATGATCGAATATCGAGTACGCCAAAAACCCTCTTTCGAAGCATCAAGTTCTGCCATCTTCTACCCCGCTGCACTTCCCGCGATCTAGGGGCCTGAAACTAACCCATCCCGCTATAGTCTGTCGCCTGCATCAGTTATTTACAGTGGGGTCTTGGGCAACCGCCATTAGTGTTTTGCCAAAATTCTCGCCGCGCAACATCTGAGCAAATACCTCGGGCGTGTTTTCCAACCCAGGTCGTTTGTCTTCTAAGTAGCGAACATCTCCGGCGCGCAGATAGCCGCCCATTTCTTCCAAGAATCGATCCTGATGTTCAGCGACGAAATTACCGACAAAAAGATCGTGTATGGCAACGCGATTGCGCTCGAATACAGCGTTGCCATGGGTACGCCACAGACTACGGGGATCTTGGTCGTCTGTGTTGCCATATTGGGAGATAAGACCACAGAGACTGATGCGGGAATGGACATTCAGCAGCGGCAAAACTCCATCGAATACCGCACCCCCAACGTTTTCGAAGTAGATGTCGCAGCCATCAGGGCACGCTTGCCGAAGTTCTTCAGCGAAACCGGGCGAGCGATGCGATACTGCAGCATCGACGCCCAGCGTTTTGAGATATTCAAGCTTCTCGTCCGATCCGGCGATGGCCACGACCCGACAACCGTAAAGTCGGCCAAGTTGGCATACCACTTGTCCAACACCGCCAGACGCCGCCGACACCACCAGTGTGTCGCCGGGTTTCGGCTCACACTGCACCACCAAACCCGCGTAGGCGGTCAGGCCCAACATACCCATGACACCAATGGCGGTGGAAATAGG
>PAWX01000065.1 GCA_002714245.1 Gammaproteobacteria bacterium | reverse complement strand
ATGTCTCATTGGGACGAGATGAGCTCTGAGTCTTATAAAATCGGTCGGCCTCGGCAACTGTACACCGGCGAGCCTCCCCGACCTTACAAGGATTGATTAAATTCCCACAAATATGTGGCCACTTGTGGCTACGAATTCGAGCAAAGAGGCAGAAAGTATCGGTGAGCTAAGCGAATCCGTCCCTTAGAGCACCGAGGCGGGTGTTGAGTAGGGTCGCGTCATATGGCTCTGGATCACCAACGCCCCAGACAGGATTTGGCCATGCTGCATCCTCTGGGAACCGAGCGATGCTGTGAATGTGCAGCTGCCTTACCTGGTTTCCAAGCGCTGCGATGTTAAGTTTGTACGGTGAGAATTGATCGCGCATGACTCTCGCCACGTGATCGATTTCTAGCCAGACCCCGGACCGAAGTTCAGGACTTAAGTCGATAAGTTCTACGGTATGCGGTACCCTCGGGATAATTAACAACCACGGCCAGCGTTGATCATCAACGAGCCTTAGGTCACAGACCGATAGTGAAATTATCGGATAACTGGTCTGCTTTAGTTGGGCGTCTATCTCAAATGTCACGGCATCCATTCGACAGCTCACTCACTATTGTTCCTCCCTCAAAGAGTGCCCATCAAGCCAACGTTGCTCGTCATCTAGGCCTATCTCTTTTTTCCAAATTGGAACCCGAACCTTCAGTTGATCAATCGCGTCTGAGACCGCGCCCAAGGCGTCCTTCCTGTGCGCACTGCTTGCAGCGATCACGACACTCGCCTCACCCACTCGGACGAGCCCTCGAGAATGAAAGATAACTAGCCTGACAGGGTACTTCGCGCAGATATCACGACACAACTCAGCGAGGGCTTTTGATGCAAGCTCAGGATGCACATCATAATCCACAGCGGCCGCGGCTAGGCCGTCGTTGTGGTTCCTCACGACCCCGAAGAACTGAGCCACTGCTCCATGGGCCGGGTCTGTCACGAGTACGTCAAGCCCTGCTGTCTGACACGGACCATCTGTCAACCCGCATTTCCAACGGTCTTCGTTAATCTCAGAGAATAGGTCCATCTCAACCACCGGCGACTGGGGGTAGCAGGCTCACTGTTGAGCCTTCGATCACGATGTGATCCTTCAAAAGCTCATCACCCTCAGCAAATATGGATCGCCGTAGGACTCGATCCAGGTCTGGACGGTTCAACTTTACCAGGTGCGCGGAGACTGCATTACGAATCGCTAGAACTGACCTAGACTCAACATCAACGTCGAAGTCATCCCCTAGCTCACGAAAAACACCGAGGCATTGCACGCTGACCGTAATCACAGGCGCCCTTTCCGACCCTGCTTTTCTATCATCATGATCGCTTTCGGAAGACCTTCGATGAAGATACCGAAACATTCCTTGACGGCCTGTAAACTACCCGGAAGCGTGATCACCAGCGCACGACCGATGAGGCCTCCGCCCATCCGCGATAACCAAGCGGTCTTTGTATAGATCGCACTTTCTGACCGCAACCACTCACCCAAACCCGGTAGCTCGGGATTAAAGTGTTCAGCCAAAGCCAGCGGTGTCACGTCACGTGGTCCGGGACCCGTACCACCGGTGCAGAGAATGACGTGAGGATCATGGGTTTCTGATACGTCCATTACCGTCTTTTGGATCAATTCATAGTCGTCTGGGATCACCTGATAGGCACAGACGTCGGCCCCTTCGCTAGACAATGCATCAACCAGATACTGCCCAGATTCATCTTCATAAGTACCATCAGATGCGCGGTCGCTCATGACTAAAACTGCGATTTTTCGATCCGCCAGTGGCGTCTGGGATGGCAGCCGATCGAGGATCCACCGAGGAATTGTTGCGTCTGGATTGATCCAGACCCCTGACTTACCCCCAGTCTTGGTAAGGAGCTCCAGCCCACTTATTCGAAGCACTGGATCGGTGCCCTTGCACAAATCCCAGATGCAGAGAAGTGCCGCGTTTGCTCCAGCCAGCGCCTCCATTTCGACACCAGTCTTCGCATGTGCAGCCGCCTCACAGAAAACGCGAACCGACTGAGTCTCGTGATCAAGCTCGAAAGATACTAGGACCTGGTCCAGTGGCAACGGATGACACATCGGTAACAGAGTAGCGCACTGCTTCGCACCCCCTACCCCCGCGATCTCGGCCATCGGAAAACAATCGCCCTTGGGCAATGTTTTATCGCGTACTTTTTCGAAGGCGTTAGGGCCTAAAAAAATTGTGCCTGCCGCGACCGCCCTTCGTGTGGTGTGGCGTTTACCACCCACATCGATCATCGAAAAATTCGAGACGAGCTCAGCTGTAGGCAACCTAGCCCCCTATAGACGCGAAGTGAGGTGTTGCCCCGGTATCGTGATCATGTAGGCCGTGACCAGCAACCTTTAGATCCAGTAACTCACACACTGTCTCTTTCAGGTTTTCTTTGTCCGAATCGTGTTGCAAGAGGGGTCGGAGATCGTGTCCACCGTCACCGAACAGGCAAAGATGTAAGCCCCCTTTCGCGGACACACGTAACCGATTACAGGTCGTGCAGAAATCTTTCGAATACGGTGCTATCAAGCCAACGCTTCCTCCCTCGTTGGGGTGCTTCCAGACCCTAGCAGGACCCCCAAGAGCGTCACGGGCTGCTTCGACCCAACCACTATCAACAAGTTTCTTTACTAGCACGTCACCTGACAGGTGGTGCTTATCAAAATATGCCCGATTTTCACCCGTCTCCATGAGTTCGATAAATCGCAGATTTACGCCTCCTGACGCCCATTGGATAAACGCATCAAGCTCGGAATGATTAAGATCCTTCAGGAGAACAGCGTTAACCTTAACGGGAGAATAGCCAATCTCTTGACACAGATTTAATCCATCCATCACTTCTTCAAATCGATTTTTTCCTGTAATCAATTCAAAACGTTCTGGTGTCAATCCATCGATGGAGACGTTAATGGCACTCACACCGGCATCGAAAAAGCTCTGTGCCCTCTGAGGCAATTTATATCCATTCGTTGTCATCGCCACAGTCTCGATTCCAGGAGTCTGAGAAACCACCCTTGCTATATCAAGGAAGTCCTTCCGGAGCGTCGGCTCTCCGCCTGTGAGCCGCACTTTCCGTGTGCCCAACTCCGCGAAACCAGCGATCAGTCGACGGATCTCGTCCACCCCCAAAAAGCCATCCGCATCGCCCTTATATCCGTCGGGCAGACAATACGAACATTTGAAGTTACACACGTCAGTTACAGAAAGGCGCAAGTATGGAAAACTCCGCCCAAAACGATCTATAAGAAATTTATCCACCGCTCTCCCGCCTTGAACAACGACTAATGTTTATTATTTTTGAAGCATGTCACAAACCGTTATATCCGTCAAAATATATCGGGTAGTCCGTTAGGGTTCAAGGGATAAAAATTAACCATGTCTCCAGACTGCGCAGAGCCTTCACGTTCACCCATGACGACCCAGCCATTCATCTCAAGCAATGGTCGAGTTTGGAAGGATTCTTGCCCTTCGAGAGCACAGACCGATGCTCCATGATGAGCACGAACGCAGCGGGCTTTCAGAAACACAGCAATCCCTTCAGGTTTATCGATACCCGCCTCGAGGGGTAGCTTGATCGACACTTCTTGTTTCTGCTGCTGCATAACTGACAGCGCATAGTGTACGTAAAAACGGCAGTTCACCACTGTCGACACTGGGTTACCGGGCAACCCAAAGTAAAGGGTACCATTCGGCAGTATTGCAAATAACAGTGGTCTCCCTGGCTTCTGTTTCACCTTGTGAAAAACAATCCGAGCCCCTATGGCTTCAAGTGCAGGCTTCACAAAATCATAACTCCCCATGGACACGGCGCCGGATGAGATAAGCAAATCAATAGAGGCTTCCATCGCATTTTTTAGAAAGTTGACCATCTCATCTAGCGTATCCCCGACATGCTCGTTAACAGCAACATCGCACCCAAACGATTGCATCACAGCATTCATAAATGGCCGGTTTGAGTCATAAATCTGACCAGACCCCGGGCGTCCTGAGCTAATGTCGACAAGCTCTTCACCGGTTGAACAGACACCAACTCTTGGCCGTACATGAACCGTTACCTCAACGACCCCACTCGATGCCAACGCCTGCACATGTTCTGAGACGATCCGGCATCCTGGCTTCAGGATCACCAACCCCGACGTGATATCCGAGCCCTCGGGTCGGATCCATGCATCTCTATCCGGTATTGCTTTTACTATAAAAGATGTGTCATCTGAAAATTCGATATCCTCTATCATAACGACGGCTGCACCCCAATCAGGTACCGGTGCCCCAGTCATGATTCGGGCCGCCATCCCACTTAAGCCGTTCGCGGTCTCAATGGAATCCCCGGCCCTCAGTTCGCCGGCGAGAGTGATTGTGTCACCACGCTTTGCTGCATCGATGCCCGTCGACGACAAAACGACACCGTCGCGAGCTGAATTATTAAAGGGTGGAATCGACAGCTGGGCCACCGCCGGTTCTGCAAGGACCTGCCCAACCGCATCAGGAAGAGGAACGGTTGATGTTTTTATCGGATGCTGAGACGCATATTTCTCGATAGCCTCAAAAGCCTCCTCCATAGAAACAAACTGCCGCATAAAACCTCTCGCTATGAATCTAAGTTAACAGGCGTTGGCTCGGTTAGTTGGAGCTCGTAGCCGACTTCAGACCATCCGTCAGTACCCGTCGGGGACCAGTAAACCCTCGTATACCCGGCACGGGCTAGATGCTGAACAGCGTTCCAGCCCATCCAGCAATCACGTACGCAATAGATAAGCACCGGTCGACTTTTAACACCGTCAGTTGCCTGCGCAACCGTGTCTAAAAAATATTTAAGCATGTCGGCAGATGGTCGTCCGTAACCCACATTGGGCAGCCACATACTTCCCGGGATGTTATATCGCGGCTCATGATCTGGCCACGAGCCGTCTAATTCGTCATATCGGACGCCTGATATTGATAACACGTCGATTAAGACAACGTCTGTTTCATCGATCAATCTCCTCACGCTCTCCGTGTTCAGAACGGTTCCTCCGGGAACGGTATCGGGAACCGGCTCGGTGTAATGATGAATTCTTAGACCATTTTCTGGATCAAAATCACCTTCGCCTGCGAGAGCGATGAAAAAAAAAGGACAGAAAAAAATGGCCACTAGTGTGGCCATTTTTTGCGACACAAACATTATTTAATCTCAGAATAAAACGCAGCCAGGTTAGCTATGTCTTGATCACTCAGGGCCGCCGCCATGCCGTACATAATCGCAGCCTGATACCCTTTGCGCTCCTGTGTTTTGTAGGCTTTGAGGGCACCCTCCAGATAAACAGCATTTTGCCCCGCAAGACTCGGATAGTTCGGAACCATCGCTACACCATTTTGTCCGTGACATCCAGCACACATAACTGCCTTAGCTTTACCGGCGGCGGCGTCGCCCGCAGCCATCACGCCAGTACTCAAAGAGGCCGCAATGGCCGCTACTATGAATTTTTTCATGCATCTCTCCTCAGTCACTAAATTTGTTGGGGACGCCTGAGACACTTACCAGTACCAAACGTCCATTCCTTGGCTATGATATTACTTCATTTTTGATTTCAAAAAATCCACAATTCGCGTTAAGAGATAAATTAGATGCACAAAAGAAAACTTAGATTGAGAACCTCACGGAGATCACCATGAAAATTTTTAAAATCGTTCCTTTTGTCTGCTTGGCATTACTTCTAAATATGACGAACGCCTGGGCACAGACTGCAGTCAATTACAACGGATTGGCCGGCGACTATTATGAAGCTGACGGCGACGTAGCAGTTATCCTGTTGCACGGCACCCTGGCCCACAACCGCATGGAAATTATAAAAACACTAGCGACCCTGATGTCCGAAGACTATGGATACCCAGTCCTAACCCCGAACCTCTCATTAAATGAAAAAAATCGGATGGGTGACAGCATACAAACCTCAACAAAAAGTTACGCTTCTTTGACGGCTTGCGATATAGACCATACCCACAAATACGAGGACTCGCTGGCTGAGTTAGGCGTGTGGGTTGAGTATCTAAAACAACAGGGTTTTGAAAAGATAATCGTGGCGGGGCACTCCCGCGGTGGCAGACAGGTCTCTGCATTTCTGGCAAAACATTTTTCAGACCCAAAGATAGTCGGGGGAGTCTTAATCGCATCGGGCTTGTCGCGCAACGAGCGAAACATTGAAAATTATAAAAAAGACACCGGATTGGATTTGAGGAAACTGCTGACAGAATTTTCCAAACTGCGAGACACTGAGTATGTCGATGTCCCCAAATTTATCTATTGCGAAAAGCCACGCGTAACAGCCGGCGCCTTCATATCGGAATATGAGGATAATCCCGCACACAGCGCCCCATACAACGTCGCAAAAATACAGAACATGCCGATCCTAGTAATTGGTGGATCAGAAGATACAATCGTACCAAATATCGCAGCCGATTTTGAGAGCCTCTCTGATCAGAGCAACCTAAGAGTTGAAATTATCGAAGGAGCGGATCACTTCTTCCGTGATCTCTACGCGGACGACGCGGCCATGATGATCGTTGATCTCATTGAGAATATATAGTGTCTCGAGTAATGATAGTGATTGGATTGATCGCTTTGAGCATCTCTGCAAGCGCCAGCTCAATCCTCGAGGAGCCCGCATTTTCTCAATCTGATTCGCGCTCATGGGTTGTCATGGTGACACAGCCGGACTGCTCATTTTGCGTCAGACTTGAAGAAGAAATCCTGCAACCGTTGCGTGCCTCTGGGGAGTTTAAGGGAAAGATCCGGTTCACTACGGTCGATATCGGTATCGCTTCACCAATGATCGACTTTGATGGCACGAAAACGACGACCGTGGAGTTCGCCAGCCGTTATGAAGGGTTTGGAACACCCACCTTACTCTTCTTAAGCCCCAGCGGTGAATCGTTGGCACCGCCTAAATATGGCGTGCCCGATATTGTTGACTTTTATGCGTACGAAATCGAAGAAACGATCAGAAACCTGCCGCCCACTAACTGACGTAAAAGTAAACGACACGCTCTAGGACCCAGAACACCCCCACCGCACCAATCAACAGAGATCCCGGAACACTGATAACACGGCGATATCTCGATGGATCATTGAACCAAACCGTAAACGCTAGATAGGCGCAAACCAAGAGCGCCAGTTGCCCAAACTCGACGCCGACGTTGAACCATAACAGTGCCGCCAAGTAAAGGTCTTCCGGTAGCCCAAACTCGGTCAAAATCGACGCAAACCCGAGCCCATGGAGTAACCCAAACCCGAATATAACCGGAAGCCGGTGACGACTTAGTTGATCAGTCATCAAGTTTTGGAAGGCCACATAGACAATCGAGAGAGCGATCATCGGCTCAACTAACCTCGGAGGTAATGAAATGAGACCATAGGCACCCAGAGCAAGGGTTGTCGAATGCGCCACCGTGAACATTGTGACTTGCAGGATCAGGTACCTCAGTCGTATCGAGATCAAAAATATTCCGAGAACAAACAGAATATGGTCCAGCCCTTTAGGCACGATGTGTAAAAAGCCAACCTCTATGTAGGTATAGGCGACCGACCAAAATGTTGGTTTTGTGTAGACCTCAGTCAGAGAAAATGATCTCGACGGTTCGTCTTTTTTGATCCACTGGTATGCGGACCAGTGGTACTCACCGCTGGATTCGTTTACCTGCCGGACTCGGACGGCTTGATCTCCAAAACGCAGTGGGTAGTACCACCGTAAGGAAGTGGCCCGGTCCGGGATTTCTCCCACCAGTTCAATCACACTGGTCCGCGGTACTTTGGTATAACCTCGTGGTGGTACATCTATCATACCCACCGAAAGCGGTATTTTCGTGCCATCGACCGTCAAAGAAATCCCGTCCAGTAGCTCTGAATGAAACTCCTCGAATACTGTCTTCAGTTCGTCCGGTCCAAGCACCCTGTACCTATCGTACTCTTCAGAGTTCGGTGCCTCTTGTGTGTCCCGGTACCGTCCATTAATCCCGGTTAACAAAGCCTCAACACTGGTCCGGACCTGTACAATCGTTGACCCATCAGAAAACACGCTCACTTCAACTAATGCAGGCTTCACAATGTCTGCGTTAGCTGGTAGACATAAAGTTATAACCGTAAAGAATAATAAGAGTTTTTGAAGGCTCTTTTGCAAACGACGTACACTCGGGCGTGAAAGGAAACTTGGCCGGATGCTAGCACAGCGACCCGACCCTTCAAGTAATTCGTTATAACGACTGCAGGGACCAGCATGAACACTCTCAACCGCCGTCAATTTATGAAACTCATGGCAGCCGCGGCCGCCGCTGGATCAATTCCAGTTATCTCAAGCTCACACGGCCTCGCAAACAAGTCCGCCCCCCCTAGATTTTATGACAAACCGATGGATGGTGACGCACGTATACTCCATGTAACGGATGTACACGGCCAACTACTCCCGGTCTACTTCCGAGAGCCCAATGTCAACCTAGGAGTAGGCGATGCCTATGGTCGATTCCCACACATCGTTGGTAAAAAATTTCTCGACGCGAACAGGTTCGAGTCAGGCACTCCAGAAGAATACGCATACACGTATCTAAACTTCTCAGAACATGCAGAGCAACTGGGTCGTACCGGTGGTTTTGCGCATCTTAAAACCCTTCTGGACCACTTACGTGAACAGGCGGGAGGACGGGCGAATACGCTGACCGTGGATGGCGGCGACCTTTGGCAGGGCTCCGCAACATCACTATGGACCCGGGGTGTTGATATGGTTGAAGCCTCAAATATTCTCGGCATTGACGTTATGGTTGGGCACTGGGAATTCACCTACCGCGAAGATGAGGTGCTATCCAATGTCGCCCTGTTCAAGGGCGACTTTATTGGCCAGAACGTACGCGTATTGGAGGACTCCTTATTCGGTGATGATTATCCAGCACTGGTCGAGCGATTCGATGGACGTGGGCTATACGACGAAGATACCGGACACGCTTTCCAGCCTTATGTCATAAAAGAAATCAACGGTGCCCGGATCGCTGTCATAGGGCAGGCGTTTCCTCGCACAGCAAACGCTAACCCGAGAGAGTTCTTCCCCGACTGGTCGTTTGGTATTCGGGAGGACGATATGGCTGAACTGGTTGAGCAAATTCGTGGGGACGAGTCGCCCGACGCGGTTGTATTAGTGTCACACAATGGAATGGACGTAGACGTAAAGATGGCCGAGAGGGTTCCTGGGCTCAATGCTGTGTTTGGTGGACACACGCACGATGGCTGCCCGCTCCCCGTGAAAGTCAAGAACCCCGGTGGACACGATTGCTGGGTCACCAACGCTGGGTCCAATGGAAAGTTTGTTGGCTGCATGGACTTTAAGTTTGGTGATGGTCAGCTTGAAGGGCTTTCATATCAGATGTTTCCGGTGATCAGTGGCTGGCTCGAGGCAGACAAGGAGATGCAGTCATACATCTCACAAATGCGTCAGACCAAATACAATGACACGGTCATCCAGAGCCGCCGTAAGGACGCATACTTCACCCCGAGCTGGGTCGGCAAGACTTATGATGAGATTCTCACCGAGAAACTCGGCAAAGCCGACCGTCTGCTCTACCGCCGTGGGAATTTTATGGGTACCTGGGATCAGGTGATCTGTAACGCGCTTCGCTGGGAGTATGATGCTGACGTCGCGATGTCGGCGGGCGTTCGCTGGGGTACAACCACGCTTGAGGGCGACTGGATCACCATGGATGACGTTATGAGCCAAGTCGCCACGACCTATTCCGAGACCTATGTGTCCGAGATGACGGGTGAGCAACTACTTCAAACTTTGGAGGCCGTAGCAGACAACCTTTTTGATCCAGATCCTTATCTCCAATCCGGGGGAGACATGGTCCGGATCGGAGGCATGGACTATACCATTGCGCCCAAAAAGGGTTTAGGCGAACGAATTTCCGACGCTCGACTCGATAACGGGGAGGCCATCGACCCTAAAAAAGTGTACAAAGTGACTGGCTGGGCTACCGTGAACCGGACTCCCGAAGGACGACTGATTTGGGACGTGATCCGGGACTACATCCTTGAGAATAAGGGAACCGATAACGTCCTACGATTAAGCAAAGTGAACAACCCGAAAGTCGTCGGAATGAATGAGAATCCTGGTATCGCAGACTATCCTGGCGAGACAGGCTAATGGCAGGTGTGGGCTCGACAGGTATCGCAATAATCAGCGTCTCCCCGAACGGGCTAAGTACTTAGTCACCCGTGGAGCCTGTGATACCTCATTGAACTATTGAACCCCGATAATAAAAAAACGCGACCAGAAGGTCGCGTTTTTCATTGCCAATAGCTAACTACTTAGGAACCCTCATCTGCCAGGTTTCCGACTCGATCTTCGCTTGGAGACGGGTCGCCTCCACCAGATCCATCGCATCATGAGCAAGCTTACGGGCGGCCTTGTCATCACCAGCTTTAAGAGCCTTCTTCGCTGCTTTAATAGCCTTGACGGTAACCGTCCACTGATAACTGCTTTCCTTTGCCAGTTTCTTGTAAGCAGCGGTCGCCGCCTCAATGTGCTCCGCTGTCGTACCACTACCAGCAAAAGAAATTGGGGCAACTAGAGCCAGCCCTAAGGCAATTGCTTTCAATCCGTTTCTCATAACAATTCCTTATTTACGTGCTCCTGGACCGTTAAATTCAAGGCCGTTTGACATATAGGTTACAAAATATTCTAGATTCCTATACTCCTCACCCTGGGCTTTGTAGGGATTTGCACGGATATTCTTGTGACATCCCGCAAAGCGCCGATGCAATGTTCCCATCGATTGCCACTTCGAACGGTAGACCGGCCAATGAGTTCCATGACCAAATCCAGGTGACGTAGTATCAGCACGATATAAATTACCCGCTGTCAACATATGGCAATCAGCGCACGCGAAGTTCAACTGCCCACGCTTCGTGTAAAAATGCTCCTTGCCGTTCTCATAAGCAGCGAGCGCCCGCGGGTCGCCTGATGGGATTTTTACCTCCACTTCTTGGCCTCGGGAACTAAAAGACATATACGCCGTTACTTCAGTGATCTTGCCTTTTTTGTACTTCAATGGCTTCTCACCGTTCGCAGTCAAGCACTCGTTAACTGCGAGCTCCATCGTCACGACCATTCCACGATCACTGTCCCACTTAGGATACTGATTACGCACTGCACCATCCGCCCCAAAGCAGTCAGCTAGCGACTTACCATTCGCAAACGTCCTATTATAAAACTCTTCACCAGCTTCGATAGCGAGTTCGTAGGGTGGAAACTCTTCGATAGCTTCCCACTGCTCCCGAGCAGTTGGAAGAATCGAATAGACTCCATTCGCAAAGTCCTCGGTAGGGGTATCAGGAAACCTGTTCTCGTAGAACTTTTGAAAAGCCACTTGGTCTTCGAAAGGCCCAGCCGATACGCCAAAAGCTAAACTCAGGCCGAATGCACCGGCCAGAACCGAACTGATTATTGTTTTCATTTCACTGTCTCCTTTCAGCTACTTAACCTTTGTCTCAGCCGAGTCCGTCTTACCCTGGCTGTCCTTCCAAGAAATCTTCACCATATCCCCTTTCTTGCCAGCGAATTTGAAGGCAAGATATGGGTCCTTGGAAATCGAGGTATTGAACGCTGCCGCAAAAACAACCTTCCCACCCGACTCTGCGGTAACATCGGTTATCCAGTGCTCTGGTATTTTTTTACCGTCCTTACCCTTGCGTAAACCTGTTTCCATTTTGTGCTTCATCAGCGTCTTCACATCGACGCTTCCGTTCCGCTCTTTTGCTTTGATCCGAATTGATGACATATCTAAATCCTCCTATTAACCGCCGCAACCGCCGATCGTAACCTTCACCTCTTTAGAAGCCGTGTAGAGCTTCCCATCTGCACTCACCACAGCCATGACCTGGGTTGTCTTACCCATTCGGACGCGCGTCTTAACAGTTGACTGGGTCCCTGCTGGGATGTCTGCGACGATTGCTAGCGGGTTTGGGTTCTCTTTGACCATGAATGCAATACGATCTGCCTTCAGTGAGGTCGATATCTCGATCGGTACGACCGCCCCATTCTCTGCAATATCTGGAGCCTTTAGTTTTATTTCACCGCTGGGGGCGGTCGTGCTGGACCCGAACAACTCGTTCATCGAGTCATCCATTTTTGGGTTCTTGAAGGCTTTCGCGTTGTATCCGGCGAAAACCATGCGCGGGAACGCAACAACAGCTGCTGCAGCGGCCATGAATGTACCCGCTGCCTTTAAAATGCTACGACGATTCATCGCATCTCTCCTATATGAATTTAAAGTGAATACAGATAATCAACGACCGCATCAATCTCTGCCTCGGTCAAAATTTTATTACGACCGAATGGGGGCATATTTGTCAGCGGGTTTCGTTTAGTGGGATCCCAAATTTGCTCACGTAACATTGCTCTATCTGGGTAACGAGCCTTCATCGCCATGAGCGGCGGGCCTGAGTTTCCTGTTTGTTGTCCGCCATCCATCATGTGGCAGGTCAGGCAATTACCTTTTTTGCGACTCCACGCAATTTCCTTGCCCTGCTTTACAGCGTCAGCGATCGCCAGCGGCGACACGAGCGCGGATATAAGCATGGCCGACAGGAGCTCCTTCTTCATTATAGTTTCCTCTCCGTAGAACGAGTTAGAACAGAGCCTAGCGACTCAATTCAACCATAAACGCAACTGCGTTTATTACGTCGTCGTTCGATAACGACATATTGCCACCTTTCGCGGGCATCACTCCGTCTGCGCCCTGATAGCCATTAATCGCGTGACCATTCAGGACATCCATTCCCTGATCTATGCGACTTACCCAAGCAGCCTTGTCACCTGTCTTGGGAGCACCTGCGATCCCAGGATTATGACAAGCCTGACAAGCCATATCGTACACGCCCTTACCTAAGTTTGCCTTATCTGACAGTACGATTTTAGTATCATTTTTTACTTTGCTTATTCCCGACTCACTTGCTGCGGAGGGATTCCCGTCATAGTGATTCGCCGCGACTCCAGAGTCCTCCTTAAAGTGACCCGTCGGTGTCAATCCATTAATCGTTGTGACGATTTCAAAAGCCTTGGGATCTGCACAATTTTCGAAGCAACGCTCGTTCTTTGAATCGGGGCGATTGTCTACATAAAAATTTTCTTCATTTGGCATCTTCACCCGAGCGAAGGTCTCCCTATTCGCAACGAATTCATCGTCGACGATGTCGTTAAGATATAAAACATACGCGGAAATTGAATAGGTCTCGTCGTCAGTCAGCGACTGCGGAGCGGTGTAAGGCATCGCACGATGAATGTAATCCCACAACGTCGACGCATATGGCCAGTATGATCCTACGGTTTTCTCCGGATGCAGGGTGTCAAGCGTTCCCTCACCACCCGCGAGGACGGGCCACCGACCTTCGCCTTCGCCAAAGAGACCGTGGCAACTTGCACACTTAGCCTCATACAGACCCTCGCCCTCCGCCACTGAACCCACGCCATCAGGCAGACCGGTCCCATCTGGCCTAACATCAATATCCCACCCGGCGATCATTTCAGGGGTCGCCACAGAACCAATTCCAAGCGGACCCGCAGAGACGATCACGGAGAATGTCATTACAAGAACAAGCGGGATTAGCCTAAGAAATCTGAACATTGAACACGTCCCCGTTTTCCATAACGTTCCACGTATGTATTGAGTTCTTGTGGTATATCGACCAACCACCACGCTCATCACGCAACTGTTTCAATGTTGGCTGCACGTAACCTGTTTCATCAATCGCACGAGACTGCAGCAGCCATGGCTGGCCGTTCCAAGTGGTCCTATAACTGAACTGGGTTAGCGCTTTGGGTAAGACGAGTCCTTTGAGCTCTGTGCGCTCCCAGTTCACACCGCCATCGAAAGAGATATCGACGGCCTTAATCTTTCCGCGACCCGACCATGCAAAGCCTCGGATTTCAACGAATCCAGATTGCTTGAGGGGTTTCTCTGGACACGGCGATGTGATCACAGAGTTTGCCTCCTGCACCCACGTGAATCGGCGCGCTCGTCCGTCAGGCATTAGATCGGTATATTTCGATGTCTCTTCGCGGTGATGCCAGGGTTGATCACCTATCTCCAGCCGGCGAAGCCACTTCACAGAAGTGTTCCCCTCCCAGCCCGGGTTAAGCATACGTAGGGGGTAGCCCTGCTCAGGACGAAGCGCCTCACCGTTCTGACCCCAGACAATAATCGTATCATCGAGCGCCTTCTCAAGCGGAATCGAGCGTGACATACCCGCCGCGTCTGCTCCCTCCGCTAGGATCCATTTTCCGTCGGGCTTTACACCGACCTCAGCAAGGAGAGTAGACAGTTTAACGCCTGTCCACTCACAGCACGCCAGCATGCCGTGGGTGAACTGTAGTGCCTCCATTTGTGCCCCACGCCACTCCATTCCACCATTCGCTGGACACTCAATAAACCGAATCTCAGAAACAGAGGGAAATCGCCTCAAATCATCCATGGTCAGAACCAACGGACGCTCAACGAGGCCATGGATGATTAGGCGATGCTGCTCTGGATTGACGTTTGGAATACCGCCATGGTACCGCTCAAACACGACTCCACTTGGCGTAATAATGCCTTCAAGATCCTGCAACGGTGTCATAGAGATCGATGAAGCAGCGTCCACGGTCAACCAGGGGACAGTCCGGCGCTGAAGATCCTCGAACTCAGCCGGCTCACCATAAGGCTTGGAAACAACCCCGGGCCCGAGATGGCTCTGCCATTTCGGAAGGTTCGGGGGGAGGTTCGGAGATGCGCTCGCTTTTGGAATAATTTGCACGCTAGCAAGGCCCGCTACTGCCGCAATACCACCCTTGAGGAAGTTACGACGATCGAGGCCCTTCATTCCTCTCGCCTCGGTAGCGATCGCTTCCATCAGCTTCGGAAGAGACGGCTCATAGATTTTACCCATCAACGTATCCCTATATTGATCTAAGGTTATATCCAAAGTGAATATAGCAACCTAGGTTCTATGAATCGAGGGGTTATAGCCAAAAGTCGAACTCTCTCTACAAGTAACACCAGAACTTTTACAGATAGTTGCGCCGCTCAGGATATCTTTGGAAGTCGCTCGCCAGAGTCCTGGGGTATGCACTGGAGGCTGTAACGCATATCAAAATCCGAAGACATGTCAAAGGCCGCCTGGTTGCACTCGTCGAGGGTCTCAAACTTCATACCAGTATCAATGGGATCAAAAGTCCCGGGTATGAAATACACCAGCACAAAAATCATCTTCATGCCCAAGATGATACTTATTTATTGATCTAAGCAACATCAAATACGTGGCCGTGCGACTAATTTCTGAGTCGGTACCCTGTCTTAAATATGTAACCGATGACGCCTAAGAACAGGCCCGCAAATAAAAACACCGCCAAAAACGAGACCTGGATCGGGACCTCTGAGACACCAAAAAATGCCCACCTGAATCCTGAGATGAGATACATCGCGGGGTTGAACATGCTGACAACCTGCCAGGCCGACGGGAGCATATCGATGGAATAGAAACTTCCGCCAAGAAAAACTAGCGGGGTAATGATGAGGGTCGGCACAAAATTGAGCTGCTCGAAATTTTTGGCCCACAAACCCAAGATAAACCCGAGAAGAGAAAAGCAAAACGCCGTCATAATCAGAAATATGAACGCTAAAACGACATGTTCTATCCTCAGAGATACAAACAAGAACGACACCGCAAGGATGATAAAACCCACCACGACTGACTTTGTCGCGGCAGCACCGACGTATCCTGCGACCATCTCAAATGGCGAAATCGGTGCGGATAGGTGCTCGTAGATCGTGCCCAGAAATTTGGGGAAATAAATTCCGAACGAAGCGTTTGCGACTGATTGAGTCATGACCGTCAACATAATCAGACCGGGTACGATAAACGCACCATAAGAGACGTCACCAATCGGAAGCATCCGGTTACCGATAGCAGACCCAAACACAACAAAATACAGAATCGTTGATATAACTGGCGACGCGAAGGACTGAAGGGGCGTCCGGAATGTACGGGCCATCTCAAACACGTAGATCGCTTTGATTGCGTATAAGTTCAAGCTTGACCCTCCGTGACCAGCTCGATAAATATATCTTCAAGCGAGCTCTGCTCTGTGTGGACATCATTAATCTGGACCTGTTCCGAACGTATAGCCAACAAAATTTCTGATATTTTTGAATCAGAAAGATCAACATTATAGTTATAAATCAGTTTCTTGCCGTCGTTTTCTAATGTTATTCCTAGATCCATCAGTGTCGTCGGTAATCCTGACAATGGTTTGTCTAGGTCAATAGAGAGTTGCTTCTTACCCAAACGCTCCATCAACACACTCTTGTCCTCAACCAACAAGATCCTTCCTTTGTCGATCACCGCTATCCGGTCCGCTATCTCTTCCGCTTCCTCGATGTAGTGGGTCGTTAGCACGACCGTCACACCGCTCGCTTTTAAATTTTTTATAAGCCGCCACATGTCACGCCGCAGATCGACATCGACCCCAGCTGTTGGCTCGTCTAAGAACAAAATTTTTGGCTCATGACTGAGCGCTTTCGCTATTAAGACACGACGCTTCATCCCACCGGATAACTCTCTTATTGGTGAGGCTCGCTTATCCCACAACGATAAATTCTCAAGGATGCTTTTGATCAGTTCCGGATTCGGGGACCTACCAAAGAGGCCCCTCGATAAAGTCACCGTGCCCATAACTGTCTCAAAGGGCTCGAGAACGAGCTCTTGGGGAACCAAACCAATTAACGAGCGGGCCTCGCGATAGTCTGCCTCGATATCCAGCCCGTCAACGAAGACATTCCCGGCAGTAAGCGTGGTGAGCCCACAAATTATCGAGATGAGGGTCGTCTTGCCTGCACCGTTAGGGCCAAGCAGAGCAATGATTTCACCCGAAGAAATGTCTACCGAAAGATCAGCGAGAGCTACTTTTTCGTCCGCGTATTTCTTAGTAATGTTTCGGACTTCTATTATTGAAGACATCCCGAGGGTACCCGCCTGACCTTTGCAACCAATCCGCTTCTATTAATGGAGGCTATTTATTTTATTTACAGGTGATCCGATCTCCATGCGAGGGAATACGGCCTCCTGAGTTTAGGAAAGTCTCGTCAAGCGCGATCTAGGGCTTCACGCGGAACCGGGCTGGTCAGCAATACAAAGGCTAATCGCCCTGTCCACCAGCAAAGCAGGGTTTCCATTATCAATCTGCCCCTCATTCGCGGCAGACAAGAGGTACCAGATTTCCTCTGACACCTGACCACGGACGGCTACCCGATCGCGATCGTTCCACACGCTCTCCAAAACAGAGGTATCGCAGCGAGGAATGGAACTACAACGGCTTACGATTGCAAGCAGATTATCAAAGGTTGCGTATTTTGAATGATTTGCGGAGGCGAAGCCATCGGCCTCGAGATTCCTCCTAGCGTCGATTAGATTCAAAGCGGTTGTGGTTAAGTCGTGAATATAAGACATGTTTCCACCTCTCTTTAGTGCTTTAGGCGTTATGCCAAGGCGCACAAGCTGAAGTTCAAATACCTGCAAACATAAAAACATAAACATATCTTTATGTCAATAAATCTATAGTTGGAACACGAGAGGTCCCCGTTCTTTACACCTTTCTTTCCTTTCTTTCCTTTCTTTTCAT
>PAWX01000064.1 GCA_002714245.1 Gammaproteobacteria bacterium | reverse complement strand
TCCGTGATCGTCAGGACGGCTGCTTGGGTTGGAGATAACCAAGGCGGAAGCAGACCGGCAGTATTTTCTAACAATATGCCTACAAAGCGTTCCAAACTTCCAAGGATTGCCCGGTGTAGCATCACAGGTACTCTCTTCGAACCATCTTCGGCGACATATTCGGCGCCGAGTCGTCCCGGCATCGAGAAATCAACCTGCATCGTGCCACACTGCCACACTCTACCTAGGCAGTCTTTGAGAGAGTACTCGATCTTTGGACCATAAAACGCACCCTCACCGGGTAACACGTCCCACTCAACCCCTAGGCTATCAAGTGCGTCAGAAAGTGCTGTTTCTGCTTTGTCCCAGGTCGCATCGTCCCCAACGCGCTTCTCCGGGCGGGTTGAGATACGCACGATAATGGCATCAAAGCCCATATCGTGGTAGACCTCGGTCAACAACTGATTAAATGTTATGACTTCATCAGTGATCTGATCTTCGGTGCAAAAGATGTGCGCGTCATCCTGGACAAAGTTACGCACACGCATCAAGCCGTGGAGTGACCCCGAGGGCTCATTACGATGGCAGGAACCAAATTCCGCCAACCGGATGGGTAATTCTCGGTATGACGTGATTTTCTTGTTGTAAATCTGCACGTGACACGGACAGTTCATGGGCTTCACCGCATAGTCACGACTCTCGCTTGATGTCACAAACATATTTTCCTGGTACTTATCCCAGTGGCCTGAGGCTTCCCACAGAGACTGATCGACAAGCTGTGGAGTACGGATCTCCTGATATCCAGCGTGCTCCAGACGCTCCCGAATATAATCCTCAAGGACCCGATAGACAGTCCATCCGTTTGGATGCCAGAACACCATGCCTGGCGCCTCCTCCTGCAAATGAAACAAATCCAACGTTTTCGCCAGATTACGGTGGTCCCGCTTCGCGGCCTCCTCCAAGAACCTCAGATGTGCGTCCAGCTCTTGTTTGGATGCGAACGCAATCCCATAAACTCGCTGGAGCTGCTTATTGTTCACATCACCGCGCCAGTACGCCCCTGTCACATTCGTCAACTTAAAATGACGAAGAAACCGGGTGTTTGGGACATGCGGCCCTCTGCACATATCCATGTATTCTTGGTGGTGGTAGAGGCCTATCTTGCTGCCGTCATCAGGAATATCTCGATCGATAATCTCGAGCTTATAAGGCTCATCACGGTCTTTAAATTCTGCGATAGCGTCATCGCGTGATGCCCATCGTTTAATGACCGGATAATCAGTCTTCACAAGCTCTTTAATTCGCTTTTCAAGCGCCTCAAGATCTTCAGAGTTAAGTCGACGATCATAGTCGATGTCGTAATAGAAACCGTTTTCGATGACCGGGCCGATCGCCATTTTTATCCCGGGAAATAGCTGCTTGCCTGCATGACCGACCAGATGCGCAAACGAGTGACGGATAACATCAACCCCATCGGGGTCCTTGGAGGTAATCAGAGAGATGTTGACGTCTCCGTTGATGATATCGGACACGTCTTTTAGTTCACCGTCTACTCTGGCGCATATGGTCGCTTTGGCCAGTCCCGGACCGATCGACTCGGCAACGTCCATTGCACAGACTGATTGCTCAAACTCGCGCTTGGAACCATCGGGTAGGGTGATTATGGGCATGTTTAACTCCAATTTGGTGACCCATACCAAGGGCCTTCCAATGTGGTCGCGATTTGGTAGGCGCGATTGGAATCGAACCAACGACCTCCACCATGTCAAGGTGGCGCTCTAACCAACTGAGCTACGCGCCTGAAGAGCGGCGAAGTATACTCTAAAACCACTGTTAGTAAAGAGGTAGCCGTGCGATCATTGCCACGCGGTCTACCACCATACAACTCGAGATCTAAAATGTCTTATATGGGAGGAATTTTCCCGATAGGACGACGTTTACTCTGTCGCCTTTTGGATCTGGCTCCCGCTTGATATCCATCGAAAAATCAATTGCGCTCATGATTCCGTCACCAAATTCCTCATGTATCAGCTCTTTGATCGTTGTCCCATAAACATTAACTACCTCATACCACCGGTATATCAGTGGGTCTGTAGGCACTGCCGTGGGGATGGACCCTTTGTATGGTACGATTTGCAACCACGCTATTTCTTCGTCAGATAATTCAAATAGCTCGCCAACCATTTCCGCGTGGGCTTTTTCCATGGCCATCTGCCCAAGGCACGCCGCTGTTACCCATTCCTTAGACAGTCCTATTTTATCGGCGACCTCCGACCACTGAATACCCAACCTAACCTTGTTGGATACGATCCGCTCAGTGACCTGATCTCTAGAAGTAATCATGGTTTTTCCTCATCAGTTAACGTCCAATTGAAATTGTTGCCTTGCTCTCCTCACTCACCTGCTCCATTACGAGAAGGCTTTCGGTGTCGGTAGTGGTGACCCAGGGCGCGTCGGGCACCCTCCTCCCCTGGATTGTGATAGGCAGCAGCGGCGTTTTTACCCTCACTACCGGGTCCTTGTGCTCGTACCGAGCCACCCGCCCGAGCACAGCATTCGCTATGACTTTCGCCTGTTTGTTGATGGGCTCAACGTACCTTGACGGGTGCCCATTAAACGAGATGCAGTCACCCAAGGCGTAAATATTTTTTTGGCTGGTCTCGAGTGAATGTGGATCGACCAGAATGCCGTTCTCGAAACTCAGACCGGCGCTACTGGCGATTCGGCGATCGGCTACCAACCCGGTTGCTAGAATAATAAAGTCTGCTTTAATCGTGGCACCACTCTCTAGACAGACGCTCGAGCATTCTTCGGTATCGATGATTTCCAGCACCTTGTTCGAGCCGAGAAAATTCACGCCAATACTCTGTAAGTGCGTTAGCAAACGTCGGCCGCCTTTTTCCGGAAGTAATGTCGCCAATGGCAGAGGCTGCATCTCCACCACCGTGACTGACTCACACCTCGAGGCCAAATTTTCCGCGAGCTCGCAACCGATGAGGCCACCCCCAATAACAACCGCACGCGTTTGGCCTGATTGATCAACCTGCGATGCCAACTGCTCCCAATCATCGATATGATTAACACTGAAAAGAGAAGTGCCCGCGATCGCAGGCGGCCTGAACGGACGCGCTCCACTCGCGATCACGCAAGCCGTGTAGGTATATGTCCCCCTCGTGGTGCGGACACGGTGTAGCTTACTATCGATGCCCACCACGAAGGTATTCTCTAATATTCCTATCCCACAGGCTGTCGCTTGTTCGTGACCGTTATGGGACACAAGTGATCTCCGATCGTTATTTCGACCTATCGCCAGTGACAGCTCTGGCTTGTGATAAGTGTCTCCCGAGCATGCCGTGACCATTAATATAGGCACCTCCGAGTCCAACCCCCGGATAGACCGTACAGCAGCCCATCCTGCGATCCCTCCACCAATGACAATTACACCCGACCTGAAGCTTGCAGCAGCCTCCGCGGGCTCCGGAGCTACGAACGGCTCAAAGGGCTCAAAATCGGCTTTTGTAACCCCACATAGTGGGCATTCCCAGTCATCCGGTATATCTTCGAAGCGAGTACCCGGGGCAATCCCACTATCCGGGTCTCCCTTATCCTCATCATAGATGAGTCCGCAAGCTCTGCAGATATGGAGTTGCCGTTGGGGCGCTTCTTGGGTCATGCGGCAAGGTCAGCCTTCATCAGTTTTGACATCTCCCAACGAAGATGTTTGATAGCTGGAGTCACGATTGCCACAAAATGCGCCTCGCGGATGCGCCTTTGCACGGGTGAACTCATTAGGTAACCCCGCGCACCCTGATGCAACAACGCCGATTGAGTGGCTCTGAGTGATAATTCAGACACCTGCGCACGCGCATCAAGAATATCGATGAGAATATCCAGCGACCCACTGAACACCTCCCGCCCGAGCCGATGAACCTTCGCCTTCAATTCGTCTAACTCCGCCTGTACCTCATTAGGACGGTCGTGCAAGAACTGGTTTACGTGACCGAGTGACTCTTCGACTTCTAACATCGAATCAATCGCCCCCTGTGTCACCCCCAAACCGAATCCGGTCTGAAGAAGAACAAAGGCGGGTCTCACCTTTTTTAGAAATGGCCTAACCGGGTCAGCAATTATCTGATCATGACCCACGAAATAATCACTAAGCTCAATTGCCCAGGTACTCGTCCCCTCCATTCCAGAAAATGTGGGGCACTCCCTCAGGGACGCTCTATCATCCAGGTCTAACAAAAACATGATCTCATGGTCTTGAGTGTGATCCACGCCTGCAATGACACCGCAGTATCCGCCCACCCTGATATGACTGACCCAGGGCAAACACCCGTTAACTACGTAGCCCCCATCGACCTTCACGGCTTTGAGTGCCATTTTTTCAATACCCGTGAGGGCCTTCATCGGGTTCGAGAGTCCCGTGCCCCCGAGCGTGTTTCCCCGCACGTGGTCATCAAGCCTGGCAACGAGGGCGCTGTTACCGGATTGCTCCATGTAAAGACCACATACGTCGTGGCACCACGACATAAACCCCGTCGAGCCACAGTGCCTGCTAATCTCTGTCATCGCGTCCACCGCGAGGTCGTAGCGAGACCCGTACTTATCTAAATGGCCACAAAACGCGCCCGCTACAGCGAGATCGCGCATTATTACGCTGGGATAAAACGCTTCTTGATCAATCTTGTTTGCCACCGGCGACAGGTCCTCGGTGGCAATCTTGCGAACGGTTTCCAAAACCTGATCGTCGTCAGACCATCCAAGGTCTGCTCTATCAAAAGCTGCACTCTGCATGTCAATTACCCCTAGATTATGATTCGCGGCTAATGCTGAATGGGATTGGATTTCTCAAGCTATTGGCTACTGGGGAGAAATAATTGGCCCGTTCGACAATGTCGCTCAGCTCTTCCTCCGTCGCGTCCCCTTCAACGATCACACTGGCACGTATCTCTTGGAATCCCATTTGCTCGGGTAATCGTTCCGCACCACCGGCGCCCCACGCGGCAGTGTTGCCGATATCGGCCTCCATCTTCACTTCGAGCTTGGTGAGCTTGATATTTTTCCACGTGGCGACCGCGGTTATACCCACACATAGACAACCTCCAAGCCCAGAAAGTACGATCTCCCCCGGTGCAGGTGCAGTGTCTTCACCGAACAGGTGTAGCGGCTCATCGACCACGACCTGGTGCCCGTTTACGTGGCTTATGGTCCGGTACTGGCCCTCGGTTTTAGTATGAACCTTGTTCGTCCCTCGGTTTTCTGGGTTCTCGCGTCCTTTGGCCGCGAACTGCTCTAGTCCATTAGAATCAATTGGTCGAAGAGTTGTCGAAATTGTTTTTGCTGTTACGGACATCGTAGGTCTCCTTCAAATTGTCAAACAGGGTATTTGCAGGAACCAAGCCAATTTTCTGATGTTATTAACCCATTGAAAAAATTAACGTTTTATTTTTCGGCACCAACAAGAGATTTGACAATGTCAGACAATGTCGCTCGTGTGAGGTGACATTGATAGGGATTGGTCTAGTTTTTCTGCCCACGATTTTGGAACACACGGAACTTTTCTGAGCAGCCGAGAACGACCTAGTCAATGCCGTCTACTCAAGACCGTTTCCTGTTACTAAATCAGTTTGACAGCGCCGATGAGGAACATAAAAGAATACAAAAAAATTTTATTATTCTTATTTAGACTATATCGTTTGGTTTATTTTTAATTTTTGCATCCTGTACCTCAGTTGTCTCAAAGACATCCCGAGAGTCCGGGCCGCCTGAGTCTTATTGCCGAAGCTGGCCTGCAGCGCATCCTCTATGGCCGTCCTTTCATTAACGGTTACCCAACCATAGGGTCTGGCTTGCGGCTCGCCTGCGTTCACCGTATTACCAATGAAACGCTCAGAAGTCTCTGTTCGCTCCTTTTGCTGGCTTGATGCCTGTGCGAATGTTTTGGAATACGACTCGATAGCGCTCTCTTCCTCGAGAACCTTGGACACACTGTCTTTAGAGATCTCCGAGCCAATGGAACTCAGAACGAGTCGCCGTATCACGTTTTCGAGTTGGCGAATGTTGCCGGGCCAATCGTAACCTTTTAGCTGCTGAAGAATGGACGAATCACAGAACAGATTCTTTCCGTACTCGGTATTTGCGACCAGTAAAAAATGTTGCGCTAACAAGCCAATATCGTCGCCCCGATTTCTAAGAGGAGGCAGGTGAATAGGAAAAACACTTAGACGATAGTAAAGGTCTAACCTAAAACGACCTTCATTCACTGCCAGCTGTAAATCTTTGTGAGTCGCGGCGACAATCCTCACGTCTAAGGGAATTGGGGTGGTAGATCCAATTTTGTACACCTCAGTTGTCTCTAGAACCCGCAACAGCTTGGCCTGCAATTCAAATGTAAGATCGCCGATCTCATCAAGGAAGATAGTGCCGCCATCCGCATGCTCGAACTTTCCCTTCTTCGTGGCGTTAGCACCCGTAAATGCGCCTTTCTCGTATCCAAATAACTCAGACTCCAGTAGGTTCTCTGGAATCGCTGCACAATTTATCGCAACAAAAGCCTTATCACGCCTGCGTCCATTCAAATGCAAGATTTGGGCGAAGCGTTCCTTTCCTGTTCCCGACTCCCCTGTCAGCAACACCGTAACTGATTGGTCAGACACCTGCAGCGTCTTCGCCAACGCCTGCTTAAGCGACGCGCTATCGCCTAGGATCCCGATATTAGCTGGCTGTTTTATTTTGAGGGCCTGACGCAGCTGATCGTTCTCACGTTCCAGGCGAGAAGTCTTTTCAAAAACTAACGCCTCTATGATCACTGCCTGAGCTATCAGAGTCGAAATGACTCGAAGAATCAAAAGATCCGACTGTATTGATCTGGGCCTCATCCGAAGACGGTGCGCAGCAAGTACCCCGATACAATCCTGATCGTTGAAGATGGGGACAGCGAGGTACGAAACTACACCATCCGGAAGTATTTCTCTGTCCACGGCCTTGAACAGAAAATTGTGTTCTTCATCTACGTTCTGGATCACAGCGACCTGTCTGGTATCCATGACTCGCCCAGTAATACCCTCGCCGGGCTCGTAGCGACCTCTTGCTACCTGCGCTTCCGTCAACCCGTAGCTGTATTTGATCACCAGACCGCCAGTCGTATCCTCCTTCAGCAAAACACGGCCCCGATTTAGGCCCAGCATCTCTGACATGAGTCTCAACATTTTATTGACGGATTCTCTAGAGTCAGTGGCCCTGCCAACGCATCGAGCTGCTTCATGCAAAACAGTTATATCGACAGAGTAGTTGCTGACAATCTCGGGGCCAGAGGCCTCAGATAAAATTTTTGAACGCATGAAATCGAATCCCGGCCGACCTTACTTCGGCTCTGCAACATTCGCACCTAATTCTCAAAACTATACGCGGGATTTGCCATCAGTCTTTTTGGTGCCAGTTGAATCGGCTCACGAGGACCCCGCAAACGGTGTCCAACAGATAACCAATTACACCGATGACGAGCACTATCGCCGCCAGAGTATCGTAGGCTAGCGTATCTCTAGCATCATTTATCGCGTATCCCAAACCACTCGTGACGCCCAGATATTCTGCCGGAACGAGCACGACCCACGCCACCCCGACAGCCAAGCGGACACCAGCCATCACGTCAGACATGATTGCGGGCAATATAATTCGATGCACCATTTGCGTGCCTGATGCGCCCAGGTTCTTGGCTACTTTGAACCAACTTGGGTCGATCCGTTTAACTCCGTGAGACGTGGAAAACATTATGGGCCAGACGGTGGCCATGACTATCAGAAAAATTATCGCACTATCCCAGGTCTCAAAAGCCAATACTGCTATCGGCATCCACGCAAGCGGGCTGATCATCCTTAAGAACTGAAACGGCACATTTGCAACGCGCATCGCCACCAGCACATAGCCAATTAAGATACCTACGGGAACACCGATAGCGAAACCCCAGAGAAGGCCGGCACCGACCCGAAAAAGGCTCGAGACGATCGTCTGAGTCAAGTCACCCGATCGAATCAAGTCGATCAGTGCGGCGAAGGTTGGACCCGGAGCAAAATCCGCGAATGCCGAAAGATCGTCATTAGTAGCGATCAGCCAACCACCGAACCACCACACGGCCAGCAGGATCATGATGCCGACCAAGGGGTAACCATACTTACTCGGGAACCCCGAAACCATGGACCTCGCGCGAAGGCGAGGTCCCTCAACGATTTCGGCGCCGCTTGCCACCTGACTCATATCGAGACTATCTCTTCCCGATCAAACGGATTAGAGGCGTTGAAACCCGGAACGTTTTCCCACCCGGTATGCATTTCCATCGCCCTCTTAACAAAATCATAATCAACAAGATCGTTGACCACGAAATCAGGATCTAAATCGTTAAGGAAAGTGGTGTCACCCCCGACCAACGTATTCTTCAATTCGTTAACAATCAGCTTGGTTGCAGAAGGAAATGGCCACGGCTGGAAATCGATTCGTCCACTGCCCCAACTCGCATTTTGAATCGCTTTAGACTGGCCATAAGCCTCCTGTGAGTAGAGGGTCATCGCACGCTCCACGACTTTGGCCTTCATTGGAAGATATTTTTCTCCGTCCTTTGACAGCAATCTCGCGACTTCTTGCTTATTCTCTTGAGAATAGATTTGGGCCTTCACAATCGCATTCATAACCTTTTGGGACCACTCAGGATTCTTGGTCACCTGGAGCTCATTCATGCACACAACGCAGCACGGGTGATTACGCCATATATCGCCCGTAAATCGCAGCATCTTCCCACCAGCAAGAAGTTCGCCGGCTGCGTTAAATGGTTCCGCAACGATAAACGCGTCGATTTTTTTAGCTGCCAAAGCTGGGGGCATGTCCGGCGGCGGCATAATTTGGAGGTTAACTTCATCAGCCGCGATTGGCTCTCCTTGGGCCTTGATTACAGGTTTTAACCCTGCATGCTTCAACCCCATCTGTAAAACAATATTGTGCATGGAGTACCAGTACGGAACCGCAATCTGAAGCCCCCCTAAGTCTGCGAAGTTAGAAGCTTTTATGTGCTTTCCTACTACCACACCAGAACCGTTCAAGTGCGCCCAAGACATAATCTTTACTGGGAACCCGTTGTTATAGCGCATCCATATAGGAATGGGCTTCAGGAAGTGAACCAAATTGAATTTTCCGGCTGCGAAACCCTCGACCAAGGGAGACCACCCGCGAATAAGAGTTGGGCGCTCTGCTTTCAGACCCTCTTCTTCAAAAAACCCCTTGGCATGCGCGACAAGCAAGACGGTCGCGTCAGTGATCGGTAAATACCCTATCCGAACTACCTCATCGTCCGGCGGCTGAATCCCCGCCCAAGCCGACATCGAAGGCGCAAGACCGAACGACGCAGCAAGCCCACCTACAGCCAAGCTGTCCAACAAGAAGTCTCTCCTGCTCATCTCGTGAGCCTGAAGATACTCCAGTTCATCCGGAGTCATCGTTCCATTTTTTTTGCCATCACTCATATCAATTACCTCACATATTTTAATTAGGCCGCTGAGCTCTTTGCCTTATAGCGACTACCATCTAAAGCCCGGAAAGACTCCGTTTTCTCCGTCCCTTTAAAAGCGGTGAGTAGATCCTCACGGATGCGCTGGAAATGCTGGCTCATGTGCTTCCTCGGCCACGCGAGATCCACTTTAATCTCATCAATAATTCGGCCAGGATTTTGATCCATCACGAACACGCGGTCGGACATCATCACAGCCTCATCTATGTCATGGGTAACCAACACCATCGTGATCCCTTTCTGCTTGCAAATCGCTGCTACGTCTTGCTGTAGCGCGCTGCGTGTAAAGGTGTCGAGTGCTGAAAATGGCTCGTCAAGAAGTATGACACTTGGGGATGTCGCCAAAGACCGCGCCAATGCGACCCTTTGCTGCTGCCCGCCTGACAAGCTTTGAGTACTATCCTGAGCCTTTTCTTTGAGACCAACCAACTCCAAAAGCTCATGAGTTTTTTGCGCGATCTGTCCCTTCGAAGCACCAGAGAATTTCAAACCCAGCCCAACGTTTTCTTGGACCGACATCCAGGGAAATAAAGATGCTTTCTGGAACATCATGTTCCACTTAGCGCTTGGCTTGGTGACCGTCTTCCCGTCGATCCTCACGCAGCCCGATGCTGGCGTTAACAGACCACTGATGATATGGAGCAATGTCGACTTACCGCATCCGCTCCGGCCGATAAGAGAAACCAGTTGGCCCGCTTTGACGCTTATCTTGATGTCAGCCAAAACAATTTCCGCCGTCTCACTGAACTGGTGGCCAACAAAATCGACCGAAATCGAACCGCTCATTTAATTCTCCATCACTAAAGTAGTAGAAGGAGCATTAATCAGGCCAGAAAATAAATACATAAAAATCAATTATTTATTAAATCTAAAAATAAAAGGCGCAGTTTTTGATGGACAATGTCTGACAATGTCACCTAATGGCTGACTCTAAGTTTGAGAATTTGTGCCTAGGACCTACAGATCATCGAACTGCAGACACCTGCGTCTCGATGACTGGTCTAATGTTAGGTCTGATCGTATGAAATAAAAAAAGATAAAAGGAATATTTATTATAATTTTTAGGAATAAAAAGAAATTACTCTCGTGCCACACAGACACTGCACCAAGTGTAGTGTTCGAAATTGGTAACAGAGCAAGCTTATTTAAGATAAATGAGACTACGATCTCAGATAACATCCGTTTCGCAAGAGGCATATTTATTCACTTGAACGCCAGTGACTGAAGTTCAGCGAGTGAGTCACGGATAGCGGCAGCGCGCTCAAACTCAAGAGATTTCGCCGCCATGAACATCTCATCCTCAAGACGCGTGATTTCTTTTGCCAGTTGTTGGGGGGTTAAAGTTTGAGGATTCTCTGGCATTAACTTAACAGTCGTAGCCTTAGACACCTTGTCTTTTGCCTTCCGGGCTCGTGACCCCGGTGCGTCGCGATGCGCGCCTTCCATGACATCGTCGATGCGTTTCTTGATCGTTTTTGGGACGATTCCGTGCTCAGTATTAAAGCTGATTTGTTTGTTTCTGCGACGCTCTGTCTCATCCATCGCCCGCTGCATGGAATCTGTAACCTTGTCTGCGTATAAGATCGCTCGGCCGTTCGCATTCCGTGCGGCCCGGCCAATCGTCTGAATCAATGAACGGTCAGAGCGCAGAAAGCCCTCTTTGTCAGCATCCATTATCGCAACCAAAGAGACCTCAGGCATGTCAAGCCCCTCTCGCAACAAATTAATACCCACCAACACATCAAACTCACCCTTCCGCAGATCACGTATGATCTCAACTCGCTCAACTGTATCAATATCAGAGTGCAGGTATCGAACCCGGATACCATGATCCATCAGATAATCTGTCAAATCCTCTGCCATCCGTTTTGTCAGAACCGTAATCAACACCCGCTCATTTTCCACAACGACCGCATGGATCTCACTCAAACAATCATCAACCTGAGAACCGGCCGGACGCACTTCCAAAGTCGGATCGACCAGCCCGGTAGGACGAACGACCTGCTCAGCCACCTGCGCCTGATGCTCGTTCTCATAAACACTAGGAGTCGCTGAAACAAAGATCATCTGGGGGGCCAGCGACTCCCATTCGTCAAACTTTAGTGGACGATTATCAAGTGCTGATGGCAGTCGGAAGCCATACTCCACCAATGTCTCCTTCCTTGATCGATCACCGCGATACATGCCACCAATCTGAGGCACGGTTACGTGTGATTCGTCAATTACCAAGAGTGCATCGGGAGGTAAGTAGTCGAAAAGTGTTGGTGGAGCCTCGCCGGGTGGGCGTCCCGAGAGGTAACGCGAGTAATTCTCAATCCCCTGACAATAGCCAAGTTCTGAAATCATTTCGAGATCGAATTTAGTTCGCTGTTCTAGGCGTTGCGCCTCAAGCAATTTTCCCTGCTCTCGAAACTGCTGCAGTCGGGCTTTTAGCTCGGCCTTGATGTCATCAAGAGTATTCACGAGACGGTCTTTGCTAGTGACATAATGGGTCTTCGGGTAGACAGTCAAACGAGGAACCTTTCGGAGTACCTCTCCAGTCAGAGGATCGAAATATGAGAGCTGTTCGATCTCATCATCAAACAACTCGACGCGGACACCCTCACGATCTGATTCAGCCGGAAAGATATCAATGACATCGCCACGGACTCGATAAGTCCCACGTCCGAAGTCCATGTCATTACGCTTGTATTGCAATTCCGCCAAACGTCGTAGGATTTGACGCTGGTCAATCGTCAACCCGCGCGTTAAGTGCAGTACCATCTCATGATAGGCCTCGGGATCTCCCAAGCCATAGATCGAGGATACCGTGGCGACAATGATTACGTCTTCACGCTCGAGTAACGATTTAGTCGCCGATAATCGCATCTGTTCGATATGGTCGTTAATTGAGGCATCTTTCTCAATGAATGTGTCGCTCGCAGGAACGTATGCCTCTGGCTGATAGTAGTCATAATACGACACAAAATACTCGACCGCGTTGTGTGGGAAGAATTCTTTGAATTCACCATAGAGTTGCGCCGCAAGGGTCTTGTTGTGAACCATAACGATCGTCGGACGCTTTATACGTTCAACCACTTTGGCAATCGTAAAGGTCTTGCCTGAGCCCGTCACGCCCAGAAGCGTTTGGTGCGCGAGCCCTGCCACAACCCCCTCAACGAGCGTCTCAATTGCTGTCGGCTGATCCCCTGCTGGCTCGTAGTCTGAGACAACTTGGAATGGATGTGAGATGTCGTGACTCATTACCCAGCTGCACTGATTGCAATTTGAATCGCGACAAATGCGATGGTCGGAGTAGAGCCTAATATACAAGCTAGTAACCTGATCATAGAGCCTCTTAAATCCCACTGACCGAGAAATAATAATTCAAAGCAACTTCCAAATATGTAACTGCCAGAAAGGCTACAACAAATCAGGGGATGCTTACATGGCCACACAAGAGAATATTAACGTGCCGAAAACTGCATACTCAATGAGATTTGGCTCCGCGAGCAGGACTCGAACCTGCGACCAAAAGATTAACAGTCTTCTGCTCTACCAACTGAGCTATCGCGGAACACAAGTTGGTCGCGAACTGTAATGATTAGACGGTGCGTCGTCAAGACCTCGATGCTTATTTGTTAGTGTTGATAGCTTAATCGAGCGCGTAATCAATCTGACTCAATTTTTCTCAAGTTTTTTTACCTTGCCCCATTTTTTGTGCGCTGGTATTTGTTATACCGCCTTCAACAAACCGTATTCCTTATTTTGCGAACCATGATGTCTTGGCACTCCCCCCAAACACTGTTTTGAAAGGTTCATCCGCTTTTACTGGATCCAACTAAAGTTCCCATGAAGGAAGATAGTCCGAACCGATAACATGACCTATACAATCACCAACCAACCCAAAAGTTAAAGGAGGGGGTAATCCAAAAGAACAGGCAATCGAATAGATTTAAAGAAGTATCAAATTTCAGAAACTATGCGGGCGATTGCATTTTGAGGATATTCAGAGGCTGTAATGGGCCGGCCGATGACCAAATAGTCCGATCCATGCGCGATGGCTTGAGCAGGCGTTACGATACGTGTCTGATCGTTATTATTCGCCCACGTCGGCCTAATACCTGGTGTCACTAAACAAAAATCCTTATCGATTGATTGACGAAGCCTTTGTATTTCCTGGCCCGAGCAAACGACCCCATCTAACCCTGCGCCGTAAGCAAGCCCAGCCAAGTAATCAACCTGAGACTCAAGATCTCGCTCGATCCCGAGCTGACGGAGTCCGGCTAGCGACATACTGGTTAACACAGTCACACCAATCAAAAGGGGGCGATGCGGTTCACCTTCCAGCATCTCACGTACCGTCAGCATCATGTCAGCTCCGCCGGAGCAATGCAGGTTCGTCATCCACACTCCCCATCGTGCGGCAGCTTGAACTGCTTTCGCACATGTATTTGGTATATCGTGGAATTTTAGATCTAAAAAAACATCAAGGCCCGCATCGTGGCATATCTCAATAGCCAAAGGCCCAATGGATGTAAACAGCTCCTTACCAATCTTGACTCGACAATTGGTATCTTTAATCTGCTTAACTAGCTCACGTAATTCAGCGGCACTGGAAACATCCAACGCAACTATGATACGTCGTTCAGTCATTGAGTATTTGTGGCTTCTTTCTGACTAGAGATGCGACGAAGAACATTGCGCTTCCAGTGATCACGCCAATAAAAAAAGTCACGAACAAAACAACTGATAGGCTCGTTTCGTGGATTTCCAGCCAAACTAAATCAACCGTTACGGTATTAGCGTTGACGAGGTATAGAACACAACCGGTCACCAAAAGGGTTCCTACCCAAACCAAGGTGACCAGTCGCTTTAATAGCCTCATGATTTAAGGGGATCCAGAAACGTCATGTTAACCGCTTCTCGAAGTTCTTTACCTGGCTTGAAGTGGGGCACCGCTTTGGGGTCCAACACCACAGATTCACCTGTTTTCGGATTTCGTCCAACGCGTGCTCTTCTTTTATGCAAAGAAAAAGATCCAAATCCACGTAGTTCGATTCGACCCCCCTCAACCAATTGGCGACTTATACGGTCAAAAATAGCTTTCACCGCTAACTCCACATCCCTGGGGGCCAGGGCTGGATATCGTATTGCGATACGTTCAATAAGCATCGACTTGGTAATACCTGACATATGATCTTCCGATATCGCTAGCCGGGCGATACCCGGCATCAGCTCTCAGTTTACTCGCGGCCCTCCATCTGGGCTTTAATCAGCTCACCGATCGTCGTGGGACCGACATCGCCTTCCTCAGTGGGTGCTTCATTCAGGTTACGCATTGCTTCTTTCTCATCAGCCTCTTCCATTGCACGGACAGACAACAAAATCTGACGAGTCTTTCGATCAACATTTGCGATTTTTGCCTCAACTTCGTCACCAACGTTCAGTACGTTACGCGCATCTTCAACCCGATCACGAGACAGATCAGAAGCCTTAAGAGTCGCGACAACGCCATCACCCAAGTCTACAGTTGCCTGTCTAGCCTCGACTCCTGTCACAGTGCCTTTTACCACAGCACCCTTCACACTACCTGACAAGAAGCCTCCCATCGGATCTTCCTCCATTTGCTTCACGCCAAGAGAAATCCGCTCTCGTTCTGGATCAACAGCCAAGATAACGGCCTCAAGATCCTCACCTTTTTTGAAGTTACGTACCGCCACCTCACCTGGCTCGGACCACGACAAATCTGATAAGTGAATCAAACCGTCGATACCACCCTCCAAACCGATGAAGACGCCAAAGTCAGTGATGGATTTGATTGGCCCAGAAACTTTTTCACCTTTAGCATTTGTGAGCGAAAACGCTTCCCATGGGTTGATCTTGCATTGCTTGATACCAAGCGAAATGCGACGACGCTCTTCATCAATATCGAGCACCATAACCTCAAGTTCATCACCTAATGATACGATCTTCGACG
>PAWX01000063.1 GCA_002714245.1 Gammaproteobacteria bacterium | reverse complement strand
GGCAACAGCGAGACCATGTCGGAGCGGCTGACGCCGCAACTCGTCGAGCGGTTCAATGCCACGCTGGAGATTGAAGAGGATGCCGTCGCGGGCGCCGAAGCACCACAGATGATCCATCTCTGCCTTGCCCAACCCGTCGCCCCGGCAAGCCGCCTCGGCCATGACGGACACCCAAAGCGCGGCGGCTTCCTGCCGCCGGTATCCCTCCCCCGCCGGATGTGGGCGGGCGGCGAGATCACCTTCCACGCGCCGCTAGTGATCGACGAGATGGTGACGCGGACATCGCGAATTGACGATGTGGAGGTCAAGCAGGGCCGCAGCGGAACGCTCTGTTTTGTCACGGTGATCCACGAATATACCTGCGGCGGCGCGCTTGCGGTGCGTGAACGCCAGGACGTCGTCTACCGCGAGGCGCCGACGGGCGGCACGCCAACAGCGGCGGCAGACCCGGCCCCCGCCGGCGCGACAAGCCGGCAGGTCACCGCCAACGCCACCATGCTGTTCCGTTACTCGGCAATCACCTTCAACGGTCACCGCATCCATTATGACGCTCCGTATGCCCACGAGGTCGAGGGCTATCGCGGGCTAGTGGTGCATGGTCCGATGCAGGCCACATTGATGGCGCATATGGCGGCCGAAATCCACGGCCGGACACCGACCCGTTTCAGCTACCGCGGCAGATCACCGATTTTCGACGATGCCCCATTCATGCTCCATGCCACCGAGGATGATGACGGGCTTTCCCTGTGGACGGCGCGCGAGGGCGGGCCAGTGGCGATGCAATCAAAGGCAGGCTGGTAACAAATGGCCCCCTGAGTCGACGAAACTACTGGAACGGCCAATTTGTAGATCTACCTGTTAATGCCCTGCCTTAAGCGCTTGCCGCCAGCATTGCGCTGGCAATATCGCGCGCGCCAAGCTGCCCAAGGCGCGGGTGAAGGTCCCATATGGCAGCGCCCGCGTCACCAATGATCGTCGATGATTTGCGTTGCAGCTTTTCAGCAAGAACCTCCGGGGCGAACGGGTCTGCCAAGTCGAACCACACTGGAATGGCGCGACCATCTGTAAGGCTGATCTCGCCGCGCGCCTGCAGGTCCGTCAGTTCATCATCTCCCGTCACGCTGATCCGTTCTGCGAAACGTCCAAGCTCGGCTTCCCCGGCAATGGTGTCCGTGAACAGCCTGTCATCGCCGGTGTTGTCGCCCCGCAGCGTCATCCCGGCCAGCCAGTTGTAGCTGAACTTCACCTCAAGTCCGGTGCGCGGTCGCTTGATATCGCAGACTGCCAGCCATCGTGGATTAGTCGACAGGGAAAAGGACTTAATGTCATCAAGTGGTACCCCAGCCGCCGCTTCAGAAGCTTGCAGCGCCTCAATCATCGGATGCAGACCGTGGCAGCAGGCATGAAGTTTGTATTTGTTATCCGGGAATTTATAGCTGTCCAGGGCCAGATCGGGTCCTGTCACCGCACCCCCACTAGGAAGATGCGCGCCGACAAACCCCTGATGTCCCATCAGCCCATCATCGGCCGACGTGAAACCAAGGCCCGCAAGTGTTGCACATTCAACGCCATTCGCCGCAGAGATGCCGGCGTTATAGGGCTTGCCCATGCTGCCGAACTGCGAGGTCAGGCCAGAGGCCCGCGTCGCACATAGGCCAAGCGCGTGATGCATTTGCAAACCATCGAGCCCAAGGAGCCTTCCAGCAGCCAGGGTCGCGCCAAATGCTCCTGCAGTGGCTGTCTGATGAAAGCCGTGATTGTAATGCGCGCGGCCGAGGGTCATCCCAACGCGGATCGCCCCTTCCGCGCCAAGAAGGAAGGCCGTGATCATTTCCTCGGCCGAAGCATCTTGCATCTCGGCTATAGCCAATGCGGCTGGGTAAATACCGACCGACAGATGCCCAACATGGGCAAAATGTGTGTCATCGTAATCAAGAGCATGGCTTGTCGCGCCATTCACTAATGCCGCCATGCGAGGCGGCACCCGCATACCACCCAGAACCGCGGCCAAGGGCTGCCCTCCTTCGCCCGCCGCTAGCCGACGAAGCTTGACTGCTAGTGGTTCGCCAGTGCCGGCGATGCCACAGGTCATCCAGTCAAGAAGCGACAGCTTCGCGAAATCAAGTGGCAGGTCAGGCACCTGATCCGCCGGACGCATGGCGATGTCGATAATGTCGTCTGTGAGCGATGTCATTCTATCTTCCTCCACACACATCCTTCTGAGTTTCATTAGCCATAGCGTGTCTTGCCACGTCCTGGTTTTACGGCTGGTTCCTTGCTTTCCAGATCCGGCAGCAACAGCCTCACGGATGTCTGATTGGGATCATCAGCAGAGGCGTCACCACCCCTGTTTACGACGCGGCTCAGTCCGGACGAGATCCAGTCTGGGCTGCGCGTGGCCCGTGGCATACCAATACGCATTGGTTTGCCAGTCACTTCTTGGGTGCGGCCAAATCCGACACTGTAGGACACCCACCAGACCAGCACGACGCCAAAGAGCCAGAACAGCATCTGCCAAACCCAAAGTGAAGGCACACCCATAACCGACTTAAGATCGGTGAAGATTGGGTCACTGAAAAAGAAATTTCCGAGAACGGCGCCCGGTCCATAGGCCAGAAAGCCCCACAGGATCGCAAGACCCCAGAGAAGACCGCTCCGTTTAGCACTCGCAGGCGGATGGGCTTTCATCGCTCTGTGAAACCGCGACCGTTGATACATGTCAGGCCCTCTGAGCGTTGCCACCGAGGACAGGAATACGATCAGCAGATTTATTGCCAGTCCCCAACCCGCCGAATGAATGGTAAGCGGCCAACGGCCCCAGGGCAAATCAACAAACAAACCTTCAAAGATAATCAAACCCAGCGGTTCAGTGAACACAACCAAAAGCGAACCCAACGCAATCCCGGCAAGGACAGCACCACGGCTGATCCAACGCATGAAAGTGAACCCAACCATCGCTGGCAGCAACTGTAAAGCGAGGGGCAAAGCCACACTTGCGAAAACCGCCGAGACATAGGGCATAAAGGCCGCCATCAAACCGAGCAAAAAGAAACCAAACCCAAGGCTTATCCGTGCCCCGAGACGCTGACCCTTGTCGGTTAGATTCGGGTACAGGTATGTGTGCACCAGTTCGCGAAATACCAGAAGCGCCCCACCTGTAACGAAGAAACTAATGGCGAAAAGGGCACCCATGACGCCAAGCAGAATGACCGAAACGCCAGCTAAAGGGACAACTGCCGCCAGAGACTCAGCGTGGCTAAACAACCCAGCCGGCATCCGTGCGGCAAGCACAGGCACCACCAGAAGCATAATACCGGCCGCCAAACCACTGGTCAGCCAGACAGCACCAATGCCAAAGGCATTGCCCTTAAGCGTTGTTTGCCCTAAATAGAGGGTAGCTGGGCTGAGTACGATACCCACTAGTGATATACCCGTCGATGAAATCGCAACTGCAGTAAAGATGCCACCAACCGGCACACTTTTCCCAAAGCCGGCATAGCCCTGCAAAACACCAGGAATGCGATCCCAGAAGACACCATCCTCCACCGGCATTGGCTGAGTTGGGAAAATATCCCCAGTTAGCACAATCTCTCCAAACAGCGTGATTCCAGGAATCAATATGGCTATCAATAGGGCTTCCATCGCCAGCACCAGAACAACAGCACGCCACCCGCCAATGATGGCCGGTATTGCCATCGACACGGCAAAAATCCAGACACCCATCTCTCGAGGTATTGTTCCAGATGTGGCCTGTTGCAAGAGTAATGCTGCTTGCGAGAGCAGGTTGGCGGAATAGGGCAATGCAAATAGGATGCACAGCCCCATGAATATAACCCGCAAGGCGATGCTATTGTAATACCGTCCGATGGCCTCGCCAGGAGTGCAAAGCCCCGCCAGCCGAGTTGCAACCCACAACCTATTCCACAACATCACCGCCGCGATCGCTACAGTGATCAGCCCAACAGCAACATGTGATGCTTGAAGACCATAATTTGCCACCAGCAGGAAATGCCTCTCAACACCCAAAGCGGCCACACCGATTGCAGGAAGGATAAACATCACTGACCAGCCTGGCAGCGTCATACCCCCATCGAGGAAATCCTTTGGGCTACTTTGGATACGCGCCGTCTGCGCAGCAAAGTACAGCGCGTAAACGAATAACAGGCTGAGCGTGATCAATAGAAGAAATGTCACCGCCTCCCCCCACGATGCGTCAGATGTGAAGCTTTTCGCAGATTATTGTCGCGGATAATATCAAATTTCTCAAAGGCGCGGCGAGGCCCAAATGAAATCACCATACTTACGGCAACAAAGACAACCAGCGCTCCAAGGCCAAGACCCACTGGAATTATTAATCGTTCTACTGACGCATTTGGTGCAGTCAGAATAGTGATAAGATAAACAACTGTTAGGCAGACAAGGATAACGCTCCCGAGCGCAACCTCGCCCTCGGTAAAACCAGTTTTTGATACCACATTGACGATAATATGCGCGCAAAACGCCAAAACCAGCGCTGTAAAGGCACCGACAAACCACCAATTCGCAGCATATAAGTAACCAGCATGGAACAATACAGCAGCGACGAAGATCGCTGGAGCCCATAAAGCCATTACCAGACCATGCCTACTGAGGCGATCAGTTTTGCTGCTTTGGTTGTCCTCCGCCATCTTACACACTCACTTAGGCTTACTTTTCAGATTTATCGTCTTTTGGCTCAGGGAAGTTACGAAATGACATACCACCGGCAGAACCAAGATTTTTCAGCGGCAATCCGATCTCTTCCATTAAACCATCAACAAACGCAACCTGTGTCCGGTATTTCATCGCCGAGCTAACCACTTGGTCTGATACGCTACCATCGGATCTTGGAATGGCATCGCCTGATCCACCACCCTCTGTTGGGCTGTTGAGGCCAGGCAAGCCATCCACTTGAAGGATCTTAATCGAGTCGATATTTTCTAGTGGTTTGACCTGCTCACGAATGATTTCAGGCAGGCGGCTGACCACACCTTCAAGGAGTGCGCTGCGCCGGCTTTCTTGATTACGGCTATTTTCGGCCTCATTCAACTTGCGGTTGCCTTCGGCATCTACTCCATAGCGGAATTCTGCCGCCCGAGCGTCGGCTATCTCAGCCTCAGCAAGACGTTCACTGGCTTCCTTTCTGGCCTCTGCCATTTTTGTGGTACGGATACGCTCGCGCTCGGCGCGGGCTTCAGCATCAGTAATCTCCACCGTCTTCGCTCTTTTTGCCTTTTCCTCGGCACGACGGCTCTCTATCAATTCCTCACTCTCCGCAAGTGTCTGAAGTGCCTCAGCCTCACGCGTGCGCACGACCGCCTCATCGATGGCTTTGTTAACGACAGCGATCAGCCTTGCCTTATCAGCAAGCTCTGTTTCCATTTTCTGCTCTATGTCAAAACGCTCAATGTAGCGATGTGCCTTGGTGCGCAACTCCTCTATATCTCGTTCAGCCAATACGCGTGCATCCTCAACTTCACGATAGCTCGCAGTCTCAGCCATCTTGATTTTATGCTGTCGTTGTATGTCGCGGGCACGCACTTCCTCCTCCATGCGAAGCTTCTCCGTCTCTACGATCAGTCGACGTGTGACCTCGGCACGCTCAAATTCAGAACGTGCCTCCTGAACGGCGACTCTTACCACCCTTTCACTCTCAACATTAGCAAGTTCGATTGACTTTTCTGTGTCGACACGAGCCGTTTCCACCTCATTCTGAGTTGCAAGTCTGGCATTCTCAATCTTGCCATCGGCATCAGTTTCAAAATTAGCGATGGTCAATTTTGACTGGATCTGAGCCTCCCGAATTTCTTGCTCTCTAGCTACGCGCTCACTCTCAATCTGCTGGCGCGACTGTAAACGTTCTTTTTCAAGCTGGCTCCGCGCTTTGACCTCAGAGACCTCAGTTTCAGTTCCGCGCTGAATGGCAAGAGATTTAACTTCATTTTCGCTTGCAATGCGTGCTTGCTCCAAGGCCTGCATCTTGTTGATCTTAAAGCGCTCAGACTCCTCCTCGGTCCTGACATGTGCCTCGGTGATAGCAATTTGCGACTGGGACCGCTCCATCTCGATTGCACTGGCCTGCTTAGCCCTCTTCATCTCAATATCGCGCGCCTGATCTATGCGTGAAAATTCAAGTTCACGATCAATTTCTATGATACGCTGCTCGGCCTCAAAATCCTTTGTGCTAATTTCCACTTTGGTTTCATTTTCAATCTCGTTCCGCAACTTCCTGCGAGCTTCAGTCTCTTTGACTATCAATGTCATGCCTTCAGCATCGAACTGATTTCTCTCATCAAAATAACTCAACGAGGCCTGGTTCAGCGAGGTTAGAGATGCTGACTCCAGCTCCAAACCATTCTGAATCACCGCCTCACGAGCTATATCGGACACTTGCGAAATGAAGTGCTGCCGACCTTCATGGATTTCATCTAATGTCATCGACGCCACCACTGTCGACATGGCATCAATCAGTTTACCCTGAATCACTTCTTTTAATGCAATGGGGTCCTGAGTTCGTGCGCCAAGGGTTCGTGCCGCCGTTCGAACACCCTCGTTGGACTCGACTACCCGAACGGAAAATTCTGTCACGAGGTCTATTCTGATTTTGTTTTTTGTGATGAGAGATTGTTCGCCCTGCCTGCGGATTTCGATCGGCACGGCATTCATATTCACGACTGTGATATCATGGATAATAGGAATCACCAAGGCTCCCCCACCCATGACAACTCGCTCACCGCCAGATCCAGTTCTCACGAAACTCTGATCCTTGGATGAATGTCGATAGAGCCAGTGCAGCAGGTAAACACCAACAGCAATCAAAATGGTTAGAGTTATGACTATGGCAATCAAGTCGGCACTGGTCATGACTGTTTTCCTTTGTTAACGCCGAGAGGCGGTTAGTATCTATCCTGGCCAGCAACGGCCACGACAATGAGTGATGGAATGATCAAATTTATGATGTCAAAAGTACTATAGAGCACTATGATTGCTGGCGCATGGCCAACGCCAATAACCGTATCAACAAAATGTAAGATTGGATAAACTGCCCACCCAAGAGTGAAAAACAACCTGATCCAAAAATAACCAAGCTTTATTGGGCGAGCAGCCGGTCTGATGCGATCAGGTATTGCACCAAAATATAACTCACCTAAGATATACAACCAGAAACCAATAGACAGGATTGCCCCAAGAGACTCATCAAAGAACCCAGCGTCACCAAGCCAACGGCCGAATACCATCAAAATCGCGGCGCCAGCAAGACGCCAGAAAATACCTATAGGGACAAACCCTTGTGTGCGCGCATAGAAATACACAGCCACGACTTGCAACGGATGAACGCTATACCAGGCAGAAAAACGCACACCGGCACTTGCCTCACTGGCACTGAGCCAATACCCAGTTGCTCCCACGTAATAAAGAGCCGTCACCAGACAAGCTGTGCCCACAAGGGCTTCGGGTACACGCCAGCGTTCATTAGACCAACTTAGGCCAAGAAAGCATATGATTGCCGCCGCAAAACTCATTATGCATAGCCCTGTGAGCGAGCTCGCTACAACATCAGCGGAGGTGAAAAGTGTAGTGAACATTTACTTACCCTATACCGTGGAACGAATGTGTGGAGACCGCCCGTAGAGGGCAACCATTGGCAGAATAAGAAGGCCAAAAATGAATTGCTGCCATTCATACTGAAGCCCAATACCGAGAAGAAAAGATGTCAGGACCTGAAGTACCAGAACACCAATCACCGTGAAGCCGTAACCTCCATTTCCACCGAGAAGCGAAGTGCCACCAATCACCACTGCCGCAAGCGTTGTGAAAAGGTAAGGGTCTCCAACACCAATGAAGGCACCACCGGACCAGCCCAGCAACAACGCTCCTGTTAGGGCCGCAAAAACGCCAGAAATGACATAACAAGAAACCCAATATTTGAGTTCACTGACGCCAAGAAGTTTTGCAGCTCCCCGGTTACCACCAAGGGCATATAAATTGCGTCCCCATGACGTCATTCGCAAACCCACAATCATCAAAATCGCAATGACGATCCAAATGATAATGGTAGGTGGAAACTTCATGCCAAAGAAGCGGCCATTCATGGCAGCAAGATTGCTCAACCAGCCTGGAACTGCGCCAAAGACATTACCCGCAAATTTTGAACCTATAGACGTCATGATCTGAGTAAAGCCAGCGACTGCGAACCCTGTGCCTAAGGTTACAATCAATGCCTGGCCCTGAAGCCTAAAACTCATCAAGCCGTTAATCAGACCCACAACACCACCTAGTGTGAGGATAAAACCAAACGCCACATAGGATGGGACACCCGCTGTTATGAGAGACAGCAAAGCAATATTTGCAGCCCCGATAACAAAGGGAATGGACAAATCTAGACCACCTAACAACGCCACCATTGTCTGTCCCACACTTGCAATTCCCAAAAAGGCCGCAAATAGCAGTATGGCTCGCACATTTGGCGCAGATAGGAAGCCCTCTATTGAGAATGCCGAGATCACAATGAGAGCGCCAAGAACGATCAAGCCTATGAATGCGCTTCTCCCACTGGCAAAATAGCCAGAAACTTTGAACGCAAACAGCAGGATCAATTCTAGGACCAGAAATGCAATCAGGTTCTTTATTGATCGAAATTCCTCAAGAGACGCCGTCAGCAAAAGATAGAGAGCTAGAAGCGCACCCATAGCAATTGTCATGACGATGTTGTTTCGCCACAATGCACGCAAGCGCAGTCTTCTATTCTCAGTCTCAACTTCGGTTTCCCTCTCCAATGCTGCTGCACGATCCTCAAAGATAATCGCCACGTAATTAAGCAACAGAAAGAGTAGCGCCACCGTCACTATGCCAAATAGTATCACTTGTTGCGCGGAGAGGAGTCCTTCGCCAAAACCAACACCAAATCCGATTATCGCGATAACCAGTGACACCGCGATATTAACCCATATCACCAAGCGCGATTGTGGTACGGGCAACATGCCAAATGAAACACGCTTTGCAATGTTTTCGGCATTGCCGGGCCCTTTTTTGATTTCTAAATCTGACGTATTCGGATCAACCATCTCTTAACCCATAATGGCTCTTTCAGGCCGTATAGCGATAATCATGAAAAGCGCCAACAAAAGTGAAACGATGAACAAATATTGGAATAAACCCATTTGGCGCCTTGCTGACTCAGAGTTCATTAGTCTTGCAGCAACCGTAAAACTCACAGCAGCCAAGCATGTGAGAAGCGCAAGCAATTGGACTCGCGTCATAGCCAAACCCTCACCAACTGCTCGAGCAGGCTCGATAAGGAAGTAACGCTCTGCTAAGTTTTGCTGCACTACCGTGCTTCCAGCCTCGTTGTAAAAATCAATGGTTGAGACCTGCAACATTATGCCAACGACAACAAAGCCAAGTAGCAGAAATACACTCCAAGGCGACACAAAGCTGAGGTAACGACCGAGGAAGGGTACCAACAATGTCAGGAGCAGCGATGCTACCAGAATCAAGCCATAAATCATCTGCGTGATGAACGCTTGGATAGCACCAAAATTAAAGGTTGCAAGCACATAGCCTATTAACCAAAGGCTAACCGCGCCAAGAAGCGCACCTGTGACGCCGCCGCGACCACCGGATAAAGCAACACCACCCAAAACAAGTGCCGTTACGGCTGTAAGGGTCATGTTTTGCCCCTGGGTTGGATCGCCTGAAGAAATTAAGGCTGTGTAACAAATCGCGCCAAGACCGACATAGATGCCAGCGATCAGATGAGCACCCACACGCACGACGTCAGTTTTCACCCCAGATGTCCATGCGGCACGCTCATCGTACCCTGTCATTTTCAGGTTAGAATAAAAAGTCGTTGCGGTGAACAGATACCAGCCTAAGGTAGCCAAAACCAAGATCAACAATACCGGCGAAAAGATTGTTGTGCCTGCGCCCCAATCTTGCATAAAGGAAGGCGCGATACCGCCTGGTCGTTGCAGAATGACCAAATTTATGCCAGTCAGAGCAAGAAATCCGGATAGTGACACAATGATCGGTTGTACCCGCACATATATGACCACGAGAGCAAATGCGAGCTGGTAGAGCATGCCAAGACCAACAGCAACGATAAAAGTAGCAATAGGGCTGACAAGAATTTCCAAAGTGCTCAGCTTAACAACCACCACATTAATAAACGCAAGAAGCGGCCCAACGGCAAGATCAATGGTGCCACGCCCAGCAACGGCGAGAACCATCAATGAATAAGTTGCCAAGATAAGTGGCGCAGCAACGATTATTGCTGAACCCATGCCTGCTGGTGACACGAGGCTCGGCCCCCGAATCACCGCCGTTCCGAGAAGCGCAGCTATGAGTGCGATAGGCACAAGCAGATATATGTTCGGTGACTGGGCTTGCGTGACCATAAACTCGTTGTTTTACCTCTTGGCGGCCAGTTGATCCGCTGGATCAGCTAGCCGGTTCACTAACTTAGAGATCAATAACCCTCCGCTGCGGAGTGTCCTCAGAGGACCGATTTCGGCTACCCCCACCGTCCCCTTGGCTGGACGGCCAATTCTGGGTTGCGCCACCGCGTCGCTGAGGGTCATTCTGAAGGATCTTCTTCAACACGGGTGTAATCACTTCCTTGAATTTATCAGGATCTTCTGACGTCGGAAAATGTCCGCCGCCGAATATGATGCATTCGCTGTTTTTCACCTTTTCGGCCGTGCGCATCGTCATCTCTGGCGTACAGGCAAAATCATACTCTCCGGTAAGAAAGTAGATTGGTAACTTTCCTGAGATTTTGTGAACTTTGTCACGATAATCTGAGTCGACCGAATAATAGTATAGATCCCCTTTGAAAATGCCAGGCCCACCTTGCGCGTAATACCACCAGGTCTCCCAGCGATATTCGTCTGGGCTTTCAGGAGACATCAGGCCGAAGACTGAAGTCGCTACTGCCTCCCCTCCGTGAATTTCTGGGTGATGCAACGGGTCGATCCACCACCCCGGCGAATGGTCACAGGCTTCCATCGCGATCAAGGCCGAAAACTCGTTCTCGTATCGAAGGGCTAGTTCGAGACAGATATTGCCCCCCATGGACTGTCCCATAATGACCGGTTTGTGCAGCTCAAGGGCGCGACAGAACTCGACGATGAATTCAGCATAGAAGCTGGTGGTCAGCTTGTACTCGTCTTCCTCAAGATGCCAGCCGGCCGGGGGCAACGATTTACCGTGTCGAGGAACATCGAACACTATGGATCGGAAATTCGCGCTGATGTCAGGATCGCAGAGCTGATGGCGATACATACGGCCATCCGAGCCAGCGGTATGCAGACATACCATCGGAATACCCTCGCCATTTTCTTCATAATAAGTCCGGTATGTCTTGCCTTGGCAGGTAACATATACATATCTTCCGACTATAGGATCATGTTTGTTCATCACAGTCCCTCCTTATACTTCACGCATCAGGGCCAACATCCATGTCAGAGCCCTCATATTTTGCCAAAACGGCTTCTGATTGCCCTCAATGTGGAGCTGTTTGTGCAGTGGATGGGCCATTGCCCAAATATCGTTGAACATCGGCGGAGGCACTCTCTGGCTGAACTTCATCCAGGCTGCTGACGGCGCTCTGAGAGCAAATTCATACCCCATGTCGGATGGCACGAGCCCCTCAGAGATCCGTTCAATCTTTCCCCGCCTCACCTCACATAGAAAATCAGTGTCGTCGATACCGAGGACAAAGCGGACGGTAAAGAAACGCCCAATCACCGGCAACACACGGTCCTCGTTTACACGGCGCGCCCAGTTTTCAACCCAATCTAGATCAAGGACACGCCTGCCGCCTAAATTACTCATGTTACTCTCCTATAAATCATGCGGCTGGCAGTGCCGCGTTGGCTGGGCCATAAAAGGCCGTAAAACTTGCCTGCTCAATAGTGGCTGGC
>PAWX01000062.1 GCA_002714245.1 Gammaproteobacteria bacterium | reverse complement strand
GAACCCTGACGCTTAATTTTGAGAGTAAGCTTTATGCGGGTGGCTCAAAGGCCGCACTGCTCCGGCAGTCTGAAGCGCAACTGGCCCAAGCCAAGTTTGAACGTGACCGAGTCTATCTTGATATTCAACGTAACCTGCGCGACGCGTTCGCTGAGTACGAGGGAAAACTTGCTGGGGTATCGGCACGTATCCTAGTTACAGAGGGTGCCGAAAACTCTTACGAGATATCCAAAGAAATGTACGCCTTTAGCAGGATCAGCCTGTTTGAGTTGCTGAAGACCCAGGAAGAGCTGTTTAGCGCCGGACAGCGCTTGATCGATAGCATTGTCGACCGAGCGCTATCCAAATACCGATTGCTCCACGCGGCTCAGCAGCTTCCGGAGGTAATCTTTGAAGGTTGAACCCGAGATGACGATAGAGGGGCTCCAGCCCGGACCGCCAGAGGCGCCAGAAGAGCCCCCGAAGGTTGCGATGTTTGATTACCCGATGGCGGAGCTGGGCGCTCTGGTGTCGGGAGCACTTGGGCAGTCAATCACACCGGCCGAATTTCGTGCCCTGGAGCCTATTGACCAGGTCTACTGGACGCCCGAGGAGTTTGGGGCAGTGATGTCGGACCACGGCTTCGTGGTTCAGGAGGGGCAGGTATTTGAGGTATTGCATCCGGGCCAGATCAAGTCCCTGAGGGAGGTTGTCCTAGTAGCGCTCTCCAAAGAAAAAGCCTGGGTCATGTCTTTTGACGAGTCCGCGGGTGCGTGGAAAGGGGTCGGTACAGGTGATGCTGGTAAGTTCCCGTCCGACCTCAACGCTGAGTTTGCTGAGTCAGAACGCTGGACAATCTTCAAGTACAGCCGACGCACGGCCGAGCATCTCGCGGTCGTACCTGGGATCGAGGCTCACTGGTTCTGGTCGACGATTTGGACTAATCGAGATCTCTATCTCCAGTCGGGTCTGGCCGCGCTTTTAACAAATATTTTTGCGCTTGGCGTATCTATGTTCTCGATGATTGTCTACAACCGTGTTATCCCATCAAACGCTATGGATTCGCTACTCGTTTTGGTATCCGGGATGCTGTTGTTGATGATCGTCGACTACGTCGTGAGGACTGTCCGTAATAGTTTCCTGAGTGTGGCCGGCGTCGACTCAGACTTGTCGCTCGCGGACAAGCTCTTCGCTCAGGTACTCGACCTGCAGTATAAGTCGAGGAATGGGACGGTCGGGGCGTTGGCGAACACCCTGAAGGAGTTCGAGCATATCAGGGAGTTTTTCGCGTCCGCGACACTAGTTTCGCTGATTGATGTGCCGTTCGCATTCATTTTCCTAACTGCGATATACCTGGTGGGTGGCTATATGGTGATACCGGTGGTGGTCGGTATCCTGGTCATGCTGACGGTGACCATGTACATTCAGCCGCGTATGAAGGCCCTCGCGAAGCACTCGTTTGAGGACGGACAGACGAAGCACTCGGTCATGGTCGAGTCCCTAACAGGGCTCGAGACGTTGAAGCTCCTCGGAGCGGGTGGCTTCATGCGGCGCAGACTACGTGAGGTCCTCGAGCGCCAGGCAGATATCTCGGAGCAGACCAAGGANGGTACCCACCTCTCTACNAATGTGGCCCAGACCATGCAGCAGATGGTCCAGATGTCGGTCGTCGCNACNGGGGCGATACTNGTGGCNGNNGGTGAGTTCGGNTTTGGGGCNATTATCGCGGCGACTATTCTCTCNGGTAAGGCCATCGCACCGTTCGCNCANNTNTCNCAGTTNCTGGTCCGGNTGAATCAGATAGGNGTGAGCTACGAGGCCCTCAAGGAGCTCATGTCGCAACCNATAGAGCACCCNCAANAGNGATCGTTCNTGCCCCGGAANCAGTTNANGGGCTCGGTNGAGTTTAAGGACGTTACNTTNACNTATCCNGGTCANCAGGAACCGGTCCTGCAGAANGTCTCNTTCANGGTNGAGCCNGGNGAGCGGGTCGCNATCCTTGGNCACGTNGGGTCGGGAAAGACGACCATCGGCCGNNTNATCGCCGGGCTCTACGAGGCNGACTCCGGTATGGTTCTCGTTGATGGTGTNGANATCCGCCAGATTGCNCCNTCTGANTTNCGNGAAAACCTNGGTATTTCGACGCAGGATGTGTGGCTNATGTCNACCAGTATCGAGGAAAATATCTCGTTAGGNGCNGTCGATTCCACGGCAGAGCAAGTGCTCTGGGCGGGCGATTTAGCGGGCGTCAGTGAGTTTGCGAACAGACACCCCGANGGCTATAANCTGAAGCTCCGAGAGCGGGGTGAGTCGCTCTCTGGGGGACAGAGGCAGGCGATATCTTTGGCGAGGGCGCTGGTCAGGAAGCCTCCGGTATTGATCTTGGATGAGCCTACCAGCTCNATGGACGCGCGCTCCGANCAAACCTTCGTCGCNAGGTTCCAGAAGGCGAAGTTCGACTCGACACTGATTCTCATAACTCACCGGACGTCCCTGCTCAGCTTCGTGGACCGGGTGGTGATCATGGAATACGGCAAGATCGCNGGCATGGGNACCACNGAGCAGTTNCAGCGGGCCCAGACTGATCGTAAGGCCGCCGCNGAGATTGTNAAGAATGCGGTATCTGCNCAGGCCGGNAAGTCCCCTGNTTCCTCTGCNTCAAAATCTGACNNNNATANGGCTGCGCCTGANGGTAANGCATGANGTCCATGATTCTGACNAAGGCGCTTGTTNTTTTNTCCTTTGTGCGAGCGCTTTTNGCATCGACAGGCCGGCGGGGGGCNTCGACCAAGCGACGTTTNCTTGGNGTTGTTTTCTTTGCNCTACTCGGCTTNTCGACCTGGGCCGGATTGTCTGAGTTCGANCAGGTGATCAGTGGCGAGGCGAAGGTTGTNCCGTCGCAGCAGTTNCAGACGATTCAGCATTTCGAGGGCGGGATNGTGAAAGAGATACACGTCCGNTCGGGGATGGACGTCACCCTCGGACAGGCCCTGATTTCGCTGGANCCCCTCGAGTCTGGCGCNGAGTATCAGGCNAAGNGGTCCGAGTTNATACAGGCCCTGATCNGAGTAAGGNGANTATCCGCNGANCACNGGGGAGTNGAACCGGTTTTTGATGATGAGTTAANGGGCGTCGCNTCCAGCCAGATTGATAACGAGCTNNTNCTNGCCAAGGCCCGNAAGGCCAGGCTCGNCGCNTCACTTGCATCGTTCGANTCGCAGANCCGNCANAANCAGAGNGANCTCGAGGGGGCCGCGAAGACACTGGCNCTGGTTAAGGAAGAGAGNAAGGTTATCCTCACNCTCGTGAAGAAGGGCCTGGAGCCAGGACTNGAGGCGGTCCGAGCGGAGAAGACCTACGCCGAGACNGTGGCNAGGGTGAACGAAATACGGGCCGCGATCGATGANGTCANNGATCGTCGCTCGGTCACGATACANGAGTANAGNGCGGAGATCCTGGANGAGTTGGCGCAGGCCTCNNTAGAGCTCTCGAAGCTCGAGCAGGCAGTGAATGTNGCGGCCGATAANTCAGACCGTAGCGTGATTCGGAGCCCGGTCGCGGGTANCGTGAACAGAGTNCATACGACCACGGTCGGCGGTGTTATCCGGCCGAGTGACCCGATCGTTGAGATNGTGCCCAAGGACTCAGAGCTCTTGTTCGAGGCGAAGATTAACCCCGCGGATATTGGTTACGTGAGACCNGGGCAGAAGGCGTTACTGAAACTCAGNACCTACGACTACTCGGTCTATGGAGTTTTAGAAGGGTACGTGGATGTCGTNGGCTCAGACTCGGTCGAGGAGCAAAATGGGGAGACCCATTATCTCGTGAAGCTGGTCCCTACCGGGCAGATCACGTCGACAGGTAAGGTTCTAGANATGAGGTCCGGCATGACGGCTCAGATTGATATTATCGCGGGNAAACGGTCGGTATTGGCCTANCTCTCGTCNCCCATCACCAAAACNTTAACCTCNGCGTTTACNGAAAAGTAGATCCAGCCTCTTACCCCTNGGTTTTTCGGTANNTNTNGTCCCTAAGATCNTCAGAAAATAAGATCCCTNTCACTGGCNNGCCTGTTTTATCATANCNGCTCCGNTATTGGTGAGGTGCTCCATGNGTTCGTATAGAGTNGCTGTCTTGGCTGGCGATGGTATTGGTAAGGAAGTTATGCCNGAGGGGATCCGTGTGTTGGATGCNGTCGCACGGAAACGCCGACTGAATNTAACNTTTGATCANTTCGATTTTGCNTCGTGCGATTACTATCTCGNGCANGGCCAGATGATGCCTGATAACTGGAAAGAGACCATGNTGGATTACGACGCGATCTANTATGGTGCNGTNGGTTGGCCAGANTCNGTGCCTGATCACGTNTCACTCTGGGGCTCGCTGATCCAGTTTCGTCGACAATTCGAGCAGTANGTGTGTCTGCGCCCAGTCAAGTTAATGCCCGGTGTTCCNTCACCNCTGGCGAATCGAGAGGTCGGAGATATCGACTTTTATGTTGTCCGTGAGAACAGTGAGGGCGAGTACTCGAGNGTCGGCGGNATCATGAACGAGGGCACTGAGCGAGAGCTNGTGTTACAGGAATCGGTGTTTACTCGTCGGGGCGTTGANCGGATCATGAGGTATGCNTTTGAGCTCGCNAAAACACGNGCNAAGCGGCANGTGACGTCTGCCACNAAATCCAANGGGATNTCGATCTCGATGCCCTACTGGGACCGNCGTTTTGAGGAAATCTCAAGGGCCTACCCGGAGTGCACNACCGACAAATATCACATCGATATCCTGACNGCGCACTTCGTGATGAANCCTGACCGGTTTGATGTGGTTGTCGCGTCGAACCTNTTCGGTGACATCTTGTCAGACCTGGGCCCGGCGTGCACNGGNACGATCGGTATCGCTCCNTCCGCAAACATAAATCCTGAGCGAAACTTCCCATCGTTGTTTGAGCCGGTTCATGGATCNGCCCCAGATATNTTCGGCAAGAATATNGCTAACCCGATTGGGATGATTTGGAGNGGCGCCATGATGCTGGACCATTTAGGGGAGGCTTCTGCCGCAGCCGACATAATGACNGCAATTGAAGAGGTCCTCGAGACAGGCCCNCGGACTCCCGATATGAAGGGTACNGCNAATACNAGNGANGTNGGATACGCGGTNGCAGAGGCAATCTCCTAGGNCTCAGTCGGGCAAGTATTCATNGNTCCAGCGAAGTACGACATTGAAGCTCACAGAGATGCGTGTCTCGTGAGACAGGTTCGGATGCACCAGATGGTGCAGAAATGCTGGCCACAAAAGGAGTTGNCCGGCGATTGGCCTGATGCGGTGCTCCGGATCTACNTCTCCGTCCCCTCGGATCGCCGTCATATTNGCCTGAGGCCTAGGGTCAAAGAAGCTGATGCAGTTTGGTGTTCGGTCATCACGNCCCGACGGGAGCGTGTCATGTTCTGGAATCAGCACGTAGTAGGTTCCGCTAAGCCACGCATGTGGATGATTGTGGAGGTTNTGATAATCGCCCATTCGATTCACATTGGCCCACGCCTGAACTGCGAAATCGAGACTGTAATCGATGCCTAAATTCTGGGAATAATCAAGAACTGCGCGCTGCACAGATTGGNTTAACCACNGGACCACTGGGTGTTGATCATCAAACAGATTGTCACCGAGATAATCCGTCGTCATTTGGGCTCTCTGGATATCGAGCTTCTCAATATGGTCCGCTAAAATTGAATTAGCCTGATCGTGACCNGGTAAAATGATCTCCATAAGCTGGGTCGGCCATAGCTTTGTAAATGTGGGGGTCGTCATAAAGCTGATCTCTGTTTANNCCACCGGAGTGTGTCACAATTCGGGTATGAAATCGCAGAGNATTTAATGATGCTAATGTGTCTTTGCCGGCTAATCGACTCCGACGACTTCGAGACAGATGACGCACTCGAGGCCCGAATAATGGATGANGACTTCCAGTGTGGNCAGTGCCAGATCNNCTATCTGATGAATCATAGTTCAGAGCCTAGAAACCAGANTANTGACGATGAGTGCCGCACAGGCNAANATTGATTTGCGNNGTGAATCAAATCGAAAGAGGCCACTATGGTTTCGCTANAATATTGTTAGTTGNATCGTGCGCGGCTNCTTGTCTTTTGGTTNTCCGCCGCTTAACCATGACCAATAGGTCGTAANACGAGGTCGGTCGCTGCTTGTCCAAGANGATTTTTNTACCGCCCAAGAANCTCCTGCCGATCCTGTTCGTTATCCTNTGGTCCTCCGCTTTTGTTACTGGAAAAATCATAGTCATCGATGCCTCGCCGTCGAGCGCGCTCGGGTTACGNTTTGGGNTNGTCACCTTAGGTTTGCTGGTATTTATTTTAGTTGGANGTGAGCGATTGTGGGTCAACGGACGGTCGTTCCAAGAGGCCTGTGTNACTGGTATTTTATTTCACGGGCTGTACCTGACAGGAATATTTCATGCCGTGCTGAATGGAGTACCCGCAGGTTCCGTNGCATTAATTGTCTGCTTGCAACCCCTCCTGACCGGCGCGCTTGCTGGTTANTTNTTNTCTGAGGTTGTCTCGACTCGGCAATGGGCTGGGCTATTTCTCGGTTTTGTTGGTACCGCGTTTGTGGTTGATGTTGANATTGAAGACCTCTCATATTCGGTGGGTTTAATCTGGGCGNTGCTGGGTCTNGTNGCGGTCACAAGTGCNACGCTGCTCCAGAAGCGGTTNTCNGGTCGTNTTCCACTNGCCACAAATAACTTNTATCANGCGGNTGCGGCCACGTTGTTTCACGTTCTCGTNNNNTTGTCCCTAGAACCGGTAAGGCTAAATTTTACGGACTCTCTTNTGTTGGCNATTGGCTGGCAGATCGTCGCCGTNTCTTTTGGAGCGTTCAGTATCCTGATGTATTTGTTAGCTCAAAATTCAGCGAGCGAGACNGTGGCGTGGCTCTTCCTCGTCCCCCCTTTGGCGGCTATNTTNAGTTGGTTTCTTCTCGGTGAAAGNCTAGAGCCTAATGACTTTATTGGTTTTGCCATAGCTAGNNCTGGCGTCTATTTGGCNACGAGAGGTAAATAGCCTNAGGAACTATAGCCTGAACTGATCAGATTNCTATCGGCTAGCTGCCCCGATANGTCGAGTATCCGTAAGGGCTCAACAAGAGCGGTACGTGGTAATGTGAATCGTCNGAGATACCAAACCGAATCGGTATCTCATCAAGAAACGGGTAANTAGGNAGCTCTGCTCCNCGCGATCGGAGGTACTCGCCGGCTTGGAANACGATCTCGTAGACGCCNAACAGTGCGTCGTCTTCTGACATTAATTTTTCTGTTATNCGGCCGTCTGCGTTNGTCGTAAACACACCGAGGTCTTTTGNGTGGGGCTCGAGNCGCTTGAGTTTGATTTTTAGGCCTCGNGCGGGAGCACCACTGGCCGTNTCAAGTACATGTGTTGAGAGAGTAGCCATCAGAACCTCAGCTTGGANAATCTTGNACTAGTTGATGCTCGTANTTTGTTTCTGNNGCTAGCNGNGAGAGNTNCCAAAGACCGGAAGCAAGCCAAGAATGCGCAGATATGTAAAANAAATTCATCTTAATGTTTCTCTAGCCAGTGACCCAAAATCGCTCGCTCTTCGAGTGTCATCTNAGTNANGTTNCCCACGGGCATTGCCTGCGAGGAGACGGATTGCGCGTAGACCTGTGCCTTGTATCTCTTTACATCAGACAGCGTCTCGAGNATCANGCCCTTCGGCGGNGCGGTNTAGCCTGNTGCCGTGGGCCGCGCTGCGTGACAGCNGGCACAGTGGGTCATCACGATACTNTGCACCTGCTGATCTGTAATGACCTGCTGCGCATCGAGTGCCAATGTTTCTGGCCTGGTCCACAGCGCGAGTATNATNATTAATNCCGATGCCGTCGGCCACTGCCACCTGACCCTNAGCCCAGCGNCCCCAGAGTGGCTTGTATTAAAGTAGTCACGGATAATNGCACCTATCAAGACCACAAGCCCTACCAGTATCCACAAATCNTCACCGACAAACGTCATGGGATAGTGATTTGAAAGCATCATGAACAGGACAGGCAGCGTTANATAGTTGTTATGTGTCGAGCGTTGCTTTGCTTGCTGGCCTAGCGCGGGATCAGGCGCTTCGCCACGCTGAAGGCTGGCCACTACCTTCTTTTGGTTCGGAATTATGATGAAGAAAACGTTGCCCGTCATCCAGGTCGCCACGACGGCGCCGACNTGCAGNAGNGCNGCGCGCGAACCGAAGATCTCGCCGTAGGCCAGGGCAGCCAAAATAATGATCATGTAAACGGCGGCCCCNAGTAGCAATAGATTTCTACCAATCGGTGTTTTGCATACGACGTCGTAGACGATCCAACCCGCCACAAGTGAGCCGATTGAAATTCCGATGGCTTGGGACACNGAGAGGTCTCGAACTGAGGAGTCGATCAGAAACGCNTCTGCGCTCCAGTAATAGGTGACTNCCAGCAGTGCAAAACCACTGATCCAGGTGAAATAACTCTCGTATTTAAACCAGTGGAGTTCTTTNGGCATTGAGTCTGGTGCCACCATGTATTTTTGCNCATGATAGAAGCCACCNCCGTGGACGCTCCAGGACTCACCGTGCACNCCATCAGGCAGCCNGGTNGNCTTNCGTAGAGACAGATCTAGCCATATAAAATANAATGAACTGCCGATCCATGCGATNNCGGTGATCACATGNAGCCAGCGAAGCAGTAGGCTCGCCCAATCCATCCAGTGTTCNACCATANTGAATCCTCTAGGCAGTNGTTTGTCCGTTTGGCAGAGACNTTAAAGGTCGNTATCCTGNATNATTACCNCTANTTNGTTCNCATGGTATCAAGAAAATGTTGATAACCTCGAGCNAGATGTTCGCGATAATACGTTGTCAGANGAGGAGATGATTATTGAACGCACAGTATCCGCGTGATCTGAAGGGTTATNTCGGGCGGCCGCCCCACGCTAATTGGCCGAATCAGGCCCGCGTNGCCGTTCAATTTGTNNTAAATTATGAGGAGGGCGCAGAAAATTCTNTACTCCACGGNGACTCNGNGAGTGAGATTTTCCTTTCGGAGATCATAGGCGCTCAGCCTTTNGAGGGTCGTCGACACTTGTCGATGGAGTCAATCTATGAGTACGGTTCGCGGGNAGGGGTCTGGCGGATTTTGGAGCTNTTTCGGTCGCGCCAGGCTCCTCTGACNGTGTTCGGCGTGGCGATGGCGATGGAGAGACATCCNGAGGTGGTCGAGGCNTTTTTGANTGANGGACATGAGNTCGCNAGTCACGGCTATCGNTGGATCAACTACGATGGNATCTCNNAATNGCAGGAACGAGAGCATATTGAGAAAGCGATTGAGATCCANGCCCGCTTAACCGGTGAGAAACCTGCTGGNTGGTATNCNGGACGNACCAGTGAACACACCCGAGGNTTGGTCGCCCAATATNACAACTTTGAATACGACGCGGACGATTANTCCGANGACCTCCCGTTCTGGAGTCGNNTCGAGACCAGACGTCCACATCTTGTGGTGCCTTANACACTCGATACTAACGATATGCGTTTCGCGACACCNCAAGGATTCCACACGAGTGAGCAGTTTTATCAGTACTTAAAGGANGCGTTTGATGTCNTGTATGAGGAGGGTNAGAGAGNTCCNAANATGATGTCGGTTGGCCTGCATTGCCGATTNATCGGCCGCCCNGCTCGTNTTAGNGCNCTCCAAAAATTTTTNGANTACGTACTNAGTCACGANCGNNTATGGATCGCCCGCCGGNTTGATATCGCGAGGCACTGGGCGAAAGNGCACCCATTTCAGGGNAATCCATGAGTGCGACCCCNTATCCCNAGCCACTTGAGCGCTCGGATTTTATTNATATCTTCGGNGGTNTCTACGAGCATTCGCCTTGGGTCGCCGAGGCCGTGTATCNAAAGACANANCNGGGNATTAANNCNGNCTCGATGGCNGCTNTGATGNNGTCAGTAGTTGACGCTNCTTCTTATGAGGATAAACTTAAGATANTNNGTTCACACCCNGACTTGGCAGGTCGTTTGAGCTTGGCTGATCTGACCNAATCATCCCGATCAGAGCAGTCAGGGGCAGGGCTTGACCGATGCACCCACGAAGAGCTTAAGCAGTTTCAGCGATTGAATGGGATCTATATCAATAAATTTGGATTCCCATTTATCTTAGCTGTGAAAGGGTTTCAACGTACCGAAATTTTGGACGCGTTTCATATACGGGTTAACCATGACCGTGACGAGGAATTTAAGACAGCCATCGAGCAAGTACATCGGATCGCTCGCTTGCGCTTGGAGACTATAGCTGATGAATATCAAGACTAATCTACCCGCGTTTGCGGTTAACTGCGAAAATCTTTCCAGCGCCAAGGCGGGCGCCGAGGCTGTGGATTGTAGTGATGATTTTTTTGCAGATAAATCGAGACTCATCGCCGACTCGGAACCTGAATTTTATAGAGGGTGGTATGACGACCATGGTCAATACATGGACGGCTGGGAATCCCGGCGCCGGAGAACTACTGGGCATGATTGGTGCGTTATTCGTCTCGCAAAACCGGGGAACATAATCGGTTTTGATATAAACACGGCCCATTTTACTGGTAACTTTCCGCCAGGAGCATCGATCGATGGCTCCTCAAGCGAGGATACTCCGTCGGAAGGGGACTGGAAGCAACTACTTGCGCCGGTACGTCTGACTGGGGACCGCCAGCATTTTTTCGAGTCTCAAAACCACAAGGAACCGATTCGATGGGTGAGGTTAAATATTTACCCTGACGGCGGTGTGGCGAGACTAAAGGTTTATGGGGAGCCGGTTGATGGTCGCGCTAATGACCCAAGGTACAGGCAGCCAGATAACGAGCTATCTGCACTCAGGTTAGGTGGCCAGATAGTTGCTTACTCGAATGCGCACTACGGTAATCCAGAATTTATCCTGACCCCTGGTAGGGGAGTGAATACGGGCGATGGCTGGGAGACAGCGCGGCGGAGGGTGCCCGGTAACGAGTGGATCATTATTAAGCTGGGCAGGCCGGGAATTCTTGAGCGTTTGGAGGTCGATACGGCCCACTTTAAGGGTAATTATCCTTCAGCATGCACATTGCAGGCGGCCTTGTCCCCTAACCTTCAGGAGGAGGCACTGGTTGCCCAAGCGATGTTCTGGGACGAGGTGATGGGCCACCGAGAGCTGTCCGCAGACTCAATCCATACCTTCGAGATCGATCCACATGATCCGATATCCCACGTCAAGTTAAATATCTACCCGGATGGTGGAGTATCAAGGGTACGCATTATTGGGGGGGCGGTTTAGTGCTCAACGTCCGACCGCAACCGCTGACACGCAAAAACTTCGCACCATTTGGTGATGTGATTCAGATTGATGGATCGAAGCAGTTCGAGATCAATTCTGGTTACACGACCCGGGTTCATGATCTGATAGATATCCAGCTAGGTGGAAGGGGTGCTAGGCCTCAGTTAAGTTTCTTCTTGGGCCGGCCCCGGCCCCTAGAGATCAGTATGTTGGAGAAACATCCTCTTGGAAGCCAGGCGTTTTTTCCGGTGGAAGAGAAACGTTGGTTGGTTGTCGTCGCTACTGAGCCGAAGGCTGAATCAGTGCATGCGTTTTGGGCCGGTGGGAGACAAGGTGTAAATTATTATCGAGACGTATGGCACCACCCGTTGTTGGTGCTAGAGCCACAGCAGTTTGTGATCATAGATCGAGGTGGTGATGGTCACAATTGCGACGAGACAGAACTCGATACTGCCGTTCTCATTACGACGAGTGAGTGAAGTTTGTGCGCCGCACTATAACGGGGCGCCCCGCACCAACAATGATCAATTTTTGCACCACGTTGTCCCAAACAGCGTTCCTGTCTTTGGGATTCAAAAAGGGTATTTCCTTTCAAATCAATATCTAAGTGGCTTCCAAGTCGTGTTGGCATAGTCTCTGCTGAAATCTAATGTGCGAGTGTCATCGCAAGCAATTTCAACAGGAGAATTTTCTATGCAAACACGATCTTGGAAGCGCATTTTGAAGAATACCATGTTAGCCTCCACTTTAGGTCTATCAGTTTCTTTAGCGCACGCAGCCGACACAATCAAAGTCGGTGTTTTACATTCACTATCTGGAACAATGGCGATTTCAGAAACAACGCTGAAAGACACTGTTTTGATGATGGTTGAGCAACAAAACAATAAGGGCGGCCTTTTAGGTAAGAAGTTAGAGGCAGTCGTCGTCGATCCAGCAAGTAACTGGCCTCTATTTGCAGAAAAAACACGCGAGCTTCTTGAGAAAGAAAAGGTTGATGTGATTTTTGGTTGCTGGACCTCAGTGTCGCGAAAATCGGTATTGCCGGTGATTGAAGAATTGAACGGATTGATGTTCTACCCAGTGCAGTACGAGGGAGAGGAGTCGAGTAAAAACGTATTTTATACCGGAGCAGCGCCGAACCAACAGGCAATACCGGCTGTGAATTACTTGATGGATGAATTGGGTGTTGAGCGATTTGTCTTAGCGGGCACTGATTATGTCTATCCGCGGACCACCAATAAAATTCTCGAGAATTATCTCAAAGATTTGGGTATTAATGAGTCTGACATCATGATTAATTATACGCCATTTGGACACAGCGACTGGCAAACCATTGTGTCAGATATCAAAGCGTTTGGGTCTGCAGGAAAGAAGACTGCGGTCGTCAGCACAATTAACGGCGATGCGAACGTACCGTTTTATAAAGAGCTAGGCAACCAAGGAATGAGCGCCGAGGATATTCCAGTTATTGCTTTTTCGGTGGGAGAGGAAGAGCTATCAGGATTTGATACAGGCCCACTTGTTGGCCATTTGGCAGCGTGGAATTACTTTATGAGTGCTGAAGCCGAAGTAAATGATGAGTTTATAGAGGCATGGCATTCCTTTACAGGTGATACGGCTCGTGTGACGAATGATCCTATGGAAGCCACATACATTGGCTTTGAAATGTGGGCAAAGGCCGTTCAAAAAGCAGGGACAACCGCGGTCGAAAAAGTTCGTCCGGCATTATATGGCACTGCGGTTCCGAATTTGACCGGGGGAACGGCGGTAATGCATACCAACCACCACCTCCAAAAGCCGGTGCTGATAGGAGAGATCTTAGACGACGGCCAGTTTGAGATTGTCTCAGCAACGCCTGGCGAGGTAATTGGCGACGCCTGGACTGACTATCTTCCCGATTCTGCAAAAATCATCGCTGACTGGACCGCGCCCGTGAACTGCGGTAATTATAATATTGAAACCCAACAGTGTTCTGGCCAAAACTTCTAACAGGAGCTTCGTGAGTCGGGCGTCTAGCCCGGCTCTCAGGACACATATCATGGTACGTGTTGTATCTTTTATTTTTTCACTCTTTTTTGTGTGCGAAGTGGTGTATGGACAGACTTTTGATCAAGGAAAAGCACTGGCCGATTCTTCCCTGAAAGAAAAGATGGTCTGGGTGGAGAAATTAGCTTCTGATGATTCCGAGGAAACAACGCGTATTCTTCAACACTGGTTAGACGGCATCTTGGTTTATTGGCCTCAAGAAAACCGGTTAGTCCGCGGTATCAAGGAGGGTCGCAGGTATCAACTGCAAGACCTGATGACAGAAGAGGCGTTGGGAACGGCCGCATCACGCGACATTGACCGTGTCAAAACTAATAATTCACTGCGATCGGCGCTGAAGCAAGTGCTGGGATCAAGGCAGCTTGCGTCAAGTGACCGCGACGTGCGGCTTGCAGCCATTGCGGAACTCAAGCGAAGACCGGACTACAAGGTATTACTGCTGTTAAAAAAACGTGAGGCTGCCGAACAGGATGATCAGATCGCACGCCAACTGTCAGAGCTGATCGGGTTAGTGCTTTTAGAAAGTACTGAAGCAAACGAGCAACTGGAGGGGCTTCAGCGCATTTCTGGTGAGCTATCACCAGAGGTCAAAGACTCACTGAGCCGATTTCTCTTGAACCCAAATTTGGACCCTCAGGTGGTCGAAGTTGCCCAACGTGAGTTGGAAGGGATCACCCGAAGTTTGATGTATTGGGGAATTGGACAAGATCTGTTTTTCGGATTGTCGCTTGGCTCGGTCTTGTTATTGGCAGCCATAGGCCTGGCGATCACATTCGGGGTGATGGGTGTGATCAACATGGCGCATGGGGAATTCATCATGCTTGGCGCCTACACGACCTTTGTCATCCAGCAGTGGATTCCCGCAACCAGCATGTGGTCCTTATTGATTTCTATTCCGGCAGCTTTTGTCGTGTCTGGAACTGCTGGGATTGTACTTGAACGTTTAGTTATCCGACATCTCTACGGCAGACCACTTGAAACTCTACTAGCAACCTTTGGCGTCAGCCTGATTTTGCAGCAACTTGTCAGGACAGTCTTCGGTCCGCTCAATCAGTCGGTCGTGACGCCAGATTTATTAAGTGGTGCGTTGGACATCAATGCGGCATTTTCGGTGACCTATAACCGATTATTTGTGATTGCTTTTGCTTTGTGCGTCTTGGTTACGCTCTGGGCGGTTATGCAACGAACTCCGTTTGGTATGAGAGTCAGAGCGGTCACGATGAATCGTGGGATGGCAAGTTCTATGGGGGTTCAGACCAAACGTTTGGATGCGCTTGCTTTTGGTTTGGGTTCGGGGATTGCTGGAATGGGTGGCGTGGCCCTTTCACAGCTCACCAATGTCGGTCCGAATCTTGGTCAAAGCTACATCGTTGACTCTTTCATGGTGGTGGTTTTTGGAGGTGTAGGAAATCTGTTTGGTACCGTCTTCGCTGCCCTGAGTTTGGGGGTGGCGAATAAAATCCTTGAGCCTTTTAGTGGGGCCGTTCTCGCGAAGATCCTCATTCTCGTTTTTATCATTTTATTTATTCAGAAAAGACCTCGTGGCTTATTCGCTTTGAAAGGTCGGGCTGCCGAGGATTGATGCCGTGATTGGATTGCGTTTACGACAACTGGTTTTTGCATCCATCGTTGCTTTGATTGCATATGTGTTTGCGGCAAACGTAATGCTCCCAGCATCGATGGGGATGGCATTGGACTCTTACAGTTTGACTATCATTGGCAAATATCTTTGCTTTGCGATGCTAGCTGTTGCTCTCGACCTTGTGTGGGGATACTGCGGCATTTTGTCGTTGGGTCACGCCGCATTCTTTTCCCTTGGTGGCTACGCCATGGGCATGTATTTGATGCGTCAAATTGGTGAGCGTGGAACCTATGGTCATCCCGTTCTTCCTGATTTCATGGTGTTCCTCAATTGGGAACAACTTCCCTGGTTTTGGTATGGATTTGATGCGTTTTGGTTTGCGGGACTGATGATCTTTTTCGCCCCTGGAATGCTGGCTTTTGTTTTTGGATGGTTTGCTTTCCGATCGCGCGTATCTGGTGTGTATTTATCGATCATCACTCAAGCGCTGACTTACGCCCTGATGCTCGCCTTCTTCCGCAATGAAATGGGCTTTGGTGGTAATAATGGCCTGACAGATTTCAAGGACTTATTGGGATATCCATTGGCCTCAAATGGCGTCCGAGTCTGGCTGATGTTGGCTTCCGGTTTGGCTTTGCTATTGAGCTTATTTCTATGCCAAAAACTCTTAGCCACGAAATTTGGTCGGGTTTTGGTTGCAGTGCGGGACAGCGAATCCCGAACACGGTTTTTAGGCTATCGAGTTGAGCATTTCAAACTTTTTGCCTTTGTGATGTCAGCCATGATTGCAGGACTCGCTGGAGCGCTTTACGTCCCTCAAGTCGGCATTATCAACCCAGGCGAGTTTAGTCCCTTGGCTTCGATTGAGGTGGTTGTTTGGGTTGCCTTAGGGGGGCGAGGGTCTCTATACGGTGCTGCGCTTGGAGCGATCGTTGTCAATGCTGCCAAGACGTTTTTCACGGGATCCTATCCAGAAGCCTGGCTGTTTTTCCTCGGCGCCATGTTTGTGATTTCGACACTCTATCTTCCGCGTGGAATTTTAGGTGCGTTAGAAGACTTAGCCCAACAGGTGAAGGGTAACGCGCCCAAGCTGTCGACGGAGGAGTTATCGTGATACCGGTAACTCAAGCGATGCTTTACTTAGATGGTCTTTCTGTTTCGTTTGATGGTTTCAAGGCACTTAATAACTTGTCTATTGATTTGGCACCCGGTGAATTGCGCGCAGTGATTGGTCCAAACGGCGCCGGGAAATCAACTATGATGGATGTGATTACAGGGAAAACGCGACCCGACGCGGGCGTAGCTTTATTTCTTGGAAGGCATGATTTAACGCTTCTCGACGAGACCCAGATTGCTAATCTCGGCATTGGCCGCAAGTTTCAAAAACCAAGTGTTATCGAAACGTTAACCGTCGAGGAAAACTTGGAACTTGCTCTTGTAGGGAATCGCTCCCCGTGGCAGGCAATCATGCAGATTTTGCGGCCACAAGATCGCCACTCGATGAGCGAGGTGGCGTCCCGCGTCGGTCTGACTGACGCGCTTGATCAGTTGGGTGGCACTCTGTCTCATGGACAGAAGCAGTGGCTAGAGATTGGGATGCTCCTCCTACAAGAACCTAAGGTACTTTTGGTGGATGAGCCTGCTGCGGGGATGACAGATTCGGAGACCTTAAAAACTGCTGAACTTCTAAAAAGCTTAGCCGGAGAGCACACGGTCATGGTCGTTGAGCACGATATGGAGTTCGTCGAAGCACTCGGTTGCAAAGTCACCGTGCTACATGAGGGTCATGTTTTGGCAGAAGGAAGTCTGTCGCATGTGTCGTCTAACGACGAAGTTGTTGATGTGTATTTGGGTCGCTAAATGTTAGAAGTCAAACAGTTGAATGTCAGTTATGGAGCGAGCCAAGCCCTGTATGACGTCGTTTTCCATGCAGATCTTGGTGAAATCAGTTGTGTGCTCGGTCGAAATGGTGTTGGCAAAACGTCTCTAGTCCGAGCGATTGCTGGCCGCCATATCGCGACGTCAGGAAAAGTCCTGTGGGATGGGGAAGATATTCGCGACAGAGGCCCAGCTTCACGAGCGAAACTCGGTGTTTCCTACGTGCCTCAAGGACGAGAAATATTTGCGCGGTTGACTGTCCAAGAAAACCTCGAAGTAGGGTTTGCAGCTGCGCCGGTGGGTCAGCGATTTATCCCTAAAGAAATTTTTGAGTTGTTTCCAGTTCTGGAACAGATGCTGGGTCGTCGGGGTGGAGACCTATCTGGAGGCCAACAGCAGCAACTGGCGATCGCGAGGTCATTGGTTACGAGGCCTAGGTTATTGATTCTGGATGAGCCCACGGAGGGTATTCAGCCATCGATCATCAAGGACATTGGTCGTGTCCTGAGCCTGCTGAGGGAGCGCGGCGATATGGCCATCGTGCTTGTTGAGCAATATCTAGACTTCGCGCTGGGTTTGGGTGACCGCTTTTGTGTCCTAGACCGTGGGCGGATTAAACTTTCCGGTTCTCGTAGTGAGATCAGTCCCGATGCCGTCCGTGGTTTAGTAACCGTCTAATTAACCCTCGGCCGGATGAGGAACGCTTTGTGGAAAATGTGGTTTTAATCTTCTCTATTCGTTGGCCCCAACGACCAAAATATCTTGTGGTCTAGGGCCCTCAGAATGCTGGTCGGTATCTAGTGATCATCGGTCCCGTAGACACGATCCCCGGCGTCCCCTAGTCCTGGCAGAATATAGCCCTTTTCATTGAGTGCCTCATCGATCTTCGCTACCACAATATCAACGTCTGGGTATTCTGATGTAATACGTTCTATACCTTCGGGGCAGGCGAGTATGTTGACCACCGTTATCTGCGATACCCCCGCATCTATGAGTTTCTTCAGCGCGACACACAGGCTATTCCCCGTAGCCAACATTGGGTCAACTACGATGCAATACCTGTCCTCGATGTCGTTCGGTAGGTTGGTGTAGTAGTCATCGATCTCGAGTGTCACTGCTTGACGGGCCAGTCCAATGAACCCTATCGACGCCTCACTTATGAGATCCCGTAGCGTCTCCGCCATAATATTACCGGCCCGCATAATCGAGATGATACAGGGCCCGGGCTCCGTTATCAGCTTGCCAGACGTCGTGACCTCGAGCGGCGTCTCAACCTCGACGTCAGTGACTGGGAGGTTCCTCGTAGCCGCAGTAGCCATAAGGATCGTAATCTCCTTAACAAACTGTCTGAATTCTCGGCCGGCTGTTCGCGTGTCTCGGAGCCGGGTTATCCTGTCCATGACGAGTGGATTATTGACTTCGGTTATTAATTTCATGATTTGTAACTTTCCTCAGCTTCTCGTCATCGGTCAAATCTCTAGTAAGAAATCATTTTGGTGCATTTGCTGAAAAAAAGATGTATTACTTGCACCAAAAAAGGGCAGTGATAAATCGAATTTTCGTGTTTCCCTCTGTATATGTCTTTTGGCACCGCACTTCCGCAGGTGTTCTTGATTTGGCATGACTTTTGGTATCACTCAACTGTAAATAAGGAAATTAATGAACGCGCTTGAGGTTATAGACCTTTCCATAAAGTACGACGATGTGATAGCAGTATCAAACGTAACCTTTAAATTGTCAGCGAATCAATACTGTTGCTTGCTTGGACCGTCTGGCTGCGGAAAAACGTCGACACTCAGAGCAATCGCGGGACATGAGAACGTATCCGAGGGTGATGTCCTTGTCGACGGACACAATGTAACGGAATTCCCTCCCGCCAGACGGCCGACATCCATGATGTTTCAAGACTACGCGCTATTTCCTCATCTAACGGTATTAGATAACGTGGGGTTTGCCCTGAAAATTAGTGGCATGAGTAAGAGTGAGAGGCACGCGGTGGCGCTGGGCTACCTGAAAAAGGTTCAGCTTGAAAGCTTCTCGAATAGGCTACCCGCCGAGCTCTCGGGCGGACAGCAACAGCGCGTTGCGCTTGCCAGAGCATTGGTAACCTCGCCTAAAGCATTATTGCTTGACGAGCCTTTGTCAGCCCTCGATCCGTTTCTACGTATCGATATGCGGGCAGAATTGAAGGCGATGCAGCAGGCACTCGGCATACCGTTTGTCCACGTCACTCACAGCCAGGAAGAGGCTATGGCCTTATCTGATGTGGTGATTGTCATGGACGGGGGGCAGATCCAGCAGGTGGGATCGCCCCGGGAAATATATGACACACCTGCCAATCGATTCGTTGCAGAATTCATTGGGGGCCATAACGTGATCGTCTCTGATCGCGGACTGGTTTCTGTGAAGTATAGTGAGCTACAGGTGGACACTAAGGGTGAGACTAACTCAAAAATCGAGAGGATTGAGTATCTTGGTCAGTACTTGAAGGTAACAGTAGGCACTATTTATGGAACGTTGCACGCCTACACGGATGACAAAGCCTTTTTAGGTTTGGGATTAATGGTCGGAGACGAGTGCAACATCCGTTGGGATCCGGAAACGGAAATTTTACTTACAAACTGAGCTACGGAGGCTTTATGTCTGAAAAAACTCAAGAGAAAATGTCAGGTCTGTCTAGACGGTCCTTCATGAAAGGTGCGGGCACGTTAGCCGCTGCGTCTATGTTCGGCGGTGTTGCGCCCTATGTGATGTCGAGTGAGAAGAAGGTACTGCGTTACCTTGGCACGGCGGTGAACCAGGACACTACAATCGGTGAGAAGGCCAAGGAAGATCTTGGTATTACCATCGAGTACATACCTGTTACCACCGACGAAGTAACTAAGCGAATTTTGACCCAACCAAATAGTTTCGATTTGGTGGATACAGAATACTTCAGCCTGAAAAAGTTGGTCCCATCAGGAAACTTGATAGGGATGAATGCCAACAGAATTAAAGAGTTCGACAATATCGTCACGGCATTCACCAAGGGCGAGGTTGCAGGCAAGAAAATTGGTGACCAAGGGACGGCTCCCAAGAAAGTATTTTATTTGGAGGGCGAGAAGTCGAAGAAATTCGCGAGTTCGCCGACAGAGTGGGTCACACTTGTCCCGACCGTTTATAATGCTGATACGCTGGGAATCAGGCCTGACCTTATCGGTCGTCCTATCAATACTTGGGCGGAGTTATTGAACCCTGAGTTCAAGGGCAAAGCCTCGATTTTGAATATACCTTCGATTGGGATCATGGACGCGGCGATGGTTGTCGAGGCCATGGGAGAATATAAATATCCTGACAAAGGAAATATGACTAAGAAAGAGATCGACCTGACCATGAAGGTTATGACCGAGGCGAAGAAGGCGGGCCAGTTCCGGGCGTTTTGGTCTGACTTCAACGAGAGCGTTAACCTGATGGCGTCGGGCGAGGTTGTGATTCAGTCGATGTGGTCACCCGCGATCACGGCGGTACGTACCAAGGGAATCCCGTGTGTATACCAACCGCTCAAAGAGGGCTACCGAGCTTGGGCTGCCGGTTTCGCTTTGCCTTCCACAATCAAGGGCCAAAAGGCAGATCTGGCGTATGAGTTCATCAACTGGTTCCTTTCAGGATGGGCGGGTGCCTACTTAAATCGTCAGGGTTACTACTCAGCAGTGTTACCGACGGCCAAGGCCAACATGGAAGCCTACGAGTGGGACTACTGGATGCTCGGCAAGCCTGCTGCTAAAGACATTATGTCGCCAAACGGACAGAAACTCGCGTCGGCCGGTGAGATTCGTGATGGTGGTTCTTACGAGGATCGGATGGGCGGTGTCGCTTGCTGGAACGCCGTGATGGATGAGAACCGGTACATGGTTAGAAAGTGGAACGAGTTTATAGCCTCCTAGGCGGACTCAAAAAAGGGGGCGGCGTTGCTGCCCCCTAGTTTTGGGAAGGGTATGACCAGATCAACCAACAGTATTCTTGCGGTACCGTTCGCCATGGTGCTTGCGATGTTTTTCGTTTTGCCGCTGTTACTGGTTGTGGTGGTAAGCTTTTGGGACTACACCGAGTACTCTCTGATTCCTGACCTTATCCTCATGAACTATGCGGAACTGTTTTATGGTTGCTTTGAGTGGGATCAGGGACTGTGTACAACCTTCGCCACCTATCTTTCCACCTTTAAATATGTCTTCTTGACTTGGTGTTTTACGCTCGCAATCGGTTTCGGTGTTGCACTGTATCTGGTTTTTTGTGTCCGTAGTTTAAAAATGCAGATCGTTCTCTTTTTGGTCTGTACTATCCCGTTTTGGACATCTAACGTGATCAGGATGATTTCGTGGATCCCACTCCTTGGAAGGAACGGAATTGTTAACACGGCCTTGATCAGCATAGGTATTATCGACCAACCGATCGAGTGGCTCCTTTACTCTGGCTTCTCAGTCACCTTGGGGTTTGTGCACCTTTACACCCTGTTTATGGTGGTCCCGATTTTCAACTCTATGGCAAAGATCGATAGGTCGCTCATCGAGGCTGCCAAAGACGCAGGCGCCTCCGCTTGGCAGATCATCGCGAATATTATTATCCCTTTAAGCCGCTCTGGGATCATGATCGGTTCGATTTTCGTGATCACGATTGTCGTCGGAGATTTTATAACAATCGGCGTACTGGGAGGGCAACAGATCGCTTCGGTGGGTAAGATCATCTACGTCGAGATGAGCTACCTGCAGTTCCCCGCGGCGGCAGCTAACGCAGTTGTGTTGGTTTCAATCACCCTACTCATGGTTGCCGCCATGATGCGTATTGTTAACGTACGCAAGGAGCTTTAGCGATGTTTTCGAGAGCCCAGACGGCATGGCTGACAGTTTTCTTTAGTTGCTTTGTTATTTTCCTTTACGGGCCTGTCTTATCGATTATCCTTTTAGCATTCCAGGGCCCAGAGGGGGGTCTAACATTTCCGATGAGAGGCGTCTCCCTCCATTGGTTTGAGGAGCTCTGGCGTGGGCTCGGCGTCGTTGACATCTCCCGAGGGCTTCGTCGTTCCCTATTCCTCGGAGTTCTGGTGATGATCTTCACTGTCATTCTGAGCCTTTGTGCCGGTCTTGCTTTCCGGAAAAAGTTTCGAGGCTCTGGGGTCCTGTTCTACCTAACCATCGCCAGTCTGATCATTCCATCTATCGCGATAAGTTTGGGTATCGCTCTACAGTTTCGTTTGCTTGACGAGACCGTGAAGTGGCTGGGCCAGTTACTCGAGATTCAGTGGATCATCGACGACTTCCAGACTTCGATGGGCCTCATTGCGTCAGGTCTCGGGACACACCTCACGTGGACACTACCCTTCGGTCTTTTGATTATGTTCGCGGTATTCAATCGCTTCAATCCGAGTTATGAAGAGGCCGCACGAGATCTTGGGGCAACCCCATGGCAAACCTTCTGGGGTGTTGTTTTCCCGCTCATCGCGCCCGCGCTGGTGGGTGTCGCGTTGTTTGGATTCACCCTCAGCTATGACGAGCTCGCCCGCTCTTCTCAGGCGTTGGGAGCAGTGAACACCCTCCCGTTAGAGCTCAGGGGCCTCACGACGACAGTAACCAACCCGTCGATATATGCTCTGGGGGCGGTGACCACGGGAGTGAGTTTTTTGGTCATCGGCCTGTCGCTCGGTCTTTTTTGGGTGCTTAGGAAAAAAGCCGGTAATATCAGATGAAGCATCTTCCCACTGTTTGTTTCATTAATCCGAACAGCACCGTGTCTATGACCGATACCTGCCGTCGCACGTTCGATCGGATTGGTCTGGGGAGTGGCTCAATATTTGAATTTGTGACGAATGAAAAGGGCCCAGCGGCTATCCAGGGTGCACAGGACGGCGAGTTTGCGACCGAGGCTATGCTTAAGCTAGCGGAAGGACTACCTGACCACTATAGCGCTTTTGTAGTGGGTTGTTTCGACGATACCGGTATCGAGCGTTTACTAGATAAGGTGAGGCGACCCGTCATTGGCATTGGCCAGGCTGCTTATCACTGGGCGTCTTTGTTATCCCAGCGGTTTGTGGTCTTGACCACTCTAGATGTCTCGGTCCCGGTCATCTGGGAGTCGATCAAGCGGCAGGGATTTGAATCTCAGTGCATCGAAGTCGTCGCAAGCGGTATACCGGTGCTTGAGCTCGAGCGGCAGCCTGACGAGGCGCTCGATATTCTCGACGACCTTATTAGGGCTAATGTCGATTCTCATGGTGAAGACGTCGCTCTTATACTGGGGTGTGCAGGTATGACCGAACTGCACCAGGAACTGTCTAGCAGGTGGGCTCGTCTCAATATTGTCGATCCCGTTGCTTCTGGACTTCGTTTGTCGAGTATTCTGTGTCAGGAGGTGAAGTTACGGTGAATCAGTGCCTGATACATGAGCCGAACCTTTCCTGGCCTGCGAGCTTGGGCTGTGAGTTCCATCGGACTAGCGCCGGCGGAACTGCGCTGGCAAAAGTCAGACACTCGGGACCACTGCGGGTTCAGAAGTTATTCCACGATCAGGATCTGGCCCACTGCTACGTGTTACATCCACCGGGTGGGATGGTGTCGGGTGACGATCTTGATTGTCGGTTTCACCTCCATCCGAATGCGCGAGTACTCGTAACCACGCCTGCCTCTGGGAAACTCTACAGGTCACGGAGTAGCGGTTCGTTGCAGACCATGACGACAAGGGTCGAGGTTGATGACGGGGGTATTTTTGCCTACCTCCCACAGGATACGATCGTCTTTGACGGAGCTAATGGTGAGCTCGAGACCAACGTCTGTTTGAATTCCTCAGCCTCGTACTTCGGTTGGGAGCACACGATTTTCGGGCGTCCGGCTGGCGCGCTTCCTTTCACGGGGGGACGGTTATCTCAGAGCCTGACCATTTACCGTGACCGTCAGTTGCTCTACCGAGATCGTCTACGAATCGACGCCGAAATATTAAAAAGTGAAAGTGGTTTGGGCGGAATGACGAGCCTCGCGTCGGGCCTGTTGATCCTGCCAGCGGGAGCCCAAGAGTCAGACGAGCTTGTCGCGAGCTGTCGGTTGAGTCTAGAGGAGTTCCAAGGGATTTCTGGGGTCACGGCAATTCGTGACGGACTGATTAGTATCCGTCTGTTGTCTTCTCGGGCGGAAGATACCCGGACCGCACTGGAAAAACTGTGGTCTCCAGTCGGAGAATTCCTTATGGCAAGAAAAGTTGAAACCCCAAGAATCTGGAGGACATGAATGGAATTAACCCCACGCGAGAAGGATAAGTTGATGCTTTACACCGCGGGCCTAGTAGCAGAGCGACGTCTGACAAGAGGGCTCCAACTGAACTACCCGGAGGCAGTTGCATTAATCAGTATGGAGATCATGGAGGGCGCGCGAGACGGACGCTCTGTAGCGGAACTCATGCAAGTCGGACGGACAGTGCTCACCAAAGATCAGGTAATGAAGGGCGTCGCGGAGATGGTAGATGAGGTGCAAGTCGAGGCAACCTTTCCTGACGGAACCAAGTTGGTCACGGTTCACGAACCGATACAGGAGGCAATGAAGAAATGATTCCAGGAGAAACACGCATCCAGGCAGGAGATTTGGTTCTTAATGAGGGGCGTGAGACCGCGTCCGTTGTGGTTGCTAACACTGGCGATCGACCTATTCAGGTTGGCTCCCACTATCATTTTTACGAGACCAATCCCTGCCTTCAATTCGATCGAGAGAAGGCGCGGGGCTTCCGCCTAAACATTGCCGCAGGTACAGCTGTTCGGTTTGAGCCGGGCCAGGAGCGTACAGTCGAACTAGTCGCCCTGGCAGGTGACCGAATCGTTTGTGGTTTCAGAGGGCTCGTCATGGACCACCTAGAGGGTTAGTTATGAAAATCTCGAGAAAAACATACGCTGATCTGTACGGACCCACTGTTGGGGATTCTGTTCGCCTTGGTGACACAAACCTGTGGATCTCACCTGAGTCTGATACAGCCGTGCCCGGCGACGAGGTGACCTTCGGCGGAGGAAAGGTGATCCGCGATGGCATGGGGCAGTCGCAGCGCTTGGGCGATGAGTGCATGGATCTGGTTATCACAAACGCGCTGATTGTCGACTACTGGGGTATCGTGAAGGCCGATGTCGGGGTTAAGGCGGGGAGGATCGCAGCCATCGGTAAGGCGGGAAATCCGGACATCCAACCATCGGTCACTGTGGTTATCGGTCCCGGGACAGAGATCGTCGCGGGCGAGGGTAAAATCCTAACCGCAGGCGGAATCGACTCTCATATCCACTTTATCTGCCCACAACAGATCGATGAGGCGCTAGCGTCTGGGATAACCACTATGCTCGGGGGTGGCACGGGCCCCGCGACAGGAACGAACGCGACCACGTGCACACCGGGCAAGTTCAACATGGAGTTGATGATGCGGGCGGTCGAGGGTCAGCCCATGAATTTTGGTTTCCTCGGTAAAGGTAATTCGAGTAATCGGGAGTCATTGGTCGAGCAGGTCGAGGCGGGAGCCTGTGGGTTGAAATTACACGAGGACTGGGGCACTACGCCTCAGGCAATCGATACATGCCTGACGGTTGCCGACGAAACCGACACCCAGGTGGCTATCCATACAGACACGCTGAATGAATCTGGTTTTGTTGAGGAAACCCTGAAGGCGATTTCTGGTCGTACTATTCACACATATCATACCGAGGGGGCGGGGGGTGGACACGCCCCAGATATCATCAAGGCGGCGGGCTTACCGAATATCTTGCCGTCCTCGACGAATCCCACACGTCCCTACACGATAAATACGGTTGACGAGCATCTAGACATGCTTATGGTCTGTCATCACCTGTCGCCAAATATCCCTGAGGATGTTGCCTTCGCCGACAGCCGTATCCGGAAGGAGACCATCGCCGCTGAGGATATCCTTCATGACAAGGGTGCGTTCAGTATGATTGCCTCTGACTCGCAGGCCATGGGTCGCGTTGGCGAAGTGATAACCCGGACCTGGCAAACTGCGCACAAGATGAAGGATCAGTTCGGGTCGCTGGAGTCGGATCCGGATTGGCATGATAACTTCCGGGCCAGACGGTACGTCGCAAAATACACCATCAATCCAGCTATCGCACACGGGATAGCGCATGAGGTCGGATCTGTAGAGGTCGGATAAATGGCTGACCTAGTGCTTTGGAAGCCAGCCTTCTTCGGGACCAAGCCGGCATTGATTTTGAAGAGTGGATTCATCGTGGCTGCGCCGATGGGTGACCCAAACGCCTCGATCCCGACACCGCAGCCCGTTCATTATCGTACGATGTTTGGAGCCATGGGGTCGTCAGCCGATCGTTTGTCGGCGACCTTTGTGTCAGAGTTGGCCCTGCAACAGGAAAATAACTGGATGTCAGAAACCAGACGGCAGCTCATAGCGGTCAAAAATATTAGATCGGTCAAGAAATCTGACATGGTGCTCAATGACTATCAACCGGCGATCGAGGTGGACCCCGAAACCTATGAGGTACGAGCAGATGGCGAGCTCTTGGTCTGCGAGCCGGCGATATCGTTGCCATTGGCCCAGCGTTATTACATGTTTTAACGGAAAGGCTCAATGCTAGAGATCATCGAGAGACTTAACCCTGCTGAGCGCCATGACGCAGTGATATCGCTTGACTATGACTCTCGTAAACGTGGTCGCCTTAAGACCCTGACCGAGACGTCAGAGGACGCCGGTCTTTTTCTCGAGCGTGGTCAAGTCTTAATGGACGGTGATTACCTGAAGGCAACAGACGGGCGTGTGGTCCTTGTTCAAGCGGCAGTGGAGCAGCTGACGAGAGCCTCAACGACAGATCCGGTACTGTTCGCGAAAATTTGTTATCACCTAGGCAACCGACACACACCGGTTGAAATTCAGCCTGGCTCAGTTTTTTTTCAGCCAGACCACGTGCTGTCAGACCTGTGCCGCCAATGGGGGCTGGAGGTCGAAGATGTAGAGAGGCCATTTGCGCCAGAGAGTGGAGCGTATGGGAAACAAGCAGGAGGGCACCATCACGATGACTAGGCCGGAGCACTTGATCCAGGCGCTGCAATTGTTTTCGCCTAGCCTGCCGATAGGTGCGTTTGCCTTCAGTCAGGGCCTCGAGGCGGCCATTGAGTCACGGCGCGTCCACGACGCTGAATCGCTCAGGTGGTGGTGTGACGGTGTGATGCGGTTCTCTCTCACAACACTCGATTGCAACTACGCTATCCGCGCATACCGAGCGGGTTCTGAATCTGTCTTCCGAGCGGTAAACACCGAATTACTCGCATCCCGAGAGACACGCGAGTTATTGCAAGAGGATCTTTTACTGGGTGCTGCCTTGAAGAAGTGGGCGATAGATCAGGGCGTTGATGTTCCTGAGGCGGAAGAATACTCGCTAGTGTGTTTGTATGGTTGGATTTCCGCGAGGTATGAGATTCCTGAGGATTGGTTGATCTCAGGTATCCTGTGGTCTTGGCTTGACAATCAAATGCTCGTTGCCGCCAAAGCGATTCCGCTCGGTCAGAACGCATTGCAAGGCGTCTTGTCCGCTCTCAAACCGGTCGTGACTGAGTGTGTTGGTCTGTCGAGGCAGTTAGCCACGACGGAGGCCCACAGTACCGTCCCTCTTCTCTCGGTCTTGAGCGCTCAGCATGAGATTCAATACTCGAGGCTTTTTCGTTCCTAGGAGATACACATGCAGGCACTACGCGTCGGAATAGGCGGCCCGGTTGGATCTGGTAAGACGGCTCTCACACTCAATCTGTGTGCCGCGATGCGTGACCACTATGACATGGCTGTCGTTACCAACGATATTTACACGCAGGAGGACGCACAATTTTTAACACGCCACGGTGCGTTGGACCGGGCACGAATTTTGGGTGTGGAGACGGGCGGTTGTCCCCACACCGCGATTCGTGAAGACGCGTCGATGAATCTCGCTGCTATCGATGAATTACAGGAACGTCATCCGGCGCTTGAACTGGTTATCGTCGAGTCCGGTGGCGACAATCTCAGCGCTACTTTTTCACCCGAGTTGTCTGACCTAACGATCTACGTCATCGACGTCAGCGCGGGTGACAAGATCCCGCGAAAGGGTGGCCCAGGGATTACAAAGAGCGACTTTCTGGTGATCAACAAGATTGATGTAGCACCTCTGGTCGGAGCCTCCCTAGACGTAATGGATCGAGACGCAAAACTGATGCGGGGAGAGAGCCCGTTCGTTTTCAGTAACATGAAGAGTGGCCAGGGGCTTGATGAAATCATCCAATTCATCGTGGACCGGGGGATGCTGAAATCAAAAGAACTGAGTCTGTTGATGAAAGAATAACCCGGTGGTAGTTAGGTGGGGTTCACAAGTTTGGTCGATCATCTCAATCGAGTTATTAAAAGGTTTGGGGTTCCGTCGTACTTCCGGCGGGACAAAATATATAGCTAATTCGCAATTTTTTTGGTTAATTGGAGTGTTACTTTAGGTTGGTATTAGCTGTTAAAAAGAAAGTTGATTCTTTGGCGTATTTAAGCCGATTGCGCCGCCAGGATCAGCGAAACAGACCGCAAGGTCGTTAAAAATAGGAGTTAGATATGAATATATTTAAGAAAATACTGGTCGCCTCCGTTGCGTCCGTTTTTAGCCTCTCCGCGCTGGCAGCGACGAAGGTCCAGTTCGCGTTGGATTGGAAGTTCGAGGGCCCGTCTGCGCCTTATTTCTTGGCGATTGATAACGGACACTTTTCGAAGGCTGGTCTGGAGGTAGAGATTTCACCGGGGAAGGGATCACTGGACGCCATCCCGAAGGTCGCCACGGGCGCGTTCCCTGTGGGTTTTGCTGATATTAACTCTTTGATTAAATTTCTCGATCAGAATCCTGGTGCTCCGGTTACAGCAATAATGATGGTCTACGACAAGCCGCCATTCGCGGTCGTGGGACGTAAGTCGCTCGGGATCTCTGAGCCGAAAGATCTCGAAGGGTCTACCTTGGGCGCACCCCCACCAGATGGTGCGTGGGCACAGTTTCCGTCCTTCGCGAAGGCTAATAACCTTGATATGAGCAAGATTAAGGTGGAGCCGGTTGGTTTTCCCACCCGTGAGCCAATGCTTGCAGAGGGTAAAGTCGACTCGGTCACAGGGTTCTCATTCTCTTCATACCTAAACCTGGTCCGATTGGGCACACCGGAGAGCGATATCTCAACGATTCTGATGGCCGATCATGGCCTCAAACTTTATGGTAACGCGATTATCGTCAATACCGAGTACGCGAAGGCTAATATCGGTACCGTGAAGGCCTTCCTCAAGGCTGTCGGTGCCGGCTGGAGGGACGCGATTGAGGACCCGACCGCTGCGGTCGCGGCGCTCGTCAAGAGAAATCCTGCCGCTGATGCCGGTCTCGAGGAGCGTCGTCTAGGGTTAGCTATAGACGCCAACGTGTTAACCGACTATGTCCAACAAAATGGCATGGGTAACATCGATAGGTCGAGATTCGCCGGTGCCATCGAGCAGCTGCGTGATACCTATGAATATAAGACCACGCCAAAGGCGGAAATGTACTTTACAGACGCATTCTTGCCATCCGGTGGCTTTAAGCTTAAGTAAGACAACGCCAGCGCACCCATCAAATAGACTGGTGGGTGCATTTTTTCGAAATAATAAGGTTGCTTTGAGTGGCTAGCTCTCACGAGAATTTGATCGCCATCACAGGTGTGACACACGCGTACCGCAAAGATGGTGACGCTCTCCCTGTCTTGGAGGATCTGACCCTTGGTGTACAACGGCATGGTTTTACGGCTGTTGTAGGTCCGTCTGGCTGCGGGAAGTCAACATTGACGAGACTCATCGCGGGACTAATGAGGCCCGACGAGGGTGAGGTCTGGTTACATGGAGAGAGAGTGAGCTCTCCGCGGTCGACGGTTGGGATGGCTTTTCAGAATCCCGTTTTGTTGGAGTGGCGTAGTATTCTCAAGAATGTGCTGTTGCCCTTAGAGATTGTCCCAACAACCCTGAGTAAGAAAGAGGCGGAGGACAGAGCCAGACACCTGCTACATCTTGTCGGCTTGTCAGGATTCGAAGATAAAAGACCGTCTGAATTATCTGGGGGAATGCGACAACGCGCGTCTCTGTGCAGAGCTCTGATACATAATCCTGAGGTGCTGATACTGGATGAGCCATTCGGTGCACTAGACGCATTTACTCGTGAAGATCTCTGGCTAACCATGCATAAACTCAGGGTCGAGGAGCCGTTCACTGGCGTTTTAATCACACACGATCTCCGTGAGTCCATATTTTTGGCGGACGAGGTGGTGGTTCTTTCCGATCGTCCCGCCACGGTTCAGTATAGTGTCTCCCTGACCCATGAAGGGCTGCCCTCCCTCGACCAACTCTACACGAGTAAGGCCATAGCGACCTTGAATGAGTTACGGGAACAGATCCGAATAGCCCGAAACGGCGCAGATGTTTAGATGAGACAGTATCTGATTCCTACCTTCGCGATGATTATCTTTCTCCTGTTTTGGGAAGCTTTGGTCTGGGTCAACGACTGGCCGAACTATAAGATGGCCTCGCCATCAGACTTGTGGCCGGCATTTTGGCGATTTAAGGAGCTGTTCCTCTCGTACGGCTGGGAGACCCTCTGGCGGACCGTGGCGGGCTTGCTAATAGCCATTGTGGTCGGTGTATTTTTGGGCATGATCATGGGTTTTTCTAAGGTCATACGTGAGGGCTTGTATCCGCTTTTAGTTGGTTTTAACGCGATTCCAAAGGCCACCGTGGTGCCAATAGTGGCACTGATGTTCGTCGGTCAGCATGATCTCAATACGGTCCTGATTGCTTTCATGATTTCTTTCTTCCCGATCGCGGTCTCGGTCTCGATCGGATTGTCGACCCTGGAGCCAGAGTATCGTGATATTTTAAGGTCATTGGGAGCCTCAAAGATCACTATTTTTTGGAAAATAGCGCTACCCAAGACGCTCCCCGAGTTTTTTGGTGCGCTCAAGGTCGCGGTAACCCTTGCCTTTATCGGTACCAACCTGATGGAAATTGTATCGCCTCACGGCAGGGGCTTGGGTGCCCTGTTTGACAGCGGAAAGACAAACTCGGACTACCCCTTAATGTTTGCCGTACTTATCGCACTCGCTGTGTTGGGTATCGCGCTTTACTACGTGGTGGTGTTTCTAGAAAGAATCTTTGCAGGATGGGCCGAGCGCTCCGCCGACTAGCTGTCATAGATTTAGTTACCGTTTCTTTGGCTACTCATTTTAGCTTCTGGAGCCGTGTCACTGAGATACCGGCAGACAATGCCCCGACTAGGGCAATCAGCTCCTCACCCATGAGCTAGTATGACGCAGGTTAGCAGGGTCTTAGGGTGTCATGACACTTGGATTACCGCACCCATCCCGGCCGCGTGATGCTCCAGCATGTGACAGTGGAACAGCCAGAACCCTGGGTTGTCCGCGATGAACACGAGGTTTGCTTTCTCGCCTCTTTGGAAAAGATAGGTATCGCGTTTCCCGTCGAGGAACACCCCGTCTTCTTTCTGGATCCAAAAGTGATGACCGTGGAGATGCATCGCGTGGGGCCAACGTGTATCGTTCCAGACCTTGATACTGACCGACTGGCCCAGGCTAACGTTGGCCAAGTGATCGTGATGTTCCGCGATCCGTCCATTGAACGCCCATGCTTTTTTGTGATTCTGGGCGAGTTCACGGATAGGTCGCAGTTCGCCCTTGTAATTGGCCTCCCTCAGGTTACCCATTGCCCCGCCCTGCATGTGCATTGGTATCGTGACATCGATTAATGTTGGGGGCGCCTCTAAGTTTGGCTGATCTAGTGGACTCTTGGCCACGAGTGTCTGTGTTGTATCCACTACCTTCAGGTTGACGGCTGGATAGGGTTGGTCGCTGTTGTAGGTCTCGTTTATTGTGATGTTCTCTTCGGCCAAATCAATGATGAAATCAGCGCGTTGGGCGGGGCCCAGTATCACGTCCCGAGTCTCTTGGATAGGAACCGGGTAGCCGTCCTGCGCAACCAAAAAAGCAGAGGCCGGGATATTTAGACCAAAGATTCGGGCATTGGCTGCGTTGATAAGACGCAACCTGACCCGGGAATTCTTACTGACCTCGATAGTCGGGAGTGACTCCCCGTTGACGGTGAGCCAATTGCCAAGCCTCCCGCCATGGGTCCAGTCGTGCAGGGATCCAAATGAGGCCTCGTCGATGGTCGCATCATTTGCAAGTAGCCAGTCATCAATCATGAGCACGATGTCATGGTCAACCGCCGGATCCGACTCATCCTCAACGATCAAGGGACCGTAAAGACCCCGTGCAACTTGCGACCAGGTTTTCGCGTGGCTGTGGTACCAGTAGGTCCCAGAATCATTCAAAGGAAACTGGTAGCGGAACTGTCCGTTTGGTGTCACCTCCGGCTGTGTCAGACCCGCTACACCATCCATCGCGTTGATGTTACGGATCCCGTGCCAGTGTATTGATGAGCCCTCGTCGAGCTCATTTATAAAGTCCAGTGAGAGCGTATCCCCTTTCTTCAGTCGCAGTTCGGGTCCGGGTACCGTGCGATTGAAAGCCCAGACCGATGCATCTTGGTACTCGTCACCTGGAACCAATCGCTTGGTTGTCTTGGAGGCGGTTAGACGTAACACTTTCTCGATCATAGCGTTAATCGGTGTTGGGATGGCTGTTAGCAAGGGTGGGACTGTGCAAACCTTTAAGAAATCACGACGAGTTGTCATAGCTACCTACTCTCTGTAGTCATTATGGCAGTCCTTGCAGGTCTTTCCGAGCACCTTAAGTCCTTTGATCAGAGCGCTCTGATCTGCACCGGATTGCGCGAGTGTTTTGAGGTCAGCGGCTGCCGTTGCATTTGCTACCGCTTTCGCCGTGAAGTCCCCAAAGTTTTCCCAAATTGCCGGTAGAGCTTCTGAGGGTGCCTGATTTGATCCCTCGGGGAAGAAATCAACCATCTCGTTAGCCCACGTCTCGATTTCAGCCAATTTCTGAGCGATGATAGTGGTGTCTTTGGCGAGATTTCCTTTGATCACCCTGATGGCTGCTTTATTCTGCTTGAACCGATCCATACGTTCCTTGATTATACCTGTCGCACCCTCATGGGCGAGGCTAATACTCGACAGGCTGACCAAAATAAAAACACCGATTGTTCGATTGATAGAACGCATCACGCTTGCCCTTTTCCCACCATGGAAAGTTAACGCCAAAATTGATATTTTAAAGGTCATTATTGCCATTAATTTGAGTCCTTTCTGTCACGAATACTAAGGGGCTGTTATGCCCGTTTTTTATTTTTCTGATCGATTTGACTACCACCGCATCCTGAGGCCGTTTTTGGCAGTGACTTATTGCTGTTTGAGGGTAACCCAAGCCGCAGCATTTGAACTAAGGCTGCCTGTCGGTGCTCTCAAAAATTACGTTTGCACTAGTCGGAATAAATCCTTGAAATGGCTGCCCGGTTGAGTCAGTAAACCGGTATGCAAACTCGTAAAAACAGCTAGGGATGTCTGACTCGAACCCGTCTTCAAACTCAAAACGGATGTGATCGGCGAAGGTGGAGGCCTGGACAAGTAAATCTGAGGGTGTTCCTTTTATTATGCCGCCAATGTCGTTTAACGGATACTGGTTGGCTACCATGAGATCGATCACTCCGGCGATCGAGTCAAGGGTTCGGAGCCTATTCACATTGACGGTGAAGTGGTTTGCTTGATACCCCATCGTTGCTAACCAACCCGCGTATTCACTCGCATCGGATAACCTTGAATACTGCTCGATGGTTGGTCTCTTGAAAAGGTAGGTACCTGCTAGATTCTTTAAAGTTAGTTCACCCGTAAGAGGCGACGTGATCTCCTCAATAATCGCTTGGGAATCTGAATCCAATTCGGCTCTCACGAGCTCACTGAAAAAGATTTTTGGAGTATCGTGATCGATTGGAACCCGGTATGCGTGGGCTCGTAGATGCTTATCTGGGAACACATAAGAATCAAACCGCTCGTAACCGATTTCTGCTAACAAGTCTGTTACTGTCTCGAGGTCGAAGCCTTGGATGTCAAATGTTCGGAAAGCGACATGATCGTTGATGATCTCCTCGCCGCGTCTTCGTAACAGTGCCTGTATCCCTCTAGCTTGCGGTGTCACTGAAACATACTGTTTCCATAATGAGTCAAAAAATTTTTCGCGATTCATACGGACGGCCTCTTTATTCAGTTTGTCGGTGATACCAGAGGAGGGGATTGTATTTTAAGTATGAAGTTAGGTTGAAATATTTTTTATCATGGATAAATACAAGTAACATGACTTTAGAAAACCTTTACGGCACCGATATAGTACAGATGCGTTCTAAGACCAAAACGAAAAGTTCATCGTTCAAACTTGTAACACTAGCCATCGTAATGGCTGGCCTCTTTGGGTGTGCGCCAAAGACGGTTACTAAGCAGGCCGTTGAAGACTACGAAAAAGCCTACTCTAAGATATCGATTGGTGACGCGAGGGCGCATGTATTGACCATACTCGACACCAGTCAACAGGTCGTCCCTTTACGTTTTAAGAGACGGCCCGAGCGCTATCTGAGTTATGGTGAACGGGTCGAGATCCATTTCGTCCGTACGGGTTTAGAATCGGGGATCAGTAACCACGACGACGACTACACCCCCTATGTTTTTAAGAACGATGTNCTCGTTTCANTCGGTTGGACTTATGTCAGCAAGACCGANTTTCTTAACAANTCTCGAGAAGCGATCAGNGCCGGTGGAGTNAAGCAAGACCAAGANGTAGTTGGCGATCGTCGCTAGGGAANCGTTTTNTTGGCNANTAGGTTGAGTCANAAAATGGTGGCTATGGCGGGACTTGAACCTGCGACCCCAGCATTATGAGTGCTGTGCTCTAACCAGCTGAGCTACATAGCCTTNTAGAGAAGGCGCGAAAGATACTGAAGTTTNGTACNTCTGTCAAAGGNTAGACATTGAATCGGAANTGGATNACGTCGCCATCCTTAACAAGATAATCCTTTCCNTCGAGGCGCCACTTACCCGCATCTTTCGCCGCCTGTTCGCCACCGAGANTCACAAAATCNGCGAAGGATANGACTTCCGCNCGAATGAAGCCTTTCTCGAAGTCCGTNTGGATTTTTCCNGCNGCTTGNGGAGCGGTTGAGCCNANGGGGACGGTCCATGCCCGTACCTCCTTANCACCAGCNGTGAAAAATGTCTGGAGTCCGAGTAGGCCATAGCCTGCCCNAATAACTCTATTCAGTCCCNCTTCCTCGAGCCCAAGNTCTTCAAGGAATTCTGCCNTNTCGTGATCCTCGAGCTCGGCGATTTCTGATTCGATCTTATTACAAATTGGGACAACCTNGGCGTTTTCGCTGNNGGCAATCTCACGCACTGTCTCAAGCCATGGGTTNTTNTCAAACCCGTCCTCGNCCACATTNGCGATGTAGAGGGTTGGCTTGATAGTGAGNAGGTGCAATCTGCTAACGACCAACGCNTCATCATCAGAGAGTGCTANAGAGCGAACAGGNTNACCCTCGTTAAGCACGGGAAGTATTTTCTCTCCGACACTAATCAATTTCTTAGCATCGTTATCTCCGCCTTTNGCTTGCTTTTGGGCCTTNNGCACCTGTTTTTCAACAGACTCGAGATCTGCNAGNGCAAGCTCGGTATTGATCACTTCTATGTCAGATGTAGGGTCGACCTTNGCAGCCACATGNACGATATTTTCATCATCAAAGCAGCGTACGACNTGGGCAATGGCGTCNGTCTCCCTGATATTGGCGAGGAATTGGTTACCGAGACCTTCGCCCNTAGANGCGCCGGCCACCAAGCCGGCGATATCGACAAATTCCATACTAGTTGAAACAACGCGCTCAGGTTTGACGATCTCAGCTAGTCGATCCTGTCGNGGATCTGGTATNGGTACNACCCCTGCATTGGGTTCTATGGTACANAACGGGAAGTTCTGNGCTTCGATACCCGCCNNAGTCAATGCGTTGAATAGGGTGGATTTGCCAACGTTNGGTAAGCCGACGATGCCGCACTTGAAGCCCATACTCTCTCCNTTAACGCTGGTGAAGAATGTTCATGGCTTGATCCCAGTCAGATCGAANAATGTCATTNATGAATGTCATTGTGTGATCGATCGCTTCGGTNATGTTGTNACGTTGTTCGCTTGATGCTTTGCTAAGGACATAGCCGTGTACCTTGGATTTNTGTCCAGGGTGTCCGATTCCGATTCGGATNCTTGCATAGTCTGAGCCTAAGACCCGATGAAGATCNCGTAACCCGTTGTGACCGCCATGACCGCCGCCTAGTTTCAGGCGTATNTGNCCNGGTTCAATATCGAGCTCATCGTGCACCACNAGTATCTCCNGNGGTTCTATTTTGTAAAACTGAGCGACNGCTANTGCNCTTTGACCAGAGNGGTTCATAAAGGTAGCCGGNTTNAGAAGATGGACCGACTGCAGACCNANCAGGCCTTTACCAGTAACACCAAAAAATNTNGGTTCGATTNCTAGCTNCGTATCNATATTCTTTGCNAGGGTATCTAACAGCCAAAACCCGGCGTTGTGCCGGGTTTCAGNGTACTCAGGCCCGGGATTCCCGAGNCCTATGANNAGCTTGANNGNGTTCACTCTTCTTCTTCNGACTCACCCTCTGTCGCGGCGTCNGCNTCNGGNTCTGGGTCAGCNGATGCNCCTTTCGCTTTGTGGATGCTAACNATGGGNAGNTCTGAATCGTGTGAAAGAGCGATGAANGTCACCCCCTTCGGNGNTTCNATNTCTGACANGTGAATTACCTGATCAAGTTCGACTTCGGCNAGATCGACNTCGATAAATTCAGGNAGNTCTTTGGGTGAGCACGAGACTTCAATTTCAACNGAATCGTGGTGAATNACACCGCCNTGNANTTTAACACCTNTGCAACTTGATTCATTCAAGAAGTGGATAGGAACATTCACTTTCANCACAGTNCCTGCGGACGCNCGCTGGAAGTCNGCGTGTAAAACCAANNGTTTCGCCGGATGACGTTGTAAAGCTTTGAGAATAACGGGTTCTTCNTTGCCATCNATATNAAGAGTGATNACTGATGAATAGAAAGACTGTTCCTCNAGCGCNCGCTTGAGATCCTTGTGGGCCAATTNAANCGACTTNGGGGCATTCTTGCCACCATAAACAATAGCAGGGACAAGTCCCTCCAGTCGACGCAGGCGGCGGCTCGAACCTTTCCCTGCTTCNTCGCGAGATTGTGCGGANAAGTGAAAATTAGACACTTTGTTCTCCCTNNATTTCCGCGTTNTACTTCGACCAGTAAAACGTCTGTTATGCCTCAGCTAGCGAAACATCGCACTGATGGACTCCTCNTTNCTGACNCGNCGGACAGCNTCGCCNAGCAGCTCTGCGATCGTGATNACACGAACTCGNCCNGTCTTCATTATAGAANNCGGGATCGGGATACTATCAGTAACNACTAATTCGTCAAGCGCNCTGTCCTTCAAGTTTTCCAGAGCGCGACCGGAGAGNACNGGGTGGGTGCAGTAAGCAACGACTGCTTTNGCTTCTTCGTNTTTGAGGGCGTTTGCTGCNTTGCANAGTGTGCCCGCGGTGTCAATAATNTCGTCAACGATNAAGCAGGTGCGACCCTTGACCTCGCCAATAATATTCATTACCTCCGCCTGATTTGGTGCTGGTCGACGCTTATCGATGATAGCAAGGTCGGTATCTAATTGCTTCGCTACGGCTCGGGCTCTCACTACACCACCGATATCAGGAGATACAACCACAGCATTTTTTGGTTGAGTACGTTGGATGTCATCAAGCATAACCGGGGTTGCATAGATATTATCGACGGCGACATCGAAGAATCCTTGAATTTGATCAGCATGAAGATCAACGGTTAGCACCCGATCTATGCCGACACCTACCATAATATCTGCAACTACCTTCGCGGTAATAGGCACTCGAGCGGAGCGTGGACGACGATCCTGACGAGCATATCCAAAATAGGGAACTACGGCGGTGATACGTAACGCGGACGCGCGGCGTAGTGCGTCACATAACACTACTAGCTCCATCAGGTTGTCATTGGTTGGTGCGCAAGTTGACTGCAATACAAACACGTCTTGCCCTCGCACATTTTCTACAATTTCGACGGCAATCTCGCCGTCAGAAAAACGTCCAACACTGGCGTTACCAACAGGAACAGACAGATAATCAGAAACTTTTTCGGTTAACTCTGGTGTGGCGTTACCGGAGAACAACATCAGTTGGGCCACGGGTGACTCCTTGAGTTTGGGGCGGTTCGAAAATGGCTGGGGTGGTAGGATTCGAACCTACGAATGGCGGGATCAAAACCCGCTGCCTTAACCACTTGGCCACACCCCAGTTATACTCCAGTTATACTTAAGCGCCGAAAGTATACAACATTGAGTTATTGCTCAGCAGGCAAACTTTCGCTTTTGCTATGTCTCGCAAGGTAGCATCCGCTGAGTCAGTATTGATCGGATCAACTACGAACACGCATCCGCCTGTTCCAGTCAGTCTCGGTTCTCCAAAGACTTGCATTCGGTTGATCAACTCCTCCACCTCAGGATGTGTTTCCCGAACCAGCGCTTCGCAATCATTAATCGTTGTATCCAACTGGAAGGCGCGGATTCTGCAAGAGGGGGTATCTCTTGTCAACTTTGGATGCTGGAAAACTTCTCTAGTCGACACATGGATCTGGGGATCTGCGATTAAAACACGCGTACCTGGCCAAATGTAGGTCTCGAGCTTCTCACCGATCCCTGAGGCGAAGCAGCTCTCCCCTAGAACAAAGACAGGGACGTCCGCACCAATTGTGAGTCCGATATCTTGGAGCCTATCGGTTGAGTGTCTCAGCTCAAACAGTGTATTGAGTAACACCAAGGTAGTCGCTGCGTTGGATGACCCGCCGCCCAAGCCGCCACCTACCGGTAGATCTTTCTCGATCAGGATATCGATACCGTGAACGTTAGGGTCGATAACCCTAGCTGCGGCTTTGTACACGAGGTTTTCTTTACCGAGGTGCATTGGGTCATCGAGTATCCGAATGCCGAGTGTTTCGGATACTCGGAAATGGATCCAGTCACACCATTCGGTAAATTGAAATCCAGTTTCCAGCTGATGATAACCGTCATCCTGTCGACCGAGGATGTGAAGAAATCGATTTATTTTCGCTGGAGCGGCGGCGCAAACGCCACCTTGAAGCAAGCGTGATGGATAGATTACTGGTTGAGTGCCTGCCATTCGGTACTGGCCCAGCGAATTTCTATCTCACCACGGGTTGCGGTTAGACGTCTTGGAACTTCAAACCGGTGTGATCCCGATTCGATGGCGATGTTACCGTTGTAGGAGAGTCGCCATCCATCTTGGGTAAGTTCGGTTGTGCGTCCATCTCCATCTTTCTCAACTGACTCAACTGACAGATCTGGCGCGTCGAGTCCTCTTATCCAAAACCGGAGCGCACCCACCGGAAACGAAGTGCCCATGACTTCGCGGAATAATATATCTGCATCCCGAGCAACAGTTTCCTGGTCGTCAGTCTTAAGCCGCGCCTCTGAGTCAGAGACTGTCACTTGTGCCACGACGGAGCCAGTTGGTGCCAGTATATCCAAACGTTCTTCAATTGAGTTCAACATCCAGCGAATGCTACCCGATTCAGTACTGTCTTTCGTCGACACAGTGAACTTAGCGGTTAGATCCCAATAAGTTAGTTGATCGGCTGGCAGGAAGGTAAGCACTTCAACGTCGTCACTAGACGACCACGGCATGAGTGAGCACCCAGTGAGCAATATGCTTGAAAAAAAAATGTAAAGAAAATACTTCACGAATTCGTTAACCGTTTCATCGTGCGGCGAATCTTGTCACTTTCTGGGTTCGATTCATAGCCTATTCGCCAAATTTCCCGAGCGTCTTCAGGGCGTCCGAGTCGCCAAAGAAGCTCGCCATAATGGGCAGCTATCTCATGATCCCGGCTCTTACCCCAGGCTTTTGTGAGGTAAGACTCAGCTTTTTTTAGCTGTCCCAACTTTAATAGTACCCAGCCCATTGAATCGAGAATAGCCGCAGATTCTGGCTTCTGCTGAAGAGCTGCTTTGATGAGGACTAAGGCCTCGTCATATCGGTCGGTCCGATCGGCAAGGGTATAGCCCAACGCGTTTAGGGCGTCCGGATCGTTGGGTTTTAGTTCGAGGATCCTTCGCAGGTCTTTTTCGGTCGCATCGATGTTGTCGATCTGTTCGAAGGCCAGTGCGCGTGTGTAAAGAATCTCAATACTCTCTGGATCCTGTGATAGTGCCTCTGTTAGCTGTGGGATTGCTTCACCAGCTCTGTTATTTGCGGTTTTAAACTGAGCTTCGGCAATGTTCAGCCGCACCTCAAAATTTGGAAACAGAAGTCTTGCCTCGGAAAACCAGCGGTCAGCTTGCTTTGAGTCGTTATTTTTGAGTGCAAGACTGGCCAGCTGTTTTCTGGCCTCGATTACGAGTTCACCTTTATCGACTCGCAGGAATCGGTCGATCGCTAGTTTGCGAAGCTCTTTTATTAAAGCAATCTCGCCCAAATAATAATACGCATCAGAGCGATACTGTTCCGATGCCAGTAGTGCTTTTAAATGTCTCTCCGCAGGGTCGAGGCTTCCACTACGTAGTTCAAGAATGCTCAAAGTCAATAAGTCTTGGTGCCGACGACCATCATCTTCGATCAGGCCTCGCAAGATCGTCAGCGCCTTTTCGTTGTTGCCTTCAAGTCCATGCCAGCGCGCGAGCTGGGCCCGTATATTCACATCTTGGCTGACATCAATGAATCGCTCTAGATAGGCTATCGCGCGCTTGCGCTCAGGCAACTCTAAACGTGATCGAAATAATACTACATTGGCTGGTGGCGACCGTAATTCTATCCAAGCATCGAGCCATTCAGTTCCAGAAGATGAATCAATTCGATTCTTGGCCTCAGCTACCACCATTGCCAACGACCCGTTAATGGAGTCCGCAGCAACTCGAGTCATTATTTTTAGAGAATTTTGTCGCTTTTCCTTGGGTAACCCTAACCAAAAACTTGCCAGCCAATGTGCACGGTAGTCAGCTTCAGAATTAACCAGTTTGGTGAGTGACGATTGGAGTAGCTCGGGTTGATCATGTTCCGCGGCATAAATGAAAGCTGCTTCGTGTGGACCATGCGAATTGGGATCGATTTCTTGCCAGCGATTCAAGGCCTCCTCGATTTGGTTGCTAGTACCGGCTTGCCTTGCTAAAAATGCTGCCCGCTCCGCCACCTGTGGATTCCAGCTTCGCTTTGCAGCCTCGAGATAGAGGGAGACTGCCGTTTTTGCGTCGTCTGAGGCGAGCTTCGCCTCTGCGAGCATTACCAGTCCAGAGATTGTTTTAATATCAGGTATTTTCGCGAGGGTTGTGGGGCCAGCAAATGTGTCCGTATGCAAATCTGAGTTGACTGTTTTGGTCGGCTGGCAAGAGATAAGTGTAACAAGGACCAACAAAGCGCAAGCTCTGCTACAATTTCGCCACTGATTCGAAATGGGTTTCATCGTTTTCTTAAATGGCTCTTTTTACTGTTGGGCTTAACCATACCACGGCGCCGGTAGAACTGCGTGAGCAGGTTGCTTTTGATGTGCAGTGTCTGCCAAATGCGTTGGTGCAGTTAACGGAACAATTTCCGGGGGTACGCGAGGGCGCGATTTTATCAACATGTAATCGGACAGAGCTTTTTTTGGCGATTGACGACGTCTTAGAACCTGATGTTTTAAGCTGGCTTGCTGGCTATCACTCAGTTGATGCCGAGACCCTTGCACCTCACGTGTATGAATTTAAAGCCCTAGATGCAGCGCGACACATGATGCGTGTGGCTTCGGGACTAGATTCAATGGTCCTTGGTGAGCCTCAGATTCTAGGGCAGTTTAAAGACGCAATCCGCGCTGCTCGCGATGCTCGGACCTGCGGTACCGAGCTTGAGCAAGCTTTCTCGAAGGTTTTAGCTGTGGCGAAACTGGTCCGTACAGAGACACTTATAGGACGGAATCCTGTCTCTGTCGCCTACGCGTCAGTGAATCTTGCCAGCCGAATATTTTCTGATCTGTCATTGTGCAAAGTAGTTCTCATCGGCGCAGGTGAAACCATTCAGTTGGTGGCAGAACACATGAATGGACAAGGGGTACATGGAATTGATGTCGTCAACCGAACGCTTGCTAACGCTGAAACGCTTGCCGCATCAATCGGTGGTTACGCATGGCCTCTCACAGAACTAGCTGACCGTATTCAAGATGCAGATATTGTGATTACATCCACGGGAGCGCCTATCCCCGTGCTTGGTAAAGGGATGGTTGAAAGGGCCCAGAAGTTCAGGCGGCAGAAGCCCATGTTTATGGTTGATCTGGCTGTGCCTCGAGATATTGAACCCGAGGTTGATGAGCTGGACTCTATCTATCTTTACACGATTGATGACCTGCAGGCCGTCATCGAAGAGGGCTTGGGGCATCGGCAGAACGCTGCCCGCCAAGCAGAAACATTAATAAGTGAGGCGCTTGATGGGTGGCAGCGTGAAATTCGTGGTTACAGAGCGGTTGATACGATCAAACAATTGCGCGATTCAGCTCAGGGTCTATCAGAACAGGAACTGGGTCGCGCGATAAAGATGTTAGAGACAGGAAGACCAGCTGATGAAGTGCTTACCCAATTGAGCAGAAATCTGACAAACAAATTCTTACATGCGCCAACAGTAGCACTCCGCAGTGCCGCTGAGCAGGGTGATTTGTCACTTCTTGAAGCAACGCACCGCCTTTTTTCAATTGACGACACAGAGGAATCGGATTGAAACCAACGCTTCTGAATCGTTTAGATCAGCTGGTTGACCGATATGAAGAACTCGCTGTGCTTTTATCCGATCCCGAAGTGATCAGGAACCAAACACAGTTTGTTGCTTTTTCACAAGAATACAGCGATCTCGAGCCGGTTGTTGAGTTGGTGCGGCGTCGTAGAGAACTCATTAAAGATCTGAGTGATTTGGATGGCTTACTCTCCAGTGATGATGATGAAGACATGAAAGAGCTGGCGGAGTCTGAGACTCTTATGGTGAAGGAATCGCTTTTATTGCTTGAATCAGAATTACAGATTGCCTTGATGCCGAGGGAACCGGCAGACTCAAAAAGTGCTTTTATTGAGATTAGAGCAGGGACTGGTGGTGATGAGGCCGCCTTATTCGCTGGTGATCTCGCACGCATGTATTTGAAATTTGCAGAATCTCAGGGCTGGAGAACAGAAGTTCTCTCAGAATCAAAAGCTGACCTCGGCGGCTATAAAGAGGTAATTTTGAAAGTAGTCGGTGATCGGGTATTCGGCAGATTGAAATTTGAATCCGGTGCGCACCGCGTTCAGAGGGTTCCGGCGACCGAGTCACAGGGTCGAATTCATACGTCAGCTTGCACGGTCGCGGTAATGGCAGAAGTAGACCCGATGGCAGAGACGACGATTGATACCAAAGATCTACGAATAGATACTTTCAGGGCTAGTGGCGCTGGTGGTCAGCATGTGAATAAGACTGACTCTGCAATTCGAATCACTCATCTCCCGAGTGGTTTGGTTGTCGAATGTCAGGACGAACGGTCACAACATAAAAATAAGGCGCGCGCGCTATCGCTCCTTCATGCTCGGCTTGAGGATGCGGCAAGGCAAGAACAGCAGGCCAAGGAAGCAAGTGAAAGAAAATCGCTTGTAGGTTCCGGCGACAGATCTGAGCGGATTCGGACCTACAACTTCCCGCAAGGTCGCGTCACTGACCACCGAATTAACCTGACGCTCTATCGATTGGATGAGATAATGGATGGCGGCTGTCGGATGATCATTGATCCTCTAGTGCAGGAGTATCAAGCCGAGATTTTAGCAGGCCTTGATACGGGCACATGACGCTTACGGAAATAAAGCGTTTCGATAGCATTCGGGCAGCTAGATGGACCCAAAGTGAACAACAATTGGTCTTCTCTGAGGTGCTTGGACTAACACTGACTGAGCAAATTCTCTCGGCTGAATCCCCTATTTCGGACAGTAAAGTTGAGCAGGTTTTAGACATCGCAAAGCGATCAATTGCTGGTGAGCCTCTGGCTTATATACTCGGGGTGACCTATTTCGATGGCTTAAAGCTTGCGATTGATTCAAAAGTGCTGATTCCCAGACCTGACACCGAAACTCTGGTTGAGGTTGCCTCAGAATTGATTTCCAGTGGCAATATTCAATCGGTTCACGATCTCTGCACGGGCTCTGGTGCTGTGGCTCTTGCAATAAAAGCGCGACATCCCGAATGTGTGGTGACAGCAAGCGATCTGTCAGAATATGCGGTTCGTTGCATGGCCCAGAACGCAACTGCCTTGCAGTTGGATGTGGAGTGTGCCCGGGCAGACCTATTCGAGGGGCTTTTGGAGTTTGAATTGATCACAGCAAATCCGCCATATATCGGCTTGCATGATCCCGAAGTTGATGCCGATGTGGTCGCTCATGAACCAGCAGAGGCGCTCTTTTCAGATCACAATGGCTTGTCTTTGATTCAGCGGATATTGTGGGATGCGCCGAATCATCTGGCTAAGGGTGGTTTGCTGTGCCTTGAGCATGGCTACAGTCAGGCCCATGATGTGAGAGAACTTGCTATCGATATCGGTTGGCGGTCAGTCCAAACGTTCCAAGACTTAGCAGGCAGAGATCGAGTGACGAGGATGCAAAAGCCATGATGACAGATTCCGAACTACTGCATTACGCAAGACAAATCCTCCTGTCTGATGTCGATGTCGATGGCCAGGAGCGTCTCAAGCAATCTCATGTTGTGGTCTTAGGACTCGGTGGTCTGGGGAGTCCGTTATCGCTATATCTAGGGGCCGCGGGTGTGGGGCGATTAACGCTTGTTGATGGTGATATTGTGGATGAGACCAATCTTCATCGTCAGGTGATCCATAG
>PAWX01000061.1 GCA_002714245.1 Gammaproteobacteria bacterium | reverse complement strand
GTAGACGAGATAGGCAGAGATATTTGTGCTCCAAGCCAAACCAAATATGCAGAATCCCATCGAAAACATCTGGCTAATATTCTGCTCAATCTATCAAGAAGCATAGTGACGAAGCGTTGGACAATATTTGTTGGTGACCCTAAGGCCTACTCCAAGGGAGGCCTAATGCATTCCGCAGGGCTTGACAGTCGAGCCCGTACCTCAAAAATCTTGGACGCGCTGGTAGTCTCAGATACTGTTACAAAAATTGATGGGGCAAAGTATCAGGATAACCCCCATGGAAACCTTTACTACCCAAACCGTGAACTCAGAGAAAAATTATTCCGGTATGGACTGGACGCGACCTCTGACGCTTCTTTCGAAAAGGTTTTGATCAGAATAAATACGCCATCTCGAGGCTGGGGAAAGGCAGATCTCACCAAAGTTGACGACTATTACAAAGTGGCCGAGATCAACGAGTATGCAAGAGCTCAGAAATGGGCTTGTAAAGAGGCCATCACTCGCATCTTTAAGTATGATCCTTTTACGTCTGGCCGCCTTTATACAGAGTTTCAAAACCTCCCCGCTCGCACTCACAAGATACGGCAGAACACTCTCATCAACGGCGAACCAATTAAAGAAGTCGACTTCAACGCCAATGACCTCCGGCTTTTCCTGGCCTTTAACAAGCTAGATGTCTACGGCGATGGAACCGACGCTTATCGGGAAATTGCCAACCTCGCCAAAGTCGATCGTACGACCGTTAAATCCTTCTTCACTGCCGCTCTTCATTGTGAGTCATATGAGAGGGCCCGGTCGGGAGCAAAAGTCCCAGAAACATTCGGCAGACGCATTATGGAGGCATTTGAACGATTGTACCCCAAGGTACAGCTGTTTAGTGGGAAGCAACCTTTTGGGCTTGTTGGGACGCATCTGGAGGGCGAAATCTTGCAGATTGCGATGAGGCAACTGCGACTCCTCGATGTCTTTGCTCTCCCAATTCATGACGCGATTGCTGTCCCTGAGAAGAACTATGAGCTTGCCAAGACTGCTATGGAAGACGCTTGGCAACACGTGATGCGTCCATTCCACCCCAATGCGAAATCATTCGCAGGCTAACACAGCTGATAAATACCTTTTCTCGACTAAGTGTTTGTATGGAAACATCAGATCCACGCTTCCAACCATAGTAGGTGTCAGTCATTCATTGCCTGACTAAACCGTTAACTCAGCTATCAAATCGCGAGTTGTGTGAAGAATACCAGGCATGTGGCCTTAAAACCCAGAAGGAAGCAAGCAAAAAAGAACCAAGGGTTATTCATCTAATCAATCTCCAAGCCGCAGGACGCAAAAAGGCTGGAGTCATTATTTTGGAATGAGAGCCGGTACTTTCTCTTGACCTGATAATAGATCCCCAAGTACGCGCACTTTGGCTTGATTTCATACTCCATACCACGCCCGTCACTACTCTTTCTCAGAAAATCGCTGGGTGTCGAAGAGCCCTTAGAGCTGTTGATACGGTCGCAGCTTGGAACATGATTCAGACGATCATTAGAAAACGCCTCACGTTCGGCAAAAGTCCAGCGGCCTGCACCACTCTCATGGGCATCTTTTAACGATACGACATGGTCAATGTTGGTATCGCAACTTCGGCCACTATAAAACCCACTTTTTGCGTACGTTGGATAACTTTCATAGCCGTATAACTCTCGATCATAAGCAATTATTGGCTCTGGCCTTCCTGATCTTTCTATGGGCCCTGGCCGTGAGCCGGCTTTTTGAGGGGGCTTAGGTGCGGAATTACCACGATGACAATGGTAGTCACCGGTCTTGCGATTATTGTGACAACCCTCCACATTTAGGCCACCGCCATGAGAATACGCAATCCCTGAACTCAGAAGCGCACCCAAACCCATCAAACACACCCTGCAGACTAAGAATTTTTCCAAAGCGTCGCACCACACGTCAGCCGATAGTCGGATTAAAAACCGCCGTCAATTCGCCTCTGGGTAACGTGGAATCTCTCACAAAAGGAATTATTAATGTTTGTCTTGCGCTATCGGGGACCGCGTTCAGGAGAAAATCGTGTTTATTCGAGGGGTCCCCTTGCACATAGACTTGAGTGACCAACTCCCTTGAACCAACCAAAACTCTGAAGTGAATATGTGGTGCCCGTCCAGGATAAGCTACCGGCTTAATCGTTTTAAAACGATATCTCCCGCCACTGTCAGTAGTGGTCTGTCCATAACCCTGAAAATATGGATCAATTCCACCGCCGGCCCATGGATGGTGATAGGCGCTAAAAGCATCACACTGCCAGATTTCAATTCGTGCGTCAGGCACAGGCTCGCCATCGGTGCTGAACACCTGCCCATATAGGTTCGTTATTTCACCAGCTGCTTTCCCATCTTTTCCGGACACGACGGTAAGATCAGCATCGCTATCTAATGGTATTTTTGAAGGATAAAACGGTCCCAGGCTCTGGCTAGGTGTGACCATAGCTCTGGCAGAATAAGAGGTGGAGAGAAGGGTTAGGCCCGTCAGTTTAGATAGAAAAGCCCTTCTTGTTGGATTCATCAATCAAACCCTTTTTGGTGGCTAGATTTCATCTCAGTCAAACACTGTTCTTCACGATTAATTTGTTTAGCCAAATCCCACATACCCGAGCGTCTAGATTCATATAGTGTAGTAGACTTAGAAAGCTCTCGTTCCTCAAGAGTGACTTCACTATCGTTTAGACTTCGTTCTTTAATTAACCTGTCCATCCTCACTTTTTTCTCGGTGTAGAGAAGACGGTTTTTTTCAAGCCACGCGGTTTCCTTTTCAGCGAGTTCGCGAAGTTCGTGAATCTGAGCCTCTTTTTCTTGGATGTTCTTATCAGTCATAGGATTGGTTCGTTATCGGCTGAGATCGTTCCGTTATAGCTATTGTAGGATCGAAAATACGCCGCCAAACCTGCCCAACCTGATTGAGTCGGGGTCTCCGCTCTAACTGCTGAAAACTACCTATCTCAATGCCAGATAACTTCCTTAATCCAACCTCAAAATTAAATACATAGGCACCCTCAACCCCCATTCGAAGATCTGAAATGAAAATTTTGTTGTCTGACTCCCAGGCCTTGTATTGTCCCTTGGTAAACCATTGTAACCTTCGGACACTTGGGTGGTCGGAGACGACCTCGATTAACTCTAAATTTCGAGGGTATCTGCGGACTTGGACCTCACTAACGTCATCAAAGATCGATGTCCAAATCTCAAAATAATCGTTTCCCTCAATCGCCACACTTCGCCATAAAAAGGTATTAAACGGCCCAGGCGTCGACTCATAAATACCGGGCGAAACCCCTTTCGCTTCCAGGGCGGCAATTACTTTGTCATCAATCATGACTTTTGCGGACGCACTCCAGATGAGGTAAAGCGTGGACACCGATAGCATCCAAGCGTTGAGGGACAGCGCTCGAGGTATACTTTTAACTAATAAAGCTCCTAAAAAGCCCACTAATAACGGAAGCGTATATATCGGATCAACAATGAATAACAGCGAATGAGCAAACGGGTAGTCAGTAAATGGCCAAAGCACTTGCGTGCCATAGACCGTAAAAAAGTCAGCAAGGGTGTGTGTTACAAAGCAGAGATAGATCGCGAGGCACCATCGTAAGAAAAATGGATCGGATACCGATTTTGGGCGGACCGCAAGCCACGCGAGTAAGGAAGCGGCCAGTGCTTGAACGACGAATGCGTGCGAAAAACCACGATGGTATGTCATGTTCTCTATCGGTCCACCAAAATCGATTAAAACATCGAGATCAGGGAGCGTGCCCAGCGCTGCGCCATAGAGCGCCGCACGCTTTCCTAGGCGCTTACCTAGCACCGCGTAGGTTACGCTACCGCCAAGAACCGCTTGCGTTAGCGAATCCAAGCAACGCCTCCAGACCCAGACCCCAAGGTGATGAAGACTATCAGCAGTCTGCCCAAATGAGCGTCTCTCAGGCTAGGTTGAGCGCATTGAGGCATCCTGTCACTCACTGGCGCTCCATAAAAATTGTGACTTCTGCCATATCAAACCTAAATTTTTGTATGTAAGAACGGTTAAGTAAGCGCCTATCATCAATTGCCCAAAACCAATCCTCAAAGCTAACTTCATACAAGGTATTGCCGACCGGAATCTCCATCCTATATGACCAACGGAAAGCGTTACCGTAAACCGACCCAGTCGCCTCTCCCAGCACATCGTCAGCAACACCTCGGTATTCCCCGTTATCAAGTCTGTCAACCTTCCATACCCGTTTTGTGGGTCCAGTTCCGATCGCATATCGAAACGTTTCATCAAGTGTTATTCGATTTCCTGTGACAGTACCTCGAATATCAACCTCAAACTTCTGGACTACTTCGCCACCCCTGTTCTGAACAAGACCCCACGCCCTCACAGTACCATTGAAAAACTCAAACAAATCAAAGCTTGGCCCAACTGATCGATAGCGCTCTCCGTCTAGACTTGTGGCACAACCGGCCAGACTCACCGCGACAATTAGAATGAAACATATTTTTTTCATTATTTATCGATCCCTAAAAGTGATTCACGCATACCGGGCTCAGATGTCTTCTCTGACAACCAAATATTAAAGAATCGCCTACTCAAATTCTGATCTGTGATCGTTCCAATCAATGCGCCGTTTAGGAAGAATCGCGTCCCTTCGAAAGGCTGACTGATCCCGGTAATCTGATCACCCTCGACCACATCCGGAAAGATGGCATCCAACTGCGCCATCCAAGATGCTAACACTGTCTCGTCAGCGAACCCCTGACTTCGAATTTCATCGACAGAACGTTGCGCGATATCAGATCCAGAGAATCTACGAAGATAAGTCAAAGATAATGCGAAGGGTTTTTCTGGGTCGTAGACCCCGTTTGTCGCATAAAGACTAGCATCGTATATTTCCCAAAATAAGATACGTAGGCGGCTTTCTCCTAATAGCACCAGATCCGGCGTCCATGCGCGCTCGAGAGAGGAACCCTGAGCACTCACCGCAAGTGCTACTGCAGCAACGAAGCTCAGGCAAATTTTAATCGATTGAGTTACGGTGGAGATCATTGATCTCTATTTTCATGCAACTCGAGAGCCATTTCTAGCAACCGTTCCACATCAAGCTTGCCATAATTGGCTCGACTCCATGCCAGGCCCTCACGCAATTGGTCCGCATTTAGCTGCATCAGTCCTGCAATGATTTGATCATGCGCGCCTCGAATCAAGACCTCGACTTCACATTGTTTCTTCGGCACAGGTTACCCTCTCGTAAATTTCGTTAAACAGCAACACGTTGCACAGCATTGTGAACTCCACGATTTATCCGATATCTTAAAACATGAAAAAACTGGGTAACCAAGTACATCTGGGTGATTTATCCTTGCGGCTTTTTAGTGACCTCAGACAGATCACACGCACCCTTTACGCAGGCTTGCCTAGCCTGCAGTCGGACAATCACGGTGTCGATATCTCGTGTGAGTAAAAACAGGGTCACGATCCACCACCACACCTTCTGCATAAACGAGTGCCTTCCGGTCATGCTGTATCCTTTATTTCTTAGGTTTTTTTTTCGGAGTAACGTCCTCGGCCATCCACTTTTTTATAACGGCTGCTATTCGTTTGGGGTCTTTCTTAACGTGAGCACGGAGCTCAAGAAACTCCTTTATTCTGCTTTCATCAGACACATGGCCCCCGGACCTCGTTAGGACTATTTAAAAACACGACCCTATCAATAAACACAAACCTATCCAAATTGTTGGAGTCGAACGCTCGAAATTATTAGCATTCGCCGGATATCAAATCATCAGCTATACTGCCTCGCACTCAGATATAGCGTTCAATGAATCATCAATCAACTAGAACTAAGGGAGTTTTAAGAAATGCCTCCACGTCGCTGGACCACAGAAGAGTTAGAAACAGCCAACACTATGATGGACGAAGGCTCGTCCGTCAGTGACATCGCCAAGAAACTAGACCGAACAGCGTCGGCGGTCGAGAGCAAGTTAAAAGGAAAAAAAGCTTCCTCCAGCGGGTCGGCGGCGTCCAAATCGAAGCCAAAACCAAAACTAGTGGCTGACGCGGCGCCTCAATCAGAGAAAGCATCAACAACCAACCCGCAGCACGCGCCTGCGAACGACGGGTCAGATGATGAAGGTGGCTCAACGACGAAGTATATCGTCGGTGCGGTCATCGTGGCGGTCATTATTTGGTTGGTGATGAGTTAACCAGCGCCCGACTCAACTCGCGAAAGTAAGTTCACGACATCAAGGCTGCTCCGCCAGCGAGCAGAGTAGCCGCAAACAGGAACCACCGAAGCACTCTCGGATCGGCGTAAACCGCGAGTCTGACACCAAGATAGGCCCCTGCGACGTAACCTAAAGACAAAATAAATCCCGCATACCATGCTACCTGATCTTGCCAAATGAAGACCACAAGTGACACCAGAGTGAAAACGAGGGTACAAACGAGCTTAATCGCATTAGCCCTGACGATGTCATAACGCAAGGTTCCAGCAATTGATGCGAGTAGTAAAAATCCAACACCTGCCTGAATAAATCCTCCATAAAATCCAGCAATAACAAGACCGAGCAATGCGGATGGTGTTTCGCTGACTCGACGGATAGCGGTGCCGGTCGGGGGCGACACCACCGCTGGTCGCAATAAGATAAGGAGCGACATGAACATCATCGTACCGATCAGCAACGGTTTTAGAATCTCTGGGGAAGCAAAAGCGGCCGCGAGAGAACCAAAAAGCCCACCAATAGCCATTGGTACCAAGATCGCTCTGAGGTCAAAAGTCTCTAGCCTGTCATGTCGTTTAAACTCAGAAACCGCAACCACTGATTCCACAAATATTCCAACGCGATTAGTTGCATTCGCCACCTCCGGTGGCATCCCCATAATCATTAGGGTTGGTAAGACAAGATTTGATCCACCACCAGCGACTGTGTTAATTGCCCCAGCTAGCAAGGCGACAAGTATTAGTAGAAGTATCTCCAGGCCGGCAAGTTCCATTTGCGTCATTCTCTGTATATGGCCACTGAGCACACGGCTCAGAATCCGAAAGCCAAAGAGGGAGCATTTCTAATGCTGCCTCAATATTGCTTCTCTTTATCTAGGTTCGGTGATTTCGGCAGACTCGACCGAATCCAACCAGTCCGAAAGTTCTCGAGCCACAGGCTTGTCATGCTCGGCAAGGAACTCCAATAGCCTTCGCGCGTTGAGAGTAGTTATATTTTTCTCAGAAAACCCGACCTGATTTATTTTTTCGAGTGCGACGCCGACATCACCGACCGTGTAATGGACATGGGAATCGCTCGATAATGCGACTTTCCAGTCCAACTTTTGAACGGTCTCCAGTATCTGCATGCAGTATGGCTCACTGCCCAATCGCGAGCTGATGAAGGAAGAGTTATTAATTTCTACCAATACATTATTATCCTTCGCCGCACGAACAACGTCCTCAATATTAATGGGATAATTTGGATTACCAGGATGGCCGAGAACCTGAATAAGGCCGGTCTCCATCGCTGCAATCATGGCCTTGGTATGTTGTTTGCGACTGGCTGGCTTAAATACGGGCTCATGAAAACTTCCGATGCCGAAGTCCATGAAACTCATCAAAGTGTCGTTTACGTCAAGACGACGCTCCGCTGAAGCCAGAATATTAGCCTCAACTCCGCGAAGCATGGCCACTCCGTACCGCTGACGCGGAAGTACTCGCATGTTCCCGAAGTGCCACGGATGCGGTGAATCTGGCATCTCTGGGCCATGGTCAGTGATGCTAAATAACTGTAACCCTTTTTCTGAAGCTGCACGAAAATACTCCTCGACAGTAGAATATGCATGTGTGCTGGCCACTGAATGCGCGTGCGTGTCAGTCAAATGTTTCACTCTTGCCTCCTACTTGCTTTCCACAGTGTATGAGGGTTTGATTTCGAAGTCTTGACCCTTGGTGGACTTATAATATGACGCGTGCCAACCCCAGAAAAATAGTTTCAAAATTTTTGAGCGATTGGTTAATGCCCGGTTTCGCCCCACTCACTCAGAATCAAACATTACTAAAGTCGCCAGGTTTGATTTCAACGGTTGCAGAATAAAACAAGCCAATGGCTCGAGCTATTTATCTGGTAATGGGATGAATTCATCATCACCTGTTACCCGATCAAATTTTCCTTGCACCCAATCCGACTTCGCTTGCTCAATCCGGTCTTTATCTGATGACACAAAGTTCCACCAAAGATATCGCGGTGCATCAAGTGGCTCACCACCGAAAAGAAGTACCCGTGCACCCTCGGGCGCACGTATCAACACATCGCGATCAGGTTTAAGCACCAACAGCTGTGATGCGGGGTAGAGAATCCCGTCAACCTCGATAGGGCCACTGGCACTGAAGACAGCACGCTCGTAATAATCTCGTGGAAAATATACGTGACTAGCCGGCTTCATCTGCAGATCCACGTATAACGAGTCAGAGGGAAAAGAGACTGGGCTACACAACGTCTGCCATATCCCAAGCAATACCCGACCCTCAACTCCCTGATCTGTGAATGTTGGTAGAACAGGCTGACCGTAGTGCATAAAGTCTGGTGCTGTCTCTTCCAACGATATCGGAAGGGCGAGCCAGCTTTGAATACCGAAGAGCTTTGCGACACCCTGTCTCGATGCCTCATCGGATCGCTCTGAATGAACAATCCCAGAGCCTGCGGTCATTAAATTCACGGCACCAGGACTGATGATAACGTCGTTACCGAGACTGTCTCGGTGTTGCATCGATCCATTGAACAAGTAGCTGATTGTTGACAGTCCGATGTGAGGGTGAGGGCGCACATCTACACCCTCGTTTTCTAGTAGTTCACCTGGTCCAAACTGATCCCAGAACACAAAAGACCCGACGGCACGCCTCTCTCTCGATGGCAACGCACGCTTTACTTCCAGATTTCCAATATCAGATGTACGTGGAATAATTTGTATTTCGATTGATCGCATGATTCCCTCATCGTATTATTTTTTCCAAGATTTAGGAATGTAAAAAGACCACCTTAGACGTTGGATCCGTTCCATTTTGGAAGGGTTCAAGCCGACTTTCTTTTCATGGGGAAGGCGCGTATCTTCTCGCCATGCTTACAGTCTGCCTATATCAACCAGAAATTCCGCCGAATACCGGTAATATTATCCGTCTGTGTGCCAATACAGGCAGCCAACTGCATCTGATTAAACCACTTGGGTTCTCTCTGGACGAAAAATCAGTCAGACGATCTGGGCTCGACTATCATGATCTGGCGCGAGTCACTGAGTTTGATTCATGGGAAGACTACATTGACACGAGCTCACAGCGACTTTTCGCCCTGTCCACAAAAGGTTCCATTTCCTATGAGGCTGTCTCATACGAAAAAGACGACATCCTACTTTTTGGGCCTGAAACACGGGGGCTTCCTGCAGAGATTCGAGAGAACCCAGTTGTAACAGAGGTCGTCCGAATCCCTATGTCTCCGAATAATCGTAGCCTCAATCTATCCAATTCGGTTGCGATAGTTCTTTATGAGGCTTGGCGGCAATTGAAATTCTCAGGGAGTCGTCATTGAGTATCCTATCCCTTCAAGGCATTCAGATAAGTTTTGGCGGACCAGCAATCCTCAATGACTTAAACCTGAGAGTTCAGCCAAAAGAACGTATTGGATTACTAGGTCGCAATGGTGCCGGCAAATCAACACTAATGAAACTCATCGCGGGTGAGATAAATGCGGATTCCGGAGAGATCAATAAAAGTGCGCAACTGAAGATTGCACATCTGGTACAAGATGTCCCGGCAGGAACCGACGGTACAATATTCGAAGTCGTGGCCTCTGGTCTCGGCGAGCTAACACCCCTACTTGAGAGGTATCATCGAGCTTTAAGATTAGTTTCTGAAGATCCAACAGAAAAGAATCTGCAAGAGGTCGAGGAGTGTCAGCACGCTTTGGAGGCTGCGAATGGTTGGCGGATCGAACAAATGGTCGATCAAACACTGTCAAGATTCGGCCTGGCTCCGGAAACACAATTCAATACCCTCTCCGGCGGCATGAAACGACGAGTGCTTCTCGCCCAAGCATTGGTAATTGAGCCTGATTTATTACTCCTTGATGAACCAACAAACCATTTGGATATACCTGCAATAGAATGGCTGGAAGAACAGATCAAATTATTTCAGGGCGCCGTTCTTTTTATTACCCACGATCGCCGCTTCCTCGACGCCTTGGCGACCCGTATTGTGGAGCTAGACCGCGGTGTCTTGCGGAGCTATGACAGCGATTATCACACTTATTTGGAACGTCGTGACCAAGAATTAGTCGCAGAAGCCGATCAATTCGCCGCGTTTGACAAGAAGTTAGCCAAAGAGGAGGACTGGATTCGACAGGGGATCAAGGCTCGGCGGACCAGAAATGAGGGCCGGGTTCGTGCACTCGAACAGCTCAGAAGAGAGAGAGCTGCTCGCCGCGAGCGCCAGCAAACAGCTGATCTCACGCTGGTGGATGCATCTAAATCGGGCCGTCTTGTTATTGAAGCGACCAAACTGGGCCTGACGCTGGGTGAAAAAAAGCTGTTCGACAGTTTTTCAACGACCGTCCTACGCGGTGATCGTATTGGAGTGATCGGCCCCAATGGCGCGGGAAAGAGCACCCTAATCAAAACGTTGCTCGGACAAGTCAAACAAAGCTCAGGAACTACAAAGCTCGGAACTAATTTGAAAATTGCTCTCTTCGATCAGCTGAGGGAGACTTTGGATGACGATGCAACAGTCATAGATAACCTGCAACANGGCTCNGATTTNGTTGAGNNCGGCAGNGGCAAAAAGCATGTGATCGGCTACCTGCAAGATTTCCTATTCTCTCCAGANAGNGCNAGAGGCCCTACCCGCATGCTATCGGGTGGGGAGCGAAATCGGCTGTTATTGGCTCGACTCTTCTTGAAGCCNGCAAATTTACTGATAATGGACGAGCCAACCAANGACCTNGATCTNGAAACCCTNGATATCCTNAGAGACNCNCTCCTCGGGTTCAAGGGTACCTTGATTGTTATAAGCCATGATCGCGATTTCCTCGANTCAGTGGTTACCAGTATTTGGTCATTCGATCCGGATCAACANCTTCGGGAATATGTNGGCGGCTACAGTGACTGGATTCGCCAANGACCTGAGCCTCCCTCGAGCGAGAATACATGCCAAGNCACAAAAGTAATCCATCAACAATCTAAAAATACCTNGAAAANGAAGCTAGCGTTCCATGANAAGCGTGAATACGAGNCTCTGGGCNCCGAACTCGAGCGACTCGAAAAAGAAATCAAAGAACTAGATGCCCTAATGACAGATCCNNATTTCTTTACGACCAATCCTGCGCTTGCTGCAACAGAAAGTAGCCGCTATCAGGAANTGCAGGCAGAGCTTGATGAGAAATTCNTCCGATTTCTAGAGCTCGACGAGCGCGCTAGCTGACCCAAGAAAGNTCGGTAAANGCTANGTCAGCCTCGACAATAACGATGATCTTAAATGCGGTTAGACTCTNTAAGTAGNNNAGGTNCAGANGNGCAGNNAAACGNTNGCGCTGTCGTTTTTTGATTACGATNTCAGTNCGTCTAGNACTCATAGGCCTGGCCAAGTTTCGCTNATCNGTTTCAAAAACNANTGANACGANTCAAACCGTTAGNCAANNCGAATTCTCAACACAGAACCTGATAACCAAGCATCGAGTCAAAAGTTCAGAATAAAATCCATTTAANCANNGCTTTTAATTNTAGTAGGCTCAAAANATGAAAGAGTCCTTCATCCTGCTTNGCTTNNTATTAATCAACGCGACAAATGCCACCGCGCTTGATTTTTCTCGGTCTGATCCCAGTCAGGAATTCTGTAAAGACATCGTCAACCATCTCGCCGAGTTTGGTGTGAGNGTCTCTCATACGCATATGAAAAAATGTTCNCTATTNTCCCTCGCTGGCGNCTCAGCGACATTTGAGAGGCCATACGGCNATTCGCTCCATGTGCGNGTTAAAAGTAAACCCTACCGAATGTTCGTTACCCGCGGTGATCAGCGTGTNGGCACTTGTTACGTTCTTCATCCTCGCAGGGTCGCGCGTCGAGTCGAGGGTCGGGACTGTTAGCGATGTCTACACCTCGCCTCAAGCTCAAACTCCAACTNGANGACAACGACTCATTAATCGGCCCCGGGAAAATCGCGTTGCTCAANGCNATTCAAANAGAACATTCTCTATCGCGAGCCGCGAAGTCNATCAACATGTCGTACCGTAAAGCTTGGCTTTTGATTCAAGAGCTAAATGAGTCGCTCAGTGGACCAGTNTTGNTAACGCAAACTGGCGGACAGTCNGGGGGCGGNAGCGAACTNACNNAGATNGCNACCNNTNTTATAGNTGTNTATGAGCAGTTGACGCAGGAGGCCGAAGANGCTACNNAGGCNACTCGCAAAACCATCGCCTCGTTNCTCAAATAACTANAACANGGANANCGCCGCTTGGTAGTCCGGCTCAGTNGACACCTCTTGCACTAAATCGACGTGCTTAACCATCCCGCTCGCATCAATGACGATNACGGCCCGCGCGGTTAACCCACGTCGAATTCCTGTCAGGACGGTTACGCCGTANTCNTCTGAAAAAGACGACCTGAACGAAGAAGCAGTGANCACTCGATCNAGGCCCTCTGCNCCNCANAACCGNTTTTGCGCNTATGGTAGGTCGGCACTAACACACAGAACCGCTGTATTTTCAAGNTTTGCCAACTCTTCNTTAAATCTGNGAGTACTTCTNGCGCANGTNGGGGTATCGATNGACGGAAATATATTCAANACAAGATTTCGGCCCCCNAAATCACTCAACGTTATCTCAGTGAGGTCGTTCGCAGTNAGAACAAAGTCAGGTGCCTGCTCGCCTACTGGTGGAAGNTTTCCCTTTACGTCGACNGTCTCTCCGCGCCAGCCGATTTGTATTNTCATATTTNNCGCCTCTAATTCTNTCAACGAAGCTGGTGGCGGCTGGCTATTTTTCAATTATGAACCGTTGAAAAATCTTCCAAATATTTTCCGTANCCNGCTTTTTNCAGGTCATCTACNGCGACAAACCGTAAAGCTGCTGAGTTTATGCAGTACCTCAACCCGGTTGGCTTTGGACCGTCAGGAAACACATGCCCAAGATGCGAGTCACCAAACTTGGAGCGNACCTCAACACGCNTCATCCAGAGCTTGTTGTCGNCNCNNTCNACAATGTGGCTNGACTCCANNGGNTNCCAAAAGGACGGCCAACCCGTACCTGANTCGTACTTATGAAGCGAACTAAAAAGNGGCTCTCCNGAAACTACATCGACATAAATNCCNTCGGCTTTTTGATTCCAATAGGCGTTCTGAAAGGGCGGTTCAGTGCCATCTTCCTGTGTCACCTCATACTGCAAGGGTGTCAATCGGGATCTGATTTCCAGCACACTTGGCTTCCGATACGCGCTTTTTCTGAGATTAACCCTGTCAAACAACAAAAAGTCAGCCTGATTTGCCCAAGCGCGTTCTAAAAACTGATCCCGGCCCGAGCGGTATCGATAAAATTTGTACTGCAGTGCGTTAGTTTTGTAGTAATCCTGATGATAATCCTCTGCCGGATAGAAAGTTGGTGCAGATAAAATTTCTGTCACAATCGGCGCATCAAAAATCATCGCGTCTTGCAGACGACTCCTGGATTCAAGTGCGAGTGACATTTGCTCATCGGTGTGCGTAAAAACTACAGACCGATACTGAGGCCCTCGATCGACGAACTGGCCACCCGGATCAGTCGGGTCCACCTGTTTCCAGTAAGTATCAAGCAACGTCTGATAATCGACGATACGGGGGTCGTAGGTTATCTCCACTACCTCAATATGACCGGTTTTCCCTGATGTTACTTGGGCATATGTTGGGTTCGGAATCGAGCCCCCGGTATAGCCTGCGACAACTGAACTTACCCCGTGAATTGATTCAAAGGATGGCTCCAGACACCAGAAGCATCCACCGCCAAAGGTGGCTTTTTCAGTCTCAGCGGAGACCCAACCTGACAAGATAAGCGATACTATTGCGAGTGCTTTTTTCATCAAAACTCCGTCTAACGACTCTTCACCCTTCTATTGCGACTTTAGTATTAATTCGCCCAGTTTTGCAACTATCCTTCCGTCAATTGTCGCAAGCCCAGATACAATCAACAGATAAGCAATGACATGTTGCAGGGCAAGGACCTCTTCCAAAAAGATAATGCCAAGTCCCGACGCGCTTACGGGTACTAAAAATGTAACTAAAACCACATTATTGGCGCCTGCCGTTTTCAGCACCCGGAAGTAGATGTAGAACGCGAGTGTCGTTGATAGAAGGCCGATTGCAAAGACCGCAAGCCAGGGCGCAAGACCGGGCATTGGTATTGTCCAGGGCCGATCAATGATCATGACCATGGGAATCATCCAACAAGTCCCGAACAGTACCTGGCCTGTTGCGTTAATAAGTGGGGCGTTTTCTTTTAAGCGCTTGGAGTACACAGAGCCAAAGGCATAGCAAATTGTCGCGGTAAGACCAGCGGTCATTCCCAACAGAGATGCCCCACCCTCCATCGCAGCCGGACCAAATAGCACGAGGACACCACTGAATCCAAAGCCAATTCCCAATATTTTATTACATGATAACCGCTCGTCTGTGGTTAGTCGGTGAGCCACTAACGCTGTCATAATCGGAGTAGTCGCGTTGATGATTGAGGCGAGTGACCCCGTAATTTCAGTTTGCCCAAAACTAATTAAAGTGAATGGAATCGCGTTGTTAATAAGGCCAATGAACGCAAAGGGCTGCCACTGTTCCGTGAGTGTTCCTAGGCGATAGCCAAGGACCTTTAAAAGGATTAACAATCCAATCAGGCCAACCATTAATCGACCAAGCACGCTCGTCATAGGTGGCATCGCCTCGAGCATCACCTCGATAAAGAAAAACGATCCTCCCCAGACAAGGGATAGAAGTACTATACGGAACCAATCAGCGACTGCCATAAGACCTCACAACTTATGTCGTCTAGCGTACACTAGGCGTATGCAGATCCCAACGAATGACAACAGCTGGCTGAAAGCCTCCAATTGGCAGGAAGTTCTCGAAGATCCCGACCGTCTTCCAGAGAACATCAGACACTACCTCGAAACACAAAACCGTAAGACTGAGGAATGGCTTGGAGGAACAGAATCACGAAAATGGATCATTGATGAGTTAAAGGCAACGATCCGGGACCGCGACGACTCAGTACCGATCAGCGACGGAGTTTTTTCCTATTGGCAACGATTTGTTAAAGGTGCTGAGCATCCTGATTTCCTGAGGCAACATCAATCCGAAAAGTCTGAGGTCCTTCTCTCTGGTGATATTCGGGCAGCAAATCATCCCTACTACGATATAGGGGCCGCAGATCATTCCCCTGATCATCAATTTTTCGCAGTGACTGAAGACCGGCAGGGCTCTGAACGTTACACGCTAACGATATTTCAATCAGGATCGCAGGAACAACTGGAAGATTCCCTCAATGACTGCCGAGGAGATTTTGAGTGGAATACTGACAGCACCAAAATTCTCTATACTCGTCTCGACGAGAATCAACGACCGAGTTCGGTTTGGTGTCATGAAATCGGAAGCGCCCAGAACGACGATCAATTAGTCTTCAACCTAGAACAGTCTGGCCGGTTCATTGGCCTTGGTAAAACAAGCTCTGAGAAATGGATCACGATCAATATCCACGATCACCAGACAAATCAGAGTTTTCTTTTGGATGCGACACTCACTGATTTGACACCGCTTCCAGTGACCGATTGGATCGAGGGACTAGAGTATGAACTAGAGGAGGTCAATTCTTATCTGATCATCCGCGGCAACCATGAACATGAAGATTTTGCTCTCTTTAGGGCGCCAACTCCGAATATTTCAAGACCCAGCAACCCAGACTTATGGACGACATTGTGGGTACCGACCGAAGGGTCCGTATTCAGCGACTACGAGGTGCTCAAAAATCACTGGATCATCGAGTACTCAGAGGAAGGGTGTGGTCGCTATCTAATTGCTGAGCCGGACCCGATAACGTTCAGGATTCGGCAAGAGCTGAATCTTCAAACATCTTTCCACGACGTGCATCTAGAATCGTTACCCGGGTTTGACCGTGAAACGATTCGCATGCGGATTTCTACACCTGCCTCACCGACGGAAGTGACAGAGATCGATCTTCGCTCTGGCAAATCCAGACAGCTCAAAATTTCTGTACCGCCAAACGGTCACGATTCCGCAAATTATATTGTCAAAAGACATTACGGGGTATCAGGAGATGGGCAACTAGTACCATTGACCATCGTCCACCATAAAGACGTGGTCCCAAACCACGAAAGCCCAGTATTATTGACGGGATACGGTGCCTATGGGATGAGCCTGACTCCATGCTTCAGTGCGACTCGCAGAATACTACTAACGCGGGGAGTCATACACGTAACCGCGCATGTTCGAGGAGGTATGGAAAAGGGATATCAGTGGTACAGATCCGGGCGAATGGCTGACAAAGACAAATCATTCGATGATTTTGTGGGCGCAGCAGAATCACTCATTCGAGATGGTTATACATCTGCGGGACGAATCATTATACACGGCGGTAGTGCAGGCGGCCTGCTGGTTGGTGCAACAGCCATGCGTAGACCTGAATTGTTCAGAGGGGTAATAGCAGACGTTCCATTTGTAGATGTACTTAAAACCATGCTTGACGCAGATCTACCACTGACACCTCCGGAATGGCCCGAGTGGGGGAATCCGATCGAATCTGAAGACGCAAAACGTCGTTTAAGTCATTTTTCACCAACACAAATGGTTGATAAGAGGCCGTATCCATGCATTTTTGCAACGGCCGGNTTNACGGATCCNCGGGTAACTTATTGGGAGCCNGCCCGCTGGATACANCGTCTTCAAGCNCTNGGNCTTGGTGGACCTTTTNTNTTNTATACCGAACTTAACGCNGGTCATGGTGGNCCAAGCGGTCGTTATNCAGGNCTNGATGACATCGCGAAAATTTATCAAACTGTTATNCAACTCTTCAANCTACCAATTGAGGCACCCCATGCNCTTTGACNTTGATTGGCAGACGATTGATGACGTNTTNCTCGATATGGATGGGACACTTTTAGACCTTCATTATGATGCAACNTTTTGGCTNAAAAACGTACATGCCCTTGTTTCCAANTTGACAGGAGAGCCCGAACATNNGNTNCGTGAGCGATTTCACCNAGAACTGCAAAAACANNAGGGCACCCTCGTCTGGTATTGCACAACATACTGGGCGTCTTTTTTTGGCATAGATATTATCGAAGCNAAGAAGCGGCTTNCGNACNTAATCAGATTCAGGCCACATNCTCAGCAGTTTCTCGATGCATTAAAACCCCTGCCCATACGCACGCTAATCGCAACTAATGCGCACCCTGACGTTATCCAGTTGAAACTNGATGNAGTNCCGCTCGCNGCGATGGTNGACGGGATCGTTTCAAGNCATCAGTACGGTGTCGCAAAAGANCACCCTGATTTTTGGAAGGCGCTNTTCGATGANTACGCAATTGATCCAGCCCGTGCTGTATTCATGGATGATTCGCCAAGAGTATTAGAGGCAGCAGACCATGCAGGCATTCGTGANGTTATTGANATTAGACACCCAAATCTTTCTGAACCGCCGAGGGCCANATGGAAGCAAGGGATCGATGATTTTGATGTTCTNATTCCGGGGCTCNAAATNATGGTGNAAANATGAGTGGTGTNAGGCTCGANAAGTGGCTTTGGGCGGCTCGATTTTTTAAAACACGAGGGCTGGCCCGTNATGCCATCGANGGTGGCAAAATTCATCTTGATGGCNTCAAAGCTAAGCCCTCAAAGNTGGTGGTCCCNGGACTGGAGATNGAAATATCAAGAGGGCAATCAAGCATGGTGATAAACGTNCTCGACGTGCGGGAGGATCGTAGACCCGCCGTCGAGGCNCAACTTTTATACCAAGAAACTTCAGANTCAATTNAGAAGCGAGAAGCTGAGCGTGATCTCTTNANATATTCTCGTGCAGGNTNTCAGCCGGCAGANCATCGTCCAAANAAAAAAGAACGGCGTCAAATNACNAAGCTGAAAGGAACANCCAATGACTGATTTGGTANCAGACCAGAATGCCGTTCGTCGTTANCTTTGCGATGATGNNCCCGACGCACGNTTAATAACAGTNAGGCTCGGTAGAANCAAGGATGAGATGCTTGATCATCAAAACATGCCCGGCATCTTAAAGTCTTTATGTGANGANCTTGTTGCCGCCACCTGNGTGCTATCACATATGCTNAAGTTCGACGGCGANATNATTGTTCAGATTAANGGATCCGGCCCAGTCACCATGATNGTGGCTGAATGCTCNTCTGAGGGCAGGATTCGAAGCACAGCNCAGTGGGACAATCTTACTGAAGCGGCNAGCTTTCGAGAGCTTTTGGGGACGGGTTACTTNGCNGTCACAATCGANCCAAAACAGGGCGAACGCTATCAGGGNATTGTCCCATTAGAATCTGATTCAATTGAAGAGTGCATAAATCANTACTTTGAAANTTCCGAACAGCTAGATACTANACTTTGGTTATCAAGTGGGGAGAANAGTGTTGGTGGTCTNTTGATNCAACGCNTCCCAGAGGANGGCGGCCGAGCNNTTNTAGAAGANTCAAATTGGCAAACTCTGGCAACACTTGCGGATACGNTCACTAAGAAAGAACTTTCTTCTGAAGCTGGCCCCCTNTTAATTTATAAATTGTTTCATGAGCTCNNTCCCCGAGGNCTTGATCCATGGGAAATCCATTTTGGCTGCNCATGCTCTCGCGAGCGNTCTGCTCGTGCCATTCGTGCACTTGGCGNAAAAGAGGTNAAGCNATTNTTTTTGGAGNGACCGTCACTANANGTTGACTGTCATTTTTGCGGGCAGGTNTACCAATATGACCATGCTGACTTAGAATGGNTNCTATCTGATCAGCCACCGGGGTCTGACACATTACAATGAAAGCTGATGAGTCTAGTCGGTACGACGATCTCACCGTTTCCGAATTAATCGAACACGCGCTGGCGCTCAATGAGGGTCAGCTATCTGCAAAAGGCGCCCTGGTAGTTTCACCTAAACGAAATACTGAAGTGCAAAGGTTTATTGTCAATGAGCCTTCAGTAAGTGANGTAATTCGTGCTGATGCNCAGTTTCATTTATTAGACAGNGGNGTNTTTAAATCGANCTGGGAGCGCGTTAAAGNNGACGTAGCCGAGCGTTCNAGATANCGNGTNCGAGCCCANATGGGTGTCGATTCCGACATCGCAGTACCCCTNGAGATCACGACATTNAANGCATGGCACGCGTTAAGCTGTCACCATTTATGTCACTGTCCTAGTGAATTTAATCCGCGTGAAAAACCGGTGTGGAAGTTAATTTGGACTTCACTTTCCAGTTTCGGTGATGCCGAGATTTTAAGGCACGGTGGTGGGGTCATTTTAATCCATGTCGGCAAACGTCAGATCCTGATGGGCGGTGTCCTCACAACCGGAGAAATGCGACGAACACTTATGACTCTCCTAGGCTTACTTCTTCCAGAGAAAGATGCCTTACCCTTACACGGAGCAGCAGCGCAAAACAACGGAGAAATTACAATTTTCTTGGGTCCAGCAGGTACACAAAAGAGCACATGGGCACTGCGTTGCGGTCAGCTCGTTGGTGACCGTGCTCTATCATGGTCAAACAATGGCCTGCACCGTCTGGCAGATGGTTGCCGTCTGCACCTTAACCATAACTTACCCGTTAGCCTCGATAAGGCCCTTCAATTCGGGACCATTGCCGAAAATCTGACCCTTACAAATAAGCGTAACCCAATACTCGATGACCCAGACAACGATTTGAGCACAATAACTCCGGCACACTTGGTCGTGCCGCTAGGGCTACTAGACGCGACCTCCGAGGCACACACAGATGGACCTACCCGACTTGTTATTCTTACCACCGATCCTTTGGGTGTTCTGCCCCCACTGGCAAAAATCTCGCATGAGCAATGCTTAGCCTGGTTTATGCTGGGTTATGGAAATCATCTTGGACCGCGAGAGGAGCTGCGACCAGAGACTGATATTCGTTTCACGCCAGGATTTATGGACGCACTACTGCCAAGGAATATCTACGACTATGCGCATATTTTAGAAAATTTATTGGAGAAATACGAGACACGGTGCTTCCTCGTGAATGCAGGCTGGCATGGTGGACAAACAGGCCAAGGTAGCCCACTGTTTAAATCAGAGGAAAGCACGGTGATAGACAGCATGCATCATTGTGCTGATTGGCGACCCCTCGGCTCACTTGGACTGTCAATACCTGCCGAGAAATCCGATACCGTTGCCGCCTGGAATCCTGAGGAACGTTGGCCAGACTGTAGTGATTTTCAATCCAATTTATCAAAGTTGATCAGCCTAATTGCTGATGAACTGCAACGAACCAGTGATCCAGAACGGTGGCTCAGAGCGTTGGAGATCGAGTGCAACTAAAATTACCCTCTATCCCTTCACGCGTGTTTCAGCCGGCGAATCTTGAAGTACTTTGCCACCATCTTTCGGGAATGCGATTCGGCCTCGAAAAGGAGGGATTAAGAGTCAACGCCAAGACCGGGGAGCTCGCTCAGACCCCGCATCCAAACGCATTGGGATCCGCGTTAACGCACCCACATATTACAACCGACTACTCTGAGGCCCTGCTAGAATTTGTCACCGGTACACACAGCTCACCACAAGCAGCGATCAGCCAACTCGAGCAACTGCAAACATTCGCGAGCTCTGTACTAGAAAATGAGCGAATTTGGCCGCTGTCTATGCCTTGCGTCTTACCAGAGTCAGATGCTGACATACCATTAGCCTACTATGGAGAGTCGCACATTGGCCGACTCAAAACAGTATACCGGCGCGGACTTGGCTTTCGCTATGGGCGACAAATGCAAACAATCGCGGGAGTGCACTTTAATCTATCCTTTAGCGATGATTTTTGGCGATGGAAAACAAGCTTGGGTGCGCATCCGGGTGAGCCTGACATCCGTACCATTCGCGATACCGGTTACCTCCGGACGATTCGTAACTTCAGGCGAATTCAGTGGTTAATCATGCTCTTGACCGGATCCAGCCCTTCCGTCGACGAAAGCTTCCGTTTACTAGCCACCGACCGGTTTCGGATTTCCGGTCGAACGCGTCTCGCCGAGGGAGCAACAAGCCTTCGTATGAGCGATCTCGGGTACCAATCGGCGGCACAGGAATCTATTAATATTTGCTTCAACCAGCTAGATGCATACTGTAATACCCTTTCTGAGGCAGTACATCGCCCATGGCCAACCTACGAGGGCTTGGGGCTCAAAGATAAAATCGGATTCAAACAACTTAATGTCGCTGTTCTACAAATTGAGAATGAATATTACTCAAGTATTCGACCTAAGCGTATTCAACAATCAGGTGAGCGTCCAGTTCGAGCCCTCATCAATCGCGGAATTGAGTATCTCGAGGTGCGCGCCATAGATCTAAATCCATTCGCCCCAAACGGTATCACGGAGTATGAGGCGTCCCTGATAACACTATTGATGACGGCCTCCGCACTCGCAGACAGCCCTTTCAACAGCCCGGAAGAACGGATCGCCATCGAAGGAATTAATGCGCGCGCCAGCTGGGCTGGCCGCCGCTCTGCTCAACGCTTCGATGAGCGATCGTCCTTCAACGAAGCGGGTATTCAGTTCCTTGCAATACTTGATCCAATAGCCGAATCCTTAAACAAAGCATTTCAAAGCGATGGCTTCACAGGTGCTTTAGAAGATGCGCGACTAAGACTAGATGGTACCTATCCATTACTTTCTGAAGAAATTGAGAATGCTGCGCTTAACGAGGGCCACTTGGAGTTTGGGTTAATGCGCGCCCAACAACACCAGGATAATTGGCAAACACTTAACCTTCCGCCTAATGAATTGATCACAATGAAGAAAGAGGCGGAACAGAGCCATCAATCAGAAAGAAAAATTACCGCCAGCAACGAAGGCTCATTCGATGCCTTCTTGGAGGCGTATATCAATCAACCCTAATCACTTGGCCGGATTTATTTCCAATAACTCAACATCAAAGACGAGTACTGAATTTGGTGGGATTGGACCTGTCCCGGCGGGGCCATAAGCCAAAGCCGAAGGAATTGTGAACTCAAATTTCGATCCTACCTTCATCAACTGGACCCCCTCCGACCAGCCCGGTATCACGCCATTCAGCGGAAAACTCACAGGTTCGCCTCGCGCTATGGAGCTGTCGAACACGTCGCCTGAAATCAACCGACCTTCGTAATGCACCTTGACCGTATCAGTGACTTTTGGAGCGTCCCCAGAACCCTCTTCCAAAATCTTGTATTGGAGACCCGAAGCCGTAACGGTCACCCCATCCTTCTTTGCATTATCAGCCAAGAAGGCCTCGCCTGACTTAAGATTTGCTTCAGCCACTGCCTTTACCTGTTTCTGTTGTTCTGAACGAACCTTTGCTTGTGCGTCTTGAACGGCCTGATTAATCTCAGGCCGGTCAAGTTTCCAACTATTTGGATCTTTCGAGTCTTTCAAACCCTCAAGCACAAATGCTGGATCCAAATCGCCAAAATCGTTCTGGATTCGCTCACCCAGAACAATACCAAGACTGTAGCTCAGTTTCTCTAAATCAGTTGAGGGTTCATTGGCGAGCGCTGTAGTCGCTAGCAACGACGCAATCAGAGCGCCCCGAAACAATGATTTCATACATACTCCTTAATTAATTTCGGGAAGCCTATCAGGCTCCGGGGTCGAAATGCCACGCAATACTCGATTTCCTTCAATAATGCGTGAAACCGTGGTCAACAAACATAGGCTACCGAAAATCCATGCGAGCCACTCAAACCAAGATGGAATCAGACACATCAAGAGTAAAACCACCGTCGTCTCAAAGCCCTCAGTCAATCCTCGAAGATAGTAGATGGACTTTTCTTCCAGCGATCGATTTTGCAAACCATGTCGCGCTGCAAAAATGGAGAAAGCGAGAAAAGTCGAACCGGTTCCGACAAAGCTAAATAGGAGGAAAGAAGCCGCCAAAGCAACGCTTGGGTCCCGGATTGCAAATCCCAAAGGTATTGCGCTGTAAATCAGGAAATCACACGTGATGTCAAAAAATGCTCCTCGC
>PAWX01000060.1 GCA_002714245.1 Gammaproteobacteria bacterium | reverse complement strand
ATAGATGTGGAGCGTTGTCCTCCACGCCAGCAATAGACCAATGGTCTCCAATCCTTTGATTTTTCGATGAATAATTCAAGGTGCTTGGCAATATTCAGACTGGTGAGTACGGCACCCCTTTTTCGTGCAACAAAAGGATCCACCTGTTTATAGAGTGTGCCTACTTCAGATCGCTCGAGGTCGGTGAGTACAGGTAGGTTAATTGATCCCGGCAGATGGTCTTCGGCAAACTCGGAAGGCGATCGGACATCAATGATGGAATCGAATGGTCGAACAGTGCCTAATATCTCATCAATTTCGGCGACTTTAATCTTACGTTGCATGTTGACTTGGTGCGTTCACACCCTAATACTTCATCACCGTTGCAGGTGTGGCTCAGCTGGTAGAGCACCCCCTTGGTAAGGGGGAGGTCGCGGGTTCAAGTCCCGCCACTTGCACCAGCTAATTCAATAACTTATGTGCATCTCGCCGCAATCATCTGCAAACTTCATTCGAAACCACACCCTAGTTGTCCAAATAGTTGCCGAGTCGACCGCATTTACAAAGTGTAACAAATTTGACCCGCTGAGCTGCTTTATTCTCAAGTATATAGACGATCATATTGATCGCTACTGCGAGAATTCTCAACGGAGTTCGCTGAGTCCCATATCTTGCAGAACACGACCTTTGAATGCTTCCATGATTATTGCCACATTCTCCATCCCTGAATCCTTCGCCTTCTGAATTGATCCATCCATTATTGAAACCGCCGATTTTGCAGAAGATAGATCAGAGGCCTCCGACAACAAAAAGGCTCCTGAAGCAAAAGATGTGGTTGAAGTGAGCAGGGACTCAGAGGCCTCTATTTGAGCTTGGGTTGTTTGCATCAATTCAATGCGTTGAGCTGATTCTGCTTTGGAGATCTCAAGGAAAAATTCGGCGCCTTTTTTGATTGTTAGCAGAAGAATCAAGAAAAATCCTGCTACTGATAAGTAGAGTGTCGCGAGGGCTACATTTTTTAATTGCTGATCCATTGTTATTTATCCCTTTTTTATCGCTATACCCTTTAATTGAACTATTAACGAACATACTTTGGCAAACCTAGGGAGATAACCAAGTTGACGAAAGAGCCGCAAGCCCCGTCATACGAAGAACTATGAGGTGAATATGAGATAACTTAGTGGAATGGTATCATCAGATTAATAGGGTAGAGGAGACGACCAACGTCCCTGGATGATTATAGCGCCGGAGTGAGAGTCAAATTTGTCGTCCAAGCAACCAAAATTTAACACCTTCGAGGATTTCCTCGTACCAGACCGCAGAACATGGGTAATTAAGTGGAGCAACTCGCAGGATGACGCTGGCGGGACCTATGATCTTACGATCGAAGGCAAATACACAGGTCGAAATGTCACAGGGAAGGGTGGCCAGCTAAAGGCTAAACCGAACCAGATCGCTTCGGTGTGGCTTTACGGTGGTACGACTGTGGGATTCGCAAATCAAGCTGTTGCTGACTCAGCCAAATTGGAGGTCTACGCCGACACTGTCAAACCCCCATTTAAATTACCTGATTGGTTCACTCCCGTGGTAGTAGCCCTTACTATTATTTTTTCGGTAGCCCTAATGGTTCAAGACGCCTTAACCGAAAACACCCACGAGTATTGGGAAAATGCCGCTGAGGAGTTGAAACGACCAGAAATGTGAGGTGATCATATCAGGGCGGATATCCTGTCAAGGACACCCGAGACGCGTACTCGGGTTCCGATTATTGACACTCTTAATTACGTTGGGAACAAGTAGCGCAGATGTTAGTCGATCCGATCCTAGAATTTGAGAAACAAAATCCCCAAGCGCCATCTCTGTATCGGCTGCAAGATGACCAGTGGATCTCTTTTTCCCGAGCGGAAGTGGTCGATGCGGTATATCGACTCTGTACCCAATGGCAATCTGACGAACTCAAATCAGGTCAACGTTTATTGGTTCTAATGGAGAATCGTCCTGAATGGGCAGTAACCGCCATCGCTTGCAATCTTTATGGGCTCGTTCTCGTGCCCGCATATACTACTCATCAAGAACATGAGATCGACTATTTGTTAGATAAGTCTCAAGCATCGGCAGTGGTCACATCAGACGGGGAGTTGAGTAATCGATTAAAATCTGTCGGCGCCGCGAGTCAGCTTTTGTGGTACACGGCTGATAATCAATCAAAAATTTTGTTTCCCAAACTTACTCAGCGAAACGAAAAAATATCCACTAATCAAGATCAAGACAGCCTCTACGCCCTTATCCCGACATCTGGTACTAATGGACAGCCTAAACTTGTTGAACTTACCCAGAACAATATTTTGGCGAACGTGACGAGCATACTGACAGTTCTTCGTGATGCGAAAATCGACCAACCGCACCGGTTTTTATCGTTTCTGCCACTAGCCCACGCCTACGAGCACATGGCGGGCCTTTACCTGCCATTTCATTTAGGTGGAGAAATATTTTACTGCGAGAGGCTAGACAAGCTAGCGAACTTAATGACCGATGTTAAACCGACACTAATGACCGCGGTGCCGCGGCTCTACGAATTACTCTATGGCAGGATAACGGCGCAGGTCAGTAAAAGTGGAGGCCTAAAACAGCAACTATTCCAGGCCGCGATTAATCTTGGCAACCGATCAAAATTAACCTTAAAAGATCACTGCATAAATTGGATCTGTGAACGCTTGGTTCGGAACAAAGTCCGAAAACGCTTCGGTGGTCGTTTGCAATATTTTGTTTCGGGTGGGGCTGCCCTCAATCCAGAAATCTCTAGATTTTTCAGAGGTCTCGGGGTCGGTATCCTTCAGGGGTATGGGCAAACCGAGGCCTCCCCGGTGATTAGTGTGAATCGGCCTGGCTATGCGAGGGCAGAAACTGTTGGACCGGCGCTACCGAATGTAGAGGTACGCCTCACCGAGGAGGGCGAATTGCTGGTCCGCGGTGAAAATGTCATGCGTGGTTATTGGCAAGACCAGAAGGCTACCGAAGAAACCATACGAGACGGATGGCTATACACGGGCGATCTTGCTGAAATTGATCCTGATGGGCACATTCGTATTGTCGGGAGGCTCAAGGATCTGATCGTCAATTCAGGCGGTGACAACATTGCACCAGCTCCAATTGAGCAAGAGATCACACTTTACCCTGAGATAGACCAAGTGATTATTGTTGGAGATGGAAAGCCTTCCTTAAGTGCACTTATCTGCCTGAACAATGATTTTGAAACAACCGATCCTGATAGTACTTTGGTTAATGTTCTTAAGCGTTACAACGTCAACAAACCACCTTTGCTGCAAGTTCGTAAAGGTTTGCTAATGACTGAGCCGTGTACAATTGAAAATGGTTTCTTGACACCTACCCAGAAAATCAAACGTTCGCTAGTGGTTGAACATTACCAAGAAGCGATCGATGACTTGTATTGAAATAGTCAAACTGATTTTACGGATTTATTTTTGAAGAACTGACAGCTTCTATGAAAAGTTGCACATCCGTACATTGGTTTAAAATCTTCGCTAGGTTTCTGAGGCTTGGCTGTACATCTTTCGGTGGACCCCTCGCGCACATCGGGATCTTTCGACGCGAATTCGTCGAAAAGGACAAGCTGATGATTGATGAGGACTATGCCTCGTTAGTCGCGTTATGTCAGGTTATTCCCGGGCCTACATCGTCGCAGCTAGGGATGGGGCTCGGTTTTAATCTTGGGGGTATCAAAGGTGCTATCGCGGCTTGGAGCGGATTTACGCTGCCGAGCGTCATCATTATGGTTGTTGCTGCTCTATGGGTTCTACAGGGCGGTTCGTTGAGCGCTGGTTGGTTGATAGCAGCAATGAAGATTGTCGCAGTCGGAGTCGTAACCCACGCCTTACTTGGCATGTGGTATCAGCTTTGTACTGACCGTGAAACAAAGATAACCGCTTTAATCGCCGCGATCACTTTTTACGTGTTTCCGGTCGCGCTCACTCAAGTGGCTCTTATAGGGGTTGCCTTGGTCATCGGCCTCTCACTTAAGGGCACCGATGAAGATCAAGCTTTCAACTTCGATAGATCTAAGTCGCACGTTGTCGGGATTGTGAGCCTTGTGATCTGGATTGTGTTGATGTCAACCGCTGTCTTCTTTCAGTCCGACTCGCAATGGATAATGCTTCTGACGGGTAATGTTTTGAGTGGTGGGCTTGTGTTTGGTGGCGGCCATGTGGTTCTCCCATTCTTGGAGGCTGAATTTGTGCCTCCAATCGACATAACTTCTTTCCTGGCGGGTTACGGCGTCGCTCAAGCTGTCCCGGGACCCCTGTTTTCGTTTGCCGCATTCATTGGCACTGTTTTGTTGCCAGAATCGCTTGGTTGGGCGGCTCTTGTCGCTGTGATGGCCATATTCTTCCCCGGTATGGTTCTCTTGGTTGCGGCGATGAGTGTTGGTCAACCAATGATTGGATTGAAACAACAACTAATGTTTGTGAACGCGGTTGTAGTAGGGCTGTTGCTGGCTGTTTTGGTAAATCCGATCTTCACTCAGTCGGTTTATTCCGGTTTTACTACATGTCTCGCATTACTTAGCTTGCTGGTGACGGTCTTTTTTAAGAGATCACCACTAGAACTGGTTTTTGTAATAACCATCACGAGTTACGCCGGTCATCTCGCGGGATACCTCTAGCCAAAATTTTTAGCTACGCCCACAATAACTAGTTTTTTTTACGCCGTTAAGCGTTTCAACCCCCTAACCGGCCAGCAGGTTTTCTCAGCATCAAAAAATATAATTGAAACGAAAAATTCACCTTATGGGATAAGAGGAGCGGTGTTTCATAATCAACTATTTATCAGATTCCATCGGGTCCATTATCGTAAGATATAGCCCAAGTGGCGCCAAACTTGAGGAAGATTTATTGTGCTGTCCAGCCACCATCTACCGGTAGGCTGGCACCGGTGATCTGTGATGCTACGTCAGTACAAAGAAACCGAACCAATTCCCCTAGCTGGTCTGTTGTAACGAATTGTTGGGAAGGTTGCTTTTCAGACAATAATGCCCGACCACCTTCTTCTTCGCTTATGTTCAAATCGGACGCGCGCTGTTCAATTTGCGTCTGAATGAGCGATGTATGAGTCCATCCCGGGCAAATCGCATTACAAGTAATATTGAGCTCTGCTGTCTCGAGAGCTGTCGCCTTAGTAAGCCCGACCAAACCATGCTTAGCTGCTACGTACGCTGGTTTATTGATGGAGGCGACTAACCCATGAACACTCGCGATGTTTACAATGCGTCCAAACCTTTGCTCTTTCATGGCCGGCAAGCACAGTCTTGTTGTATGGAACGCGGCGCTTAGATTTAATGCAATAATTTGATCCCATTTCTCAACCGGGAATTCGTCTACCGGAGCCGTGTATTGCATGCCCGCATTGTTTACCAGAACACTCACCGGTCCCTCGCTAGATAGGAGCTCACTGATCGCCTTCTCAATCGAAAAAACGTTGGTGAGATCTGTGCCGATATAGATTGGCTCCGATGAACTTAACGAGCCAATCTCAGAGAGCACTGAATCGATTGCATCTGGCGTCCCGAACCCATTAAGAACCACGCGGTACCCAGCCTCTGCGAGTGAACGCGCAACTCCGAGGCCAATGCCGCTCGTACTGCCAGTTACCAGAGCTAGTTTTTCCATTCATTGTCTCGGCTTGGTATTTCAAGCGCACAAGCGCTCAGGTGGAACACATAACGACCCGAGTGTAAGAACTAGGTCCGTAGTGCGCCGGTCTCAGCTTCATGAATACGTCGCTCGAATTCTCTTAAACGCTTGTAAACACTTAATAATTCGATGATTGTAGGCCAAGCCTTTAGCAAATACTGCATGGAGCCTTCGACACGCCCAAATGCTCTAATTATTTGCTGCATAACACCTAGGGTCACGACCCCTGCCACGATTGCAGGAGCCAATAATACGTATGCGCTCAGTACATTCGCTTGCAGATACGCGATGCGCCCGATATTGAAATACAAGTAGCGAAGATAGCTTAAATAATGAATGCTCCTCACGCCCTCAAATAACTCCCCAATTGTTTTTGGCCTCACTGTCTCATCNTCTTCNGCGATTACCAATATTTTTCGGTAGGCGGCTTCCTTCTTCTGGAGGTCGTATTCGATGCCGACCAATCGGAGTAGCCACCCCAATCCNATTAAAAATAACGTACCACCAATACTCCAGACTAATGCACCTGTTAGNAGACCGTATTGCCAGTCACCGAAAAAGAAGATAGGGATGCCCATCGANAAGCCAAAAAGTATCGGTATGAATTGAATCAGAACCATGATCGCTTCAATCAGACTGGTACCAAGCTGCTCCATGATACGCGAGAATTTTATTGTATCTTCCTGNACNCGNTGNGCAGCACCNTCGATCGCTCTCGCNCTGTCGTAGACCGCGTGATACCACTCAACCATCGANGCNCGCCATCGAAACAAATAGTGCGCNGTGAAATAACTAACCAAAACAGCAATTGCTACGTATATGCCTGCGAGATAGATGAAACTGAACAAGCTTGCCCAATATTCCTCGATNGTNATNGCNTTNGGCGTTGCGAGTGCCTTTTGGATCATGTCGTAAAATTCGCCNAACCATTCATTGATTTCAACATCAATTTTTACTTGCACCCAGAGGGACGATAATATTAACGCTGAGCCAAACCACGCCCATAACANCCATTTACGATCAGAGAANAATCTGAACATNTTNACTTCCTATCTTTTTCAAAANAACCGANTTGCNTNCAAGTGTATTCCGGATCANTACNACAGTGCGNTTTTTTTTAATATGCCCTATGTTCTTGATCCAATGTTTGCAAGACTATGGTGCCGAATTTAGAAGGATCCAAGATTGCAAGCACTCGAACTCTTCGATGATGTTCCACATACTGAGCATGCGGTNACGCTGTTCAATCAGGATTTTCGCCACGCGGGCCAGACCGATGACCTCACCATATTTCAGGCAGAGTATGCGTTNANAGCCCCAGANCTTGAGTGTTTGCATTGTCTGNTAGCTGATCAATTNNTTGGAGAAGATGANGAAACGCCTTGGTTAAGTGCTCCNGTCATGGCCGCCTATGTCTCGCTTGTGGAGCGGGAGGATGGTGTGCCTGTAAGATTNGATGATGCCCTTTGTATTCTCGAAAACCGACAGCGGCTNTATTTAGTGCGCATNATACTANGGCAACCGACACTCGAACCGTGGAGTGAANATGCGGATCTNAGNATNACGGTGTATCGCGCAGAGTCACAAGATGGCGTGCATCAGGGATTCTATGACCAAGTCGCGAATGAGGCGCATGATGCNATGGCAGCGTGNCTGTATTGGCACGGACAGATGGATATCGAAGATGACGCGATACGCGAAAATCATCAAATTGCGGTCGAGGCACTGCAAACGGTCGTGCGTGATTTAATTGAAGAATTCAATCANCAGATGCCGGAGGGACTGGTCGCAAATCTNGAACAGGCGGGNATGTTTGACGATGATTTAGNNGAAGAATNAGAAGANACCGAGGACGATGACAACGATAATTNGTCAGACTCTGGGCCACCTATNATTCACTGAGCATGATTTTGATTGACGAGATTNCATCCATATCAAGACAATGGAATCAGACNCTTACCGCCCTTTTTAAAAANGATCCGGGGCGAGCGTCNCGTTTTGTNGCCGAGGGNGCNGGGTTACGACTCGATTATTCCAAGCATTGGNTCGACTCTGCGGTTCTTGCCANGCTANTNGANGTANTAGANGCCTCTGATTTCNNCGAGACGCGTGCGGCCATGTTTGCCGGNNATCGTATAAATACCACNGAAAACCGNGCNGTACTGCATGTCGCCCTNCGNGGCGAANNNACCGATAACTTCGNAGTTGATGGTTNTTCNGTCATGCCATCCGTGATNCAAGCGCGTGATCNAGCCTATGCCTTTGCTGNAGGNATTCGAGAANGGNTNTTNGTTGGTNCCACAGGNGAAGCTTTCACNGATGTCGTTAATATTGGGATTGGCGGNTCAGATTTAGGACCNTTGATGGTCNCCGANGCTCTNANGCCGATGNTTGANGGGCCGAGANTTCACTANGTNTCTAATGTCGATGGTGCTCATTTGCATGATGTATTANNCNCNCTNNATCCGCNGACNACGCTNATTNTNNTNGCATCAAAGACATTCACAACACAGGAAACAATGCACAACGCTTATAAAGCTAAACAATGGATATCCAGTGTGTTAGGGGAAACCGCTATTGCGGAACATTTCGCTGCTTTATCAACTAACACGGCAGCCGTGCGCGCTTTTGGTATTGCAGATACACGGACCTTTGGATTCTGGGATTGGGTTGGTGGCCGTTACTCAGTTTGGTCAACGATAGGGCTCTCACTCATGATCGCCATGGGTTCCGAGATATTTGACCGCTTCCTTGCTGGTGCACGAGAGATGGATCGGCATTTCCGAGACGCACCTGCTGATAACAATATCCCGATATTAATGGCGCTGATCGGGATCTGGTATCGGAATGGATTCGGCTTGGACACCCAAGCGATCCTGCCATACGAACAACGTTTGCATCGCTTTTCTGCATACCTACAACAAATGGAAATGGAGTCCAACGGCAAGCGGGTAGATCGGGCCGGAAAACCTTTAGATTACGACACGTGTCCTGTGATATGGGGTGAACCCGGTACTAACGGGCAGCATGCATTTTTCCAACTGCTACATCAAGGCACTATGGTCTGCCCGGTTGATTTTATTCTGACCGCAAATTCGATCAACACAGACCATGAATCTCACTCTTTGCTGAACGCGAATTGTTTGGCACAGGCCGAGGCTCTGGCGTTCGGAAAATCTACAGATGCGATTTATGAAGAAATGCTTGCTGACGGATTGTCTGGATCGGATGCGACACGACTTGCATCTCACCGAACATTTCCAGGTAACAGACCGAGCTCACTGATTATGATGGATGCACTGACACCAGAGAGCTTGGGGGCTTTAATTGCGGCTTATGAGCACAAGGTTTTTACACAAGGGATCCTGTGGAATGTGAATTCCTATGATCAATGGGGTGTGGAGTTAGGGAAAGCGCAATGTAGCGCGCTTAGGCCTAGCTTCGAATCGGGTGATGCATCTGAATTTTCAACTTCTACGCAGGAGTCACTGAAATGGCTGTTAGAAAAAAAATATTAACAGTCGATGAGATTAGCCGAATTATCGAAATGGCGTGGGAAGATAGAACTCCATTTGAGGCCATCGAGTCATCGTACGGACTCAAAGAGGCTCAGGTAATACATCTCATGAGGCAGGAAATGAAACCATCAAGTTTTAAGATTTGGAGAGCCCGTGTTTCAGGTCGCAAAACGAAACATATGGCAAAGCGCGGTTTTATATTTGGGCGGCACGTGTGCCCAACACAACGAAACCGATAAAATAAAAAGTTATAAGCATTGTTTGAGATATTCTTTTGAGACCTACCAAAAACCGATTAATCTCCGCCGGTCGAATTTAGGAAAAATTCAATGAAAGTATGGACAACAATTGTGGGGATTTCCGCCCTGACGATCACGGGCATTACGAATGCGGCTTCAATCGATCCGGTTATTGATAGCTTTAAATTGACCGATCTGCTAGAAGAAGAGGGCGCAACGGTCCTTGAGATCCGCAGTGATGAGAAGGCGTATCTAGACCAGCATATCCCGGGATCTGTACACATACCTTACGCAGAATTTCGTGGTCCAGACAGAAATCCGGGCAGGCTTCCTAACATCAAACAGCTTGCAAATGTGCTGGGTACACGCGGAATCGACGCCAAAAAGCCAGTCGTTATCGTGCATGATGGAGTGACTACTACTGATTTCGGGGCTGCGTCTCGGGTTTACTGGACGCTTAAAAGTGTTGGTTTTGACTCGCTGGCTATCTTGAACGGGGGATTTAGAGCCTATCAGAAAGATGGATTCGAGATCGCCTCCGGCAATACAGACGTGGACCAGACCACACCGGTTCTTAGGTTTGATCCAACGTGGTACGCAGATACGGCTGAAGTCGAGAGACAGGTTGCGGGGCAGGGCAGCGCACGCTTACTGGACGCTCGGTTGGATAACTTCTATACCGGTGAAGCGTGGCATGATTCAGCTGCGAGACCCGGCATCCTTCCTGGCGCTGACCAGTTTTCATTTGAGTTGTTTTTTGATAAAAATACACCACTCCTGAAGCATGCCGATGAAGTGCAAACTATTGTTACTGCCAATCAATTGGACCAACCTGGCACGATTTCATATTGCAATACCGGTCACTGGGCGGCTACAAATTGGTTCGTGCTGAGCGAGGTGGCCGAGGTTCAAGATGTAAAGCTCTACGCGGAATCAATGGTTGAGTGGTCAGCTCTTAATAAACCCATGGAAAACGTTCCGACATCTGTACAGTTCGCCATTCTTAAAACAAAGAAATGGTTCAATAATTTGGTGAATTAGCGTTTGGTCATACGAATACCTCTTGCAACTACGATCCTGTTAACGCTCGCTGTCATCGCGGGCGTTCGCTTTTCTCTGCTGCTTGGCCTCGGTCTTCTTATTGGATTTACCTTGGAACGTTATGGATTTGGCTTCGCTGGACCTTGGAGACGTTTAATTCGGGACCGAGACGCGCAAGGCATGATCGCCCAATTAATCGCCATTGGACTGACTGCCTTGGCGATACAGCCTTTGATTGCGTATGCGCCGGGATCACTTATAGGAGCCATAGCTCCCGTTTCACTCACTATGATCGTTGCCGCAGCCATTTTTGGACTGTCGATGCAAATGATCCTCGGGTGCGGTTCGGGAACTCTCGTTAACGCTGGTTCTGGCAACGTTGTTGCGTTGGCTGCTCTTCCATTATTCTGCTTGGGTAGCTTCCTTGGGTCGCTATTGATCCCTTTTGCTGTTCAATCCACGCCCCACGTTCCATTAAGTCTCACAAAACTACTTGGCGTCGAGCAGAGTGTGGTTGTCACATTGTCCGGGTTACTCATCGTAGGATTGATCGCCCGCGGCTTCAGTGAAGGCCCGATTTGGAATAGGCGGTTTCTGACAGCGGCTGTATTCCTCGCTACGCTCGCTACTCTGCACGTGCTTATTGCTGGGCAACCCTGGGGCGTGGTTTATGGTCTTGGGCTTTGGGCAGCAAAAGCCGCGCATGGAATTGGCTGGGACCCAAGTACGACGCAATTCTGGACACATCCGGTTAATGCATCAGCTCTCAAGGAGTCAATATTAACCGATACTACTTCTCTTACGAATATTGGGCTCGTGACCGGTGCTGCCTTGGCAGCGTGGATAGATTCCGTTAACAGGCCACTTAAGCAACCGATAGCTGTTTGGTATTATGCCGTCGCGGCTGTTTTTGGCCTGCTTCTAGGTATCTCCTCACGACTCGCGTTTGGGTGTAACGTTGGTGGTCTTTTCAGTGGCATCGCATCAGGATCGATGCATGGCTGGGCGTGGCTAATAGCGGGT